>NZ_CP017689.1:3130835-3496252 GCF_001831495.1 Thalassotalea crassostreae
GATGTTATACAGAAACTTAAAAACAGAAGAAAGTAAGCGATTCAATGAATCGCCATATCTGTATGCATCAGTTTTGTTTTTATTACTATATTCACTTACATTCTGCCTTTGGAGTATCAGTAACATTACAGGGGCGATTACTCTGCCGTTTAGCTATAACATCAGTTTTATTGTTACCTTAATACTCACTCTACTGATATTAATTCCGCTCGATATTGAAGCGCATAAACTCAGTAAAAACTCTGTAACTGAGAACTAAACATCAGCCAAACCGTGCAACTATAATTGTTATCGATTAGACACAATGGATAACGATAATCCTGATATTTCTTTTACCTGATCAACAACACCAACAACTTGTTGATGACTTGTATCGTCACTAGCCATTAACACAACTTTATCAGTCGGATTCTCAGCCAACATAAATTCAATAGTAGCCGCTACACGCTCGACATCAACCAGTCGGCTATTAATAATAATATTGCCAATTTCATCGATTCGTATAGCAATAGGTGGTGAAGTGGGAGAATTGTTTTGTGAAGTCGCTAAGGGTCTTTGCACATCAAGACCAGACTCTTTAACAAATGACGTGGTCACAATAAAAAAGATTAACATGATAAAAACTATATCTAGCATCGGAGTCATATCAACACCAGCTTCAGGTTCACCAACTCGCTTCGCAATTGCCATATTAATTCCTAATATTGGTTAGTATTAATATTAACTATAGAATAAGCTGATGAATTTGCTATAGATTTTTATTTAATTAAGAAAATAAATTATTGAGCCTATATAGCTTACGGGGCAGCAAAGTGTTATTCCGCTGATAGCAAGTAACCTTTACCCCAAATGGTTTTTATTTCAGTTTTAGTCACGCCTTGATTGACTAATTTTTCGCGTAATCGTGATAAACGAACATCAACAGAACGCTCAGAACCATCATATTCACGACCTAAAAGTAATTTATAAATATCATCTCGAGTCAGCACTTTACCAGCATTGAACATAAGCAATGAAAGCAATTCAAATTCAAACACACTTAAAGAAATTTCGCTGCCATTAACTTCACACTTTTGTTCGCTTAAGGTTAAGGTGATTTCACCTACTGTAATTTTTTTGCTTTGGTGAGTTGCTTGTTGTTGCTTTGTTCTGCGCAGAAGAGCATCGATTTGTGCTAGCACCAGCTGCGGACTTACAGGCTTAACCATATAGGCATCTGCACCAACATTAAAACCTGTTAAATGTTCCGCTTCACTAGAATGGGAGGTAAGAAAAATTATAGGACCTTGATAGGTAGCTCGTAATTCATGACAAACATTGTAGCCATCTTTGCCCGGTAAACCTACATCTAAAACGATCAAATCAGGTTGAACTTTAATTTGTGCTCGTGCAGCTTGATCGCCGCGAAAAACTTGATGAACAATATAGTTAGACTTTTCCAAAAATGACTTCATTAATGATGACAATACTTTGTCATCTTCAACCACCATAATGGAAGAAAATTCTGCAGTAGAGGCGGTATTAAAGGTCATAAATCGGATGTCCAATAGAATAAATTTCTTACTATTAACTGAGTCTTAAATAACGACAAAATCAATAATTTTGATAACTACAATATTAGACCAACTTGGCACAATTAACTGTGTTTAATTGTAACCAAAGATTTACATTGTTTTAAACCAAATGCCCTTATAATTTAAATTTATTATTAACGACTTAAATACTTTGAGAATAGTCGTCTTCTTGTATATCAAAGCTTTTAGAATTAGTGATGTATGGGTGATCTTCCAAAAATATTTCTATCGCTTTTTTAACTTTATTTGAAATAAAGTCGATTCGGTCATCAAAGAAGTTTTTACGATGATCTTCACTATCAAAAATACCGATAACCCTGCCATCTGGCGCAAAAATTGGACAACACAATTCAGACATAACTTTTGCATCACAGCGATAATACGGGCCATCGTGAGCTTCAACATCGGGGATATAGTACGGACGTTTTTCCATTATCACTCGAGTATTAATAGATTTATCTAGGTAATATTCAGAGATTGGAAACTCAGCTTTAGACATTTCTCCGTTGTAAACATACTTCACTAATTTATCACCATGACGAAGGTAAATACCAAACCAGTCTACGCCTGTCTTATTGTGAATGTAACGAACCAAGCGATTAAGGCGAGCGAGCAAATCTTGTAGGTTTTCTTTCTGTTCTGCACTATCAACGTATTGTAATAGATCGTAGGTGTTGCCTGGCTCTTTATAAATCGGACAGGTGCCATCTTCATTTAACTTAGGCTCTATATAAGAGAATAAGTGTTCGTGATTATCAAGTGCATTGATTGGTTCGTATAGAACCCCTAAAATATCAAATAAACGCATCAGTGCTGCCTAAAAATGTTAATTAGATGTTTAGACGTCTAAACATCTTTTTTTTAGTATTATACATAAGAAATTTCAATTGCCAACTAAATGTTTCGATTCTCTCTAAATCAAATGTTTGATTACCTATAGGAATTGAAACTTAACTTGGTATACTAAAAATTAATAACTAGTCAAACATCGAATAGAAGCAAAAAAAGTAATGGCGATACAACCAACGATTCAAGAAGCAACAATCAAAATTATCAACTTAAGATTACGAACTTTTATCGGCTTTAACCCGGAAGAGCAAAGTAAGCAGCAAGATATTATCATCAACGCCGAAATTAACTACCCAGCAGGCAAAGCCTGTTCTAGTGACGAAGAATCTCAAGCTCTTAATTACAAAACTATTACCAAAAAGATGATCACTCACGTTGAAGATGGGCAGTTTAAGTTATTAGAAAAGCTAACGGCTGATCTGCTAAGTATTGCAATGGAATCTGAATTAGTGAGCAATGCAAAAGTCACCGTTGAAAAACCACATGCATTAAGGTTTGCCGACTCAGTTTCGCTAACCCTAAAAGCAGCAAGACAATAAAATGAAACGCTCAGCAATTATAATTACCGGTGGTGGACAACGATTGGGATTTGAACTGGCTAAAGCGCTACACAGCGAAGATACACCAGTGATCATTAGTTATCGTACTTCACGCGCTGAATTAAAACAGCTAACCGCCCTCGGTATCACTTGCATCCAAGCTGATTTTTCTAGCGATAAAGGCATAGAGGGCTTTAGCGATTATGTTCTACAAAATTGCAGTAGTCTCAAAGCGATTATTCATAATGCGTCTAGCTGGTTAGCTGAAAGCGATGACCTTAGTCCAGCTGATACCATGCAACCAATGTTGCAAGTGCATGTACAAGCACCATACCAATTAAATATTGCCTTACAACACTTATTAATTGCTTATAATCAAGAAGCAGAACAAGCCGCGGATATCATCCATTTAACCGACTATGTTGTAGATAAAGGCAGTAAAAAACATATTGCTTATGCAGCAAGTAAAGCGGCACTTGCCAACCTAACGTTATCGTTTTCAGCACTGTTAGCACCTAAGGTTAAAGTAAACTCAATTGCACCTGCGTTATTAATGTTTAACGATGATGACGGTGATGAATACAAACAAAAAGCGTTGAAAAAATCGCTAATGCAATTGTGCCCAGGGGCGATTGAAGGAGTTGAGGCGGTCAAGTATTTATTAAACTCTAGTTATATTACTGGGCATACGTTACATTTAGATGGTGGTAGGCACCTTAAATAAGCGGCATTTTGCCCTACATTTCCTTAGCAATTTAACAAAATTTAAAATACAAATTTAAACTTATAGTGAAGCATTATTATGTCAAAACTGAAAAATGAAAAAGCGTTATTAAAAGCAGCCCTTAAAGTAGGCGAAACCTACGCAATAAACCGTGGTTATAAAAGCTTTGGTGCCACCGATGCCGCAAAAGAAAAAATAGAGGCGCTTTACCGCTTGCTTGTTAATGACAAGCACATTCATCCTTTGCCTGAAGATAAAGAAGACTTATTGAGCATGAAGCATAAGCTCGCACTTTGGATCCATAAACAATTACCCGATGGTCATGCTTTAAAAGAGTAATAGCAATTAAGTTAAAAAGGAGACTAAGCCTCCTTTTTTAGTTCTATTATTGCAATTTCCTTAAAGCATTAACGTTTATTGGCAATATAATGCACTGTAGAAATACTCTTCTGTAAAAATGCACCTTCACAATAGCCCAAATAATATATCCATAAACGCTTAAATCGTTCGTCATAACCATGTTGTTTTAGTTCTTCAAACGAATGTAAGAAGCGAGTACGCCAATCACTTAATGTCCGAGCATAATCTAATCCGATATCGTGCAGCTCTTCAACAACACAATTAGTATGTTCCGTAAGCATATTGTTCATTAAGGTTATTGAAGGCAAAAAACCGCCAGGGAAGATGTAACGCTGTATAAAATCGACATTATTCGAGTAGTGTTCAAAACGTTGATCGGCAATGGTTATCGCTTGAATTAATAAACGTCCACCTGGCTTTAATCGATCGTTACATTGTTTAAAAAAACTTTCCATATACTGATAACCCACGGCTTCTATCATTTCGATAGAAACAACTTTGTCGTACTGACCAGTCAAGTCTCGGTAATCATCTTTCAATAACGTGATTTTATCTTCTAAGCCTAATTTCTTAACACGTTGCTCGGCATAGCCAAACTGGGCATCAGAAATTGTTGTCGTTGTTACTTTACAGCCGTAATGAGTCGCAGCGTAAATTGCTAATCCACCCCACCCTGTGCCGATTTCTAATAAATGATCGCTCTCTTTTAACTGCAAGCGCTGGCATATCTTGTCTAATTTATACAACTGTGCTTGCTCTAGAGTGGCATCGTCTGAAGGATAGATAGCAGATGAATACATCATCTCTTTATCTAAGAAGCGAGTGTAGAGTTCGTTGCCTAAATCGTAATGGGCAAGAATATTCTTCTTCGAGCCAGAATGACTATTGCGATTTAAGTAATGAAAAAACTTGTTTTTGATTTTATTTAACATGGTTGTTTTAGAATCTAAGCTGTCGGTCGCATCTTGTGCTTTGGCAAAAATTCGTATCACCGTAGTTAAATCTGGGCTCGACCATTTATTATCAATAAATGCCTCTGCCGCGCCAATACTTCCACCTTTAACGAAATCAATATAGGCGCTAGGGTCGTGAATAATCACTTTACCTTGAAGAAACGCTTTATCGCCATTAGCAAGTTTTCCGAATGTCGTTGTGTGTTCACCTTCAACAACGTCGACGATACCGTCTTCTAACTTTCCTAAAACTGAAAAAACAAGGATACGACAACGACTGGCAAGCCAAGTAATTTTATGTTGTGAATACGAAGTAATGTTTTCCACATTTTTCTCCTGAAAGTATTTAATTTTGTAACTCAAACAGCTTCTATAAGTGCCATATAAAAAATGCGATATAAAACTGTTTTATAATAATTTTAGCGGACTATTGTTCGATAATAATCATCGCTATGAACCTGTCAGCCTAGACTTTCTTTTTTATGACTCTTTTTGCTTTGATATGACACAAAAGGTATTCGTTTCAAAAACAACTTTAGTGCTTGCACATAAATACCGGCAAAAATTTTCAACGTCATAATCGGCAATGATAACCAAATATTAAATATCGCCTTCTTGGTAAAAGGATGTTTCTTCAGTGCCAAAGTGGCATCAAATATTTTATTCTCACCTTGTTGGCCACAATCTTGATTAAGCTTCTTCAATCGATGGTTTTCAATGTGCACTAAGAGTCTCGATTTATCTTGCACTGGCGGCTTCACCTGCCAATGATATTTCATGTTTAAATCCATAAAGGGTGAAACATGAAAAGCCTTCTCCGTTATTTGCACATCTTCTAAATCGACTAAGTAATAATGCCTTTGATTCCACGGCGTATTACTCACCTCAGCCAACATGTAGCGACATTTATTTTCATTTTTCTCGTCAAAACAAAAATAAAAATTGGCAGGGCTAAAATAAAGCCCAAAACAACGTCCTTGGACTAACATAGAGACGTTTGAACCTTGCCAATCGCCACCAAGCTGCTTCACTTTGTTTTGAATACGCTCTAATAAAGTTCCAGGTTCACTTTTCAGGTAATCTTTTTCACAAAATCGAATAGGATTGAACCAACGCTTGCCAAATATCGGACCAGGTAGCTTATCAGCCATCACTTCTTTCACATCAAGACAAAGCATGTATAACGAGTAGTTAAAACTATGTAGTTTAGGCGAGTAGCGGCGATGACGAACATTGCCACGATATAACCTACTTTTAATTTGCTCGATATTGTCCGGTGTCATAAATAGCAACCCATTAAAGCGAACAAGAAAAACGCTGACCCACATCAACAGCACTTTTTACACCATCTTCATGGAAGCCGTTGTACCAATAAGCACCGACAAAATGCGTGTTATTTAAACCGCAAATGGTGTTTCGTAACTGCTGAGCGTTCAAGCTAGCTACATTGAATATTGGGTGATGGTAAACGTATTTTCGTAAGACTTTTGCAGGGGCTATGTCTTCATTTTGATTTAATGTGACACAAAACGTTGTCTCTTCCTTTAGACCTTGCAATATATTCATATTATAGGTGACGCTCGCAGGCTTGCTGCGATTATCACTTAACTGATAATTCCAACTTGCCCAAGCTTTTCTACGCTTTGGTAATAAACTAATATCGGTGTGTAACACAACATCATTGGCGCTGTATTCAATTGCACCTAATATCGATTTTTCATCGTCTGTTGCATCGCCAAGTAAGGCAAGGGCTTGATCAGAATGACAAGCGAAAACTACTTCATCAAAGTCCATTACTCTTTTATCGCCAAAGTGCAACTGCACCCCGTCGACTGCACGAGTCACTTTACTTATTGAAGAGTTTAATTCGATATTGTCTTTGAAGCCTTCGATGAGTGGAGCAATGTACGAACGAGAACCTTTAGGGATCACGTACCATTGCGGTCTATCGGCAATATTTAACAAACCATGGTTATTGAAAAACTGAACGAAAAACTTAAACTGAAAGCCTTGCATTTGTTCCAATGAGCTCGACCAAATTGCCGCCCCCATAGGTAAAATATAATGTTCAGAAAAGTAATCATCAAAACTATTTGAATGTAAAAATTCGCCAAGAGTTAAATCCAGATCAAAATCGTTGGCCGAATATGCAGCCTTACACAACTTATTAAAACGCAAGATTTGACTGATTAAACGCCAAAATTTTGGTCGAAAAATATTTCGTCGCTGAGCAAATAAGGTATCTAAATTGTGACCATTGTATTCAAGTCCAGTTTGACAATTATGAACAGAGAAACTCATTTCAGTTTCTTGTTTTTTAATGCCTATGTTATCTAATAATTTAAGAAAATTTGGATAGGTTTTGTCATTAAAAACAATAAAGCCAGTATCAATAACATGCTGTTTTCCAGCATGTTCAACATCGACAGTAGCAGTATGACCGCCGATATAATCGTTCTTTTCAAATACCTGTACTTTATGTTTTTGAGAAAGCAAATAAGCCGTTGTTAAACCTGATACGCCAGCACCAATAACTGCGATATTTTTCATTATGATGTTCTCCAAGTTAGCAATTTCTGCCATAACGGTTTTGGGATTAACGCCATTAGTTTTAAAAGGTAAGTAAAGCGTTTAGGGAAATGTGCATAGGAACGTTTATTACGCTCAGCTTTATAAATACGATCAGCCGCTTCTTCGCTAGTTATTCTAAACGGCATAGCAAAATCATTTTTATCAGTCAGTGGCGTCTTAACAAAGCCTGGATGAATTAAAGTTACGCCAATATTATGCTTGGCTAAATCAAGACGAAGGGTATTGGCTAAGTAATCCAACCCAGCCTTTGAAGCACCATAAGCTTCAGCTCGTGGCAAAGGTAAAATGGTGACACTAGAACTGACTAAAACCAGTTGGCCACCATTTGATAACTTAGGTAATAAGTAATGTAACAAGTGACCAATGGCTACTAAGTTGACGTTAATGACACGTTGAAATAATTTGTTATCAAAACCAACAGCATCGTCTATGTACTCACAATCACCGGCGTTCAAAATAATCGTATCTAAGATATCAATTTGAGCCGCTGCCAGCTTAATCTGCTCCACATTAGTTATATCAAATGCCAGCGTTTTAAAGTTGTTAGTCTCAAAATCAGGCTCGGTTAGGTCAAGGCTACTTATTTTGGTCGACAATGACGTTAATTTTTCTTCATTACGACCGCAAGCGAACACCTGATGTTGTTTACTTGCATAGGCATGAGCAAGTGCCTCACCGATACCGGATGTTGCCCCGGTAATTAATACGCTACTCATGTTACAGCTCGAGATTTAATCGCTTTGATTATTCTTCCGACCACAGGCACGTGCTCATAGAGCATTGCTCCAACGTCCAAATAGTCTCGATGAAAACAAACTTTTCCGTCTTTAGCTTTTAGCAAAGAGCTGCCTTCTACAATGACGACTCTACCGCGGTTTAATTGCGGATGAACAAACTCCATAGTCCAATAAATTGCCGCAGAATTTTCGTTATGAATAGCATTGTCAATGACAAAGCTGCAGCTCTGTAGGTTGGTGTAGAGCTGATCGAAATATTGCAGCAAATGATCAAGGCCCTTTATCGTATGCATTGGATCTGAAAATTCGATGTCTACGCTATAAATATCTTTTATCATCAACAAGTTCTTTGTATTTAGCTGTTGATAAATATCACAAAAATTAACCAACCAAGCTGGCTGTGTTAACTCACGAATACCAGTATTGGTTGCTTTAAGCATTGGCTCTTCATGAGCACTGTTTGGGACTGATTGTTTTAGCTTCACAGTAGCCACTAGTTAAATTCCTCATTTTAATACTTTAGCCTAAAAATCAACATAAATAGAGTAATTAATTTCACCAAAGTTATTTTAAATATTTGATTTGTAAAAACTTAGCGCATCTAGACGGGCAGTTTTATGTTCTACCAACGGCGACCAGTAACAGTTCAAATTATTTTGTTTAATGTATTTGTGAGGAAAGTGGATTTCTTTATCCGGAATTTCCTCAAGCTCTGGTATATATTTACGAATGAAATCTCCATTTGGATCAAATCTAGTGCTTTGAGTTATCGGATTAAATACTCGAAAGTAAGGCTGGGCATCACAACCTGTGCCTGCAGACCATTGCCAGCCGCCATTATTCGCAGCGAAATCTCCATCAATTAAGTGTTCTCTAAAATATTGTTCTCCCCAACGCCAATCAATCAATAGATGTTTAGCTAAAAAACTTGCCACTATCATCCGCAACCTGTTGTGCATCCACCCGGTTGCGTTAAGTTGCTTCATCGCTGCATCAACGATTGGATAGCCTGTCTGCCCTTCACACCAAGCCTTGAACCATACTTGGTTGTTCTGCCAAGGTAGATTGTTGTATTTGTTATTAAAGTTTTCTCCCTTACATAAATTGGGGAAATGAAATATTAAGTGGCGATAAAATTCTCTCCAAATAAGTTCATTTAACCAGGAAAATGAAGGGCTATCGCTGCTGAATAAGATATCGGGAAAACGTTGTTGCAATAACACCAAAAGGTAACGTGGACTTAATGCGCCAATGGCTAAATAGGGCGAAAAACCTGATGTACCTTTTACCGATGGAATATCTCTAAATTTATGATACTCGGCGACTTTGTCTGAAAGAAACTCTGGAATAACGGAATACTCTAGCTGTTCTACTAGCGGCCAAGCCGCTGAACTTGTTGTGCCATATTGTGTAGCCAAGGCACTGATAATGTCATTATTATTAGCAAGTGTTTTATTCGCCGGCTTTGATTGGTCTGTCACATATCGATTGATATAGTTAAATCCTTGGCGATTAACTTGTTTTAGCCACGCTTTTTTGAACGGAGTGAACACTTTATACATCTCTTCATTCAAATTTAAAACTTTGCCAAAGGGAACAATAACATCGGAGTTATAAAGCGATAGATTGCAACCAAGTTCGATTAATTGCTGGTCACGTTGGCGCTCATTTAGTTCAACTTCATAATTGGCAAATATTCTAGTATTTGTTTTTATGCTGGTGTTAGCGCTAGTGTCAGCATTGATAAAGTGCTTTTTAATAAATTCTTGTTGTCCATCAAAGTCTTGTACATCAATAATGTTTAATTGTACACCAAGGTCATTAAGTTGTTTCTCCAACAAAGTAAGGTGGCGCAGAATAAAGTCAATTTGAATAGGTGCTTGGTGATGTTCTAACCATTGTTTTGGTGTGGCTAAATATATAGCTTCGCTAACACCATGATTCAGCGCTTGCTCAAGGGCTTCATTATCGTGAACTCGTAAATCATTTCGAAACCAAAGAATCATATAGATGCCTTTATTATATTGATACAGTACTTCAAAGGTAATGGCGATAATTTGTACGTTAGCGATACAACAAAAATTAGACTAAAAAAAGTCAGGCTACAACAGCCTGACCAAAATGGAAGTAAACAGTTAAATTGACTACATCTTTATTTTCATCAAATCTATTGTAAGTTTTTTCTCTAATAACCGTAACGAAGTTTTAATTCTTCAGGATAAGGATTCAAGTAACTCTGCCTGTTTAAATACTTGTTTGGAAATGTCATTAGATAATGCTTAATCAATGTTAATGGCACAACAAGAGGAACTAGTCCTGTACGGTAAGCCGAAATTTGTTCTACTAACTCTTGTCTTTGCATCGGATTTAGCTGGCGAGAGAAATAGCCTTGTAAATGTTGCAATGTATTGGCATGTTTCTTACGAGTAGCTTTAACCTTTAACGCCGTCATTAAACCAGTGATATATTGCTCTGCCATGTCATTTACATCTAAGTTTGCTTGCGCGAGCAATCTACCTAAAGATTTATAAGCAACTAAGTCATGACTCATTACAGTATATTTATATTGACTGTGAAAAGTCATTAGCTTGTGTTTAGTGATGCCTGAAGCAACAAGTTGTTGCCAATTCCTGTAAGCAAAAACCCGTGCAACAAAGTTTTCGCGAATAACTTGATCGTTCAACCGACCATTTTCTTCACACGGTAATATTGGATTCGCTTTCATTATTTGCTCCGCAAATACGCCAATACCGTCAGAGGTAGAGCCTTTACCGTCTTCACTGTAAACCTTGACTCGTTCCATGCCGCAACTAGGGCTTTTTGCACAAAAAATATAACCGCTAAATTTTTCAGCTATTTTTGCCACACGTTTACCATATTCAGCCAACGCTTCGGTGACCTCGCCACTGCCGTCAGGACGTGATACTAAAATCATATCCTGCTTTTTGATTTGGCGAATAGTCGGTCTTGGAACAGGTAAGCCAATAGCTACTTCAGGACAAAAAGAACGGTATTGCACATGCTCTCCTAACTCTTTTACACAAAAATGTGATGTTTTTGAGCTTGCATCATAACGAACATTTTGACCAACCAAACAAGCGCTGATTCCAATTGTGATAGGCGTAGCCATACTAACCTCGAATTCTATATTGTTTAATAGTTTTACGAGATAAAGCTCGGTAAGGATCACTTATTTATAAATATTTTCGAAGTTTTTAAGGGGCATAGAAAAGGTCTATTAACATGCGTTAATAGACCTAAGGTCCTCGAAGGGCTTGAAGTTAGTATATAAAACTTGCAATAGGGTTAAGTAATTTGTTAATCCCTTTAGTAAAGTGTAAAGCGTCACTGGCTACAGTAAAACACAAACAGCCATCTTTAGTCATTGGATTGTGCGTGTGTTCACCATCTAGCATAATGAAATCTCCTGGCACATAATCACCTAACTCATCATTAAAATGACCTTCTAGCAATAAAGTTACTTCATAGCCTTTGTGTGTATGTTCTGGTACTGAACCACCAGGTGCAATTTCCAACAATGATGAGTGAATTTCACCTTCTCCAAGATCCATTCGGGCTCGAGTTAATTGACCAAAGCTGGTCGGGTTTGACATCGGCATATTCATAATTGCTCTAGGTAAACGATATTCCTTACCTTTGATGTTAATGGTTTTAGCAATGTTTGGTTCACTAACATCTATGTCGTCATTGCTCGTTATTGATGCGATCAACTCGTCAATATTAATACTTGCTGCATCAAAATCTTTTTCGTTTAATTGCTCTTCTCCCGCTTCAAATAGCTGTTCTGCATTTCGTTCATTTAACTGCGCTGATTTTTGCTTACATGTTGGACAAAAGTCATTGTGCATAGCCACTGCTGCAGACAAAGAAGCTGGTAGATCACCTACTGAAAAAGCCGTAAGTAACTCAATACTTGGGTGATGTTTAATCATGCTGCTCTCCTAACTTCGACTGCATTTGTTCTTTCAATTTCGATAAGGCTAATCTTAACCTTGATTTTACGGTGCCCAGGGGCAAGCCAAGATGTTCGGCTAACTGCTCCTGAGACATTTCTAAAAAGTAGAATCCTTTGACAACCTGACGTTGATTTTCTGGTAATTTGTCAAGATACTTTTCAATGTGTTTATTTTCAAAGTGGTCTTCAAATTGATGCTCCTCGACATCTGCACTTTCTACCATCGGCCAAATATCGTCACTGTAATTATCTTCTTTGGTCGACTGAATTTTTCTCATCAAGTCAAAACTGGCATTGCGCATTACAGTATAAACCCAGGTAGTCGGCGCGCCTTTTTCTGCATTAAACAGATGAGCTTTACGCCACACATTGGTCATTGTTTCTTGAACAATTTCACTGGCCAATGAAGGGTTGTTGTATTTCTTGCTAGCAATATTTTGAATCCGCCCGGCAAAAAACTTAAACAAACAGGTGAATGCTTGCTTATCTCGGTTTTCAGCAACGGACTTTAACCAGTTTGCTAATTGTTGATGGTCAACATCGTTATTTGTATTCATAACCCTAGTATTAATAGGTTTTTCGCTTGAATGCAATGTTGGCGACTGACTTTGCAACATTTATATCCCCAGGTTTGACTTTATTAATTTGTGATACGAACAACTTTTAACTTTGGATCACTTATTTTGAAAAAATATTAAATTTATTTTATCGGCAATTCAATTTCACTTTGTTTTTCCAAAATAACCATATTTAAAAAATCTAAAGCTTGTACTGCTGAACTCTCAGCAATAAAACATTCCTTAGCCGTATTATTTATCGGTAACAACTCAAGCCAACGCGCGCATACCCAATTAGGGTCATCAATAAAGTTATCTTTATACAGGCTAGATAAATCTTCATTTTTTCTAAAAAACATTTGTAACTGAGAAGTCAATTCTGCTGTTTTTTCATTACGGCCTAATGGTTGCCAATGTGGATGGGAACTTACCTCAGCGACAATTAAGCCATCTTCTTGCACACTGCGACTGTTTATGGATAGCAGCTGGTGACAGCGTACATCGACTATCAATATGCCATCGTCACCTAACTCAAAATCAATGAGTTCGACCCAGCTAGCCCAATGTTGCTTCTTGGTGCTTTGATTAATTGAAATAGCAAAACCTTTTGTTTGCTGACAATTTTTTATCATATTGATGTAACGTTGCTCGAATATTCTAAGCCTTGTTACACCACCAGGTAAAAGAAAGATCGGTAATGGAAAAATTGGGATCTGCATAATACTTCTTAGTCAGTTGTTTGTATCTAATACGAAATAACTGTTGTTATTGATCACTTTGTTAGTCGCGAATAGACGAAATTAATAAAAAAGCCTCTAGCAATCGCTAGAGGCTAACACCTTCGAGTATGGCATCGAAGAATGCAAAGGAAGCTCGATAGTTAGTTCAGAATCACTGTATCGATCACATGAACGACACCATTGGTTGCGTATATATCTTTAATAACCACATTCGCGCCGCCGATGGTAAGCAATCGAGTATCCGAATCTATAGCAACAGATACTTTCTTATTATTTACTGTCGTTACATCTTCACCGTTAGCAGCATAAGCAGATACTGAGTCAATTTCTGCATCAGCAACAACGTGAGTTAATAACACGCTTGTTAGAGCATCAGTATCTTCAAGTAAGTCTGCTAGCGCTTGCGGATCAATGGCAGCAAATGCAGCGTTGGTTGGCGCAAATACCGTAAACATTGCATCATCATTATCTAACGTCTCGACTAAATTAGCAGCGGCAAGAGCTGTTACGAGAGTTGATAGTTCATCTGTTGCAACTGCGATGTCAGCAATGCTGTCAGTTGGCATACCTTTCATTTTTGGCGGCATAATTACGGTATCGACAACATGTATAACACCATTATCTGCACCAACGTCGGCTGCGGTTACCATTGCGTTGTTTACGTACAAAGATGGATCCATATATGACAGCGCTACCTTATCACCGTTTGCCGTCATTACAGTATTTGATATAGATTGAGCGGTAGTGATTGCATCGCTAGCCATTACTTCGTTAGCAAGAACATGATATAAAAGAATATCTGTTAATGCAGGGATATCAGCTAGAAGCTCATCAACTTTACCTTCAGGTAGTTTTGCAAAAGCAGCATCTGTAGGTGCAAATACGGTGTAATCTGTATCTAAGTCGTCAAGCACCATATCTAGGCCAGTTGCTTTAAGCGCTGCAACCAAAGTAGTGAAGTTACCATTGGCAACGGCAACATCTACCAGGCTCATTCGTGGTTCAGGAATATCTAAGTCACCAACGATAACAGTGTCGATTACATGAATTACACCGTTAGTTGTATAAATATCTTTCTTTACTACATTAGCACCACCAATCATTAACATACCGGTATCAGCATCGATCATCACGTCAATTTTCGCTTCCGAAACGGTGGGTAACATTTTTCCATTTTCAGCGTATGCTGAAACTGAGTCAATCTCGGCACCCGCGACAACATGTTGTAGTAACAAGGCTGAAAGCGCGTCTGTGTCACCTAAGATTTGGTCTAATACATCTGCATCGATTTTTGCGAATGCATCATTAGTTGGAGCAAACACAGTAAAAGTTGCTTCTTCATTAGCCAAGGTGTCAACTAAGTTGGCAGCAGTTAATGCAGCAACTAAGGTTGAGAAGTTTTCGTCTGCTAAAGCCACTTCAACAATGCTCATATCAGGCATGTCTTTCATCTCAGGAGGTAAAATTACATTATCAATGACGTGAATAACACCATTGTCAGCCATTACGTCTGCCGCAGAAATTTTAGCACCATTAACGAACAGCATTGAATCAGCGAAAGAAAGGGCTACTTTATCGCCATTAGCCATAGTCACTTGATTATCCATAGATTGCGCAACACTAATCGCACCATCTGACATTACTTCACCTGATAAAACGTGGTAAAGAAGAATATTCGATAAAGCTTCAGCATCATTTAATAGTCTCTCAACTTCGCCTTCAGGCAATTTAGCAAACGCAGCATCCGTTGGAGCAAAGACAGTATAATCTGTATCAAGGTCTGCTAATACTTGGTCTAAACCAGTGGCTTGAAGCGCAGTGGCAAGTACCGTGAAGTTTCCATTATCAACGGCTACATCGACAAGACTCATTGCAGGGGCTGGTACATCAACATCGCCAATGACGACTGCATCAATAACATGAATTACACCATTGGTGGTGTAGATATCCTTCATTACAATATTTGCTCCACCGAACATTAGCATGTCAGTAACGCTGTTTATTTTAAGGTTTACTTTCGCAGGAGAAGCTGTATCTACCATGGTACCATTGAGTGAATAAGCCGTGATTGAATTTACCGCTGCACCGCTTACTACGTGTTGCAATAATATATCTGATAGTACGTCGGTATTAGCAAGAAGTGTGTCGATTGTCTCATCACCTATCAATGCAAATGCATCATCTGTCGGTGCGAAAACAGTATATGTAGCGCTTTCATCCGATAAAACGGCATCTAAACCTGTCGCCTGCAATGCAGCTACAAGCGTAGTAAAGCTACCGGCAGCTACAGCAGTATCAACAATATTTGCTGTAGGCTCCACCATATCTTCTGGTGGAATTAATACCGCATCAATTACGTGAATGATACCATTGTCGGTCATGATGTCCGTGGCGGTCACCGTCACGGTATTAACCAATAGTGAATCGCCATCTAACGACAAACCAATAAAATCTTCATTCGCTGTTTGAACAGTTGAACCAGCGCTTGAAATAGCAGCCGATGCAGGTACTTCACCAGGAATAACATGGTATAACAGGATGTCTGATAATTTATCAGGATCATCAAGAAGATTGTTAATTGCTTCATCACCTAACAATGCAAATGCTGCATCTGTGGGTGCGAAAACAGTATATGTACTGTCGGGATCATCAAGCACGGCATCAAGCCCTGTTGCTTCTAACGCCGCGACTAGCGTTGTAAAATTACCATTATCTACTGCTGCATCAACAATGGTGGTGTCCATAGCAGCACCTTGTACGACGTCATCACTAATATCGTTATCGCTATCGCTGCCACATGCGGTGATGACAGAAGCCATCATTAAGGGTAATATAATCTTATTGATCCCTTTCATTTTTTTATCCTCTCTGAAATTACGTTGCAGTGTTTTCTACGAGGATGATTTTGAAAGGGATCACATTTTATTAATTTTTCGCCAAACTCTGTTTATTTTTCAGCCAGCAAATAAACAATAATCATTTGTTCTAGAAAGGATTTAATGAATATCCTTGCTGCTGTAAAATAGCGTGTGCAGTCATTGCTGAAAGCGCGATTTTCACATTATTATTAATATCAGATTGCGATATTTTCATGTAAGCCGCTGATTGTCCGCAGAGCACTATTTTTACATTATTTTCCGCTAATAAATTTAGCAACTCGGTGTTCGGATTTGGACTCGAATATTTAGCTTGATATGCTTTATCATTGAGAATATCAAAGCCAGCTTTACCATGAATAACCAGCGCTAATTCTATATTTTTTTGTGGTACGCCTGCACGCACATGCATGTTTATAAACCGAGCTAATGATTCAATACGGCGATTAACCTTGTTCTTGCTCCCCTGCTCGGCAATATCAAAAGCGACTTTAAATTTTTGTGTTTTAGGATTTGATAACCCGCCTTCAACAATAAAATTTGGACCATAATCTTTAAACACTGGACCATTGCTCATCTCATTATTGGCCGTAGCCGAAAGACTAACTACCCCAAAGAAGATAATAGGGATTAACGTGAGCTTTTTAAATTGATGCATAGCATACTCCAAACTAATGATATTATTGAGAATACCAGTTCATCTTAGTGATTAGAAGAATGTATCGCCGCTAATCAAAGGTATAGGAGTAACAAACTTTAACTTTAAGATGTTATTAAGACATATATAATGATTTCGTTATACATTCTTGACTAATGTTTAGCTAACGTTTTATCTAACGCTTAAACTATGACGATAAATAGCTAAACCCAAAACTTTATTATGGAAACTAGATGTACGTTGAAAACTTGATTATCGGTGGAGGTATCTCAGGCTTGTTATGTGCGAGTCAGCTAGAACAGATTGGATTACCCTATTCTCTGTTAGAAGCGAAAGCTGAACTTGGCGGCCGAATTTTTGGGATTGAAGATAAAGAAACCAGTCAAAACCAATGTCAAAGTCAAAAAAAGAATCATTATCATGACTTAGGACCCACTTGGATTTTTCCACATCAACGACACATTCAGCAGTTGTTAAAGCAAATGAATATCCCCTACTTTAATCAATACACCCAAGGTCCAGCGTTGTTTGAAAAACAAGGTGAACAAGGAATATTCAAAACTGAAGGTGCTGGTGCTATGGAAAGTTATCGCGTGCAAGGAGGTATGACACAAATCATAGAAAATCTTATTCAGTGTTTAGACGCCGGCAAAATAAAAAATCAGTCTGTAGTTACAAATGCCACTAGAAGGGATGGAAAATGGCATATCACCTTTATGCATCATAACAAAGAACTTAATATTGAAACTAAAAATCTCATTTTGGCATTACCACCAAGAATGATAACAAAGCATTTGAACGCTCAAGAATGGGCTTCAAAAGAACTATTTAGCGCACTAGAACAAGTACCAACATGGATGGCGGCACAAGCGAAATTTATCGCCACTTATAAGCATCCATTCTGGCGCGAACAAGGCCTTTCAGGACAACTATTCAGTCAACAAGGGCCGATGCAAGAAATGCATGACGCTAGTGCCGATGATGTTCCACCTTATGCGTTGTTTGGTTTTATTGGGCTCCCTGCGAACTACCGAGCACAATTTTCCGACGAACAAATAGAGCAAGCTTGTTTAGCACAATTGCATAAGATTTACGGTGAGCAAGCAACACGAACAGAATCTACTTTTCTAAAAGATTGGGCTACAGACGGATATTCAACATCAGAACTCGATATTAAAGAGCCTGCACAACACCCAAATTTTGCTATAGAAAACCATGAAAAAGAGCTTAGAAGTAAAAATTTATATTTAGCGGGTAGTGAATTTTCTGATATCGATGCAGGTTATTTAGAAGGCGCAGTTTGTGCAGTAAGCAAAGTTATTGAACAAATTAAACTAAACTGAGTTAACCAATACTAAATACGACGTTCGAACTTAATATAAATCATGGAACTAACAATGAAAGTAGCTGCAGAATTTAATAATCGAGAAATAGTACACACTAATACTGTACCTTGGGTGCCCTCACCAATGCCCGGTGTTGATAGAAGAATATTGGATCGTGTTGGCGGCGAAGTTGCAAGAGCAACAAGCATTGTTCGTTATGCGCCAGGTAGCAATTTTTCACCGCATGTACATACTGGTGGCGAAGAGTTTATCGTGCTTGAAGGCATATTTCAGGATGAACATGGTGACTTTCCTGTTGGCTCTTATATTCGAAATCCTCCGCAATCAAGCCACACTCCAAGGTCGGATAACGGTTGTATTATTTTAGTTAAACTTTGGCAATTTCAGCCCGAAGATAGAACCCATGTTCGCTTGCAAATGAATGCTATGGCAAAAGTTGCAATCCCGAACGCAACTGGTGTTTATACAACGCCATTATTCAAAGATCATATCGAAGAGGTATCACTACTCCATTTTGATGCCTACGCTGAGCTTGAGTTCAAAGCTGGGGGCGGTGCAGAGCTATTTGTACTCGCCGGCGACATCACCGAACAGCAAGATCAATTAGGTTTGCATAGCTGGGCGAGAATTCCGATAGGTCAAAAGTTAAAACTTAAAGCAGGTAAAGAAGGCGCAAAAATTTGGCTCAAAACAGGTCACTTAAGTGATGTGGAAAAGCAAATAAAACGAGTTGAAAATGCATAAGCAATACATACTTTAAACTGTGCACTGCAAAACTCTAGATTTTATTGCTGTTCTGTTTGATACCTATGTTCTAGAAAAAGAATACTATCTTCAGTCATTTTATATGAAACATTGAGGGACTCGAGCATACAATCGCCAAACAACAGTTCTTCATTAATAGTTTGTTTTTTTGAGTCAATATTGAGTATTAAAATTTCCGCCAGAAGATTAGTTTCTTGTACTACTTGTTCACGCAGGTTTTGAGGATAAACTACGCGCATAAAGTAGTCTTTATTACCTTCTTTAATGACTGCTGTTTCCAATATGAGAAGATCAGGTTCAACATCGTTAGCCCAACCTTGGAAGATGTGATTAAAACCAGAACCCGCTAATTTCGGGTGCGTAGACTCGGCAATTAAAGTCCCGAATTTATTGGTTTCAGCCTTGTTTGATGTCTGAAGTTTTTGTTTATACTTTTCCAGTCCTAAAGTGCAATCATCAAACTTATCAACAACATTGTCTTTGGCGTTAACAGATGAAATCAGCGCAACCGAAGACAACGACACAATGAAAAGCACTTTTACTAATTGTTTTATATTATTCATCAATTTTGCTGATACTCCGCAGTGGTGACATATATCTCATATTCTAAGGTGACAACATAGGCTTTAAATTCATTATGTACATCGACTAATGTCGCTATGGACTCATCAATATAACAATTTTTTAGCATTGCTTCGATTTTCTTTCTGTCGTTTACCGTGGTGTAAGAATCTACGACTTTAGATTAGTGGAAAAGATAACCTGTACAGGGTAATAGTGAAAAATATTTATCACAGCGTTCAATTTTTTAGCAAAGTCACGTGGCTCAAGCAACTGTATATAGCTCACACCAACAAAACTAAATATTAAAATATCTAATCCGACTATTATTTTCTCATTGTTTCTACCCTAACGTGACTACTTGTATATTTTTAAGGTATTTAGTCAGTTTTAAATCAAGACTTAATCCTAGTACCTAGATTTAAGTTCCTGAATCTAAGTATCTAATTTCATTTTCAAGGCAATTTTACCATTCGCTTTACTGATCACATTAGTGACCTCTTGAGAGCAATTTTTACAGACGAACACTAATTGAAATTTCCATTCATCTTCGCTAAGTCCTATTGGCATATCATTCGCAAAGCCACTCGCCGAAAATGCAGAATGACCACAGGCATCACATTTATAATTAAATCGTGCAACCATATCTATTATCCTCTGTACGTAGAAAATTTTCGAAATTCGTTAGCTAAACGTTTAAACATTAATAACTTATCAAAGGAAAAAGCGAATAGCCATGTTGAATACTTCAGCTAGTTGATTAATTTAGTTCTTCTGACGACTTAAACAAAAAAACCAGCAAATGCCGGTTTATAAGATAGGGGGTATTTAGAATTTCAAAATTGAAATATCTAGATTAGTGCGACTCCTGTGCTCTTAATTGTTTTAAAAGCTCTGAAAATTCAGTCATGTTCATTGGTTTAAATTTCACTGGTACGCCAGATTTAAATGCGTTCAAAATATTATCAGCCATTTTTTTTCCAATTAAGTTGTCTATATATATAACTTAACTTCTCGACTGGTTATTATCTGTCCTTATTTGTATTAATTTGTAACCCCGAATTAGAAGCACAAAAAAACCAGCTAATAAGCTGGTTTAATGTTTTCTTACTCGTGGTGAGGAGTAAGAAATGGTACCGGTGGGCGGACTCGAACCGCCACGCCGTGAGGCAACGGATTTTGAATCTGAAAACTACGGTTTAAAGCGGCATAGTACCGCCTAAAGACATAGTTTTCAAGCAAATCGAGTTTAACTAAATCAAAGCGAATGAATACAGGTTTGCACATCATTGCACACATTTTTAAAATTTATTTCTCAAGTTACTGAATCAGTGACTTGTAGAACATGTGTTATCGAATTCAAAATATCACCATCGCGCTGAATACCGACTAAACTTCCAGAATTTTTATCTATCCATAAATGATTTATTGTATTGAAACAATTTATATCGACTGGGTGCAAGGCATTAGGGTTATGGTACATGATGACGCTTTCAGACCAATCCTCCTCATAATCAGGGTCATCTACATCAGTTGTAAACTGAAGAGGTACAAGGGACTCTGGATCAGGATGTAATTTCATACCAAAGCGCATCATTTTAATATTATCTCCGCCCAATCCGGCCAATTTCCCCATACGATTAAATTTCGTAATAGTGGCTGTATTCGTAAACAATACAGCGCTAATATTTTCAGCATTCTCTGTATTGAAGAAATTTGAAGGTATCGTTTTCCCTTGCCATGTGTGTTGTGAGATCACTTCCTCATATGCAGTTTTCTGCCCGTCTTCTTCTCTAACTCTTGCTCTAGTCCCATATAAGTATTCAACGAGCGCGTTTCTAGACCAGGTCATTGAGCCAGGCATATGATAATCATGAATTGCGATGATTAGGGGCTTACCCTGAACATGTGGCTTTTCCCAATATTTTTTCTGAAGTTTCGAATATAAACTACTGCCGAATTTTATAGGCATATAGTCATTACACAATTCCTGCATTTCCTCATTAGTCTGAGGAGGTGGAGGATCAGGCCTATCTGGATTTCTGCTTGGGTTAACGGTAACGGCTTCTACGCAAACTTCCTTACCAAAATAAGACACTAAATAATCTGGAGCGTTGTAATCTTGATTAAATTCAAACCCAGCATCGTACAAAAATATATATAGGAAGAGCTCCCATAGTCGAGCGTCAAAACCATGGGTTTGAAATTCTTTAATGTAATTACCATCCACATCAACATAACTATATACAGCTTCAATGATTAAATTACGCGCTGCTTCCATTCGTTGCTCATTGGCAAGTACTTTGAAGTATTCGTGCTGTTTATCCTGTGACACAACTGATGCCAAAATATCATGAGGTGGAGTAGTTTCATCTCCCTGTTCATATACATCATTGCCGTCGTTAACAAGAAGCGCCATCTCTTGAACAAGCTTTTGCTCCGCATCTTCTATAGTCGGGTGATTACAGGATATATTCCAAGCGCGAAAAAGCTTTCGGGCATCTCTAACCAAGATAACAAAATTATAATCTTGATCTGCTTTATCTAAAATAAGTGTGGCAAGTACTTTTTTGTTTCCAGCTTCATACCACTTTATTTCATTACTTATAACCCTGACGTGAGGCTGTCTGGCATAGCAGTATGCGTTAAACTGACTCCGTGATATTTCTCTCATTTAAATTCCTTTTGTACAACTAACAGCGTAACAGGCTTAGGCTACAAGCTCAGACCTGCGCCATTCTTCCTTAACCACTCTTTACGCTCACGATAGTCAGGCATTACCTTATCCACTTCATTCCAAAAAGCATCAGAATGATTACGATGATGCATGTGGCATAGTTCATGAACAATGATGTAGTCTATAATCTTTGGTGGTGCCATTATGCACTTCCAATGAAAATTTAGAGCACCTAACTTACTACAACTAGCCCAGCGAAAGCTCATATCTTTTACTTTAATTGATGATGCTGTGACGCCCACCTTAGGCGCATAGTATTTAACCCGCTCACTAATACGTTTTATGCCTTTATCTGAGTAATAAGCTTCAAACGCTTTTTGCGCGGCTTCAGTTCCACCTTTATCAATCAACTTTCGATTTAAACAAAAACGGCCTTCTTTGAGCTTTAATGACTCTTTCTGTTCAGCGATTAATGACAGACGATAAGAACGACCTAGATAAAGGAATGTCTCACCATTAACCCATTCGCGTACAACAGCTGTAGCATTTAAATCACGCCACTCGGCTAAGTTTCTATAAATCCACATGCGCTTACTTTCAACAACTGCATCAACTTGCTGGGGAGTGTAATTATTAGGTGGACGAACAGCGACAACGCCATTACGCTCAATAACAATATCAGTAGTTTTTCTGTCTGCACCAGGCATTAATTGATAATCAATATCTCGAACTCTTCTAGCGTTCATAATTCATTACCTCCATTGGGACCTTTAATTAAAGCATCATGTCTATTCTTGGCCAACTTCATGATCTCAATAGCAACCCGTTCTCGATTGTGTTTAAGCTCTTGAATACCCGTTAGCGTTAATGCTGTTTTTATTTCACTACGTGTTTTCTTTTGTTTATTGGGATTGTTCCAAAAGTCGATGCTACCAATGCTTGTTTGCAATGTATCAACAATAGCCTCCATCAATACTTTCATTTTAGCTTTAGAGTCAGAAGGCACCTTGCCACCTTCAAAGGCTTCATTGGCAATATGCTCATAAAAGGTAGTTGCTTCTTTGCTCATACCTTCTTCGCCTTGCTTACGACCTTCCATAGCCTCAGTGCGCAACTTCTCAAGCTCTTCAGCAAGCTTTTCCCACTGATCTTGATATTGGTCTATCAAGTTCTCAACTTTCTCCGAAAGACTCTTATAAAAGCCAGGGTCTTCTTCATGATGAATAGTACAGTGCTTACGAATAGCATGTTCCATCTCACTAGCTTTAGCTTCAGCATTGCCCCCAGAGTTTTTATTAAGGTTTTCAATAAAGCTTTCAGAAAACAACTCAACAGGATCAACCTTTGGGTTAATGCCTAAGTTCACTAAATGCTCATTGATTAGGTCTTTTACCTTAGCACCTGCATCACCTAAATTAAGGCTAGTATCTTTATAACGCTCTTTAGTTACACGCAATATGTAACCTAAACGTTTAGCTGGGACACGATATTTATGCGCAACTTGGTGAGGTAAAATAATGTCTAAACTCATTAAGAATTTTTTCAAATAAACATCGAAATCAGCACGTATTTTTTCGTCTTTAAGTAATTTAACAGCTTCATGAACTACCGCAGCATCAGCTTCAATATTGGGTAATTCGCCTTCAATAAACTCACGTACTTCTTGTACTTTATGCTGAGCAAATAATTGTAAAATGCGTTGGTATCTCTCTTCCAAAACAGGCATTTCAGAAGTAATACTTTTTAAACTATCTGTCAGCTCCTGTTGCTCATCTGCCGCAGCATACAATGTTAAAGCATCGGTTAGGTTTTCTGTTAAACCTATGTAGTCAACAACATAGCCTCGACTCTTTCCTTTCTTAACTCGGTTTGTACGAGCTATTGCTTGCAGCAATGTATGTTCACTGAGTTTTTTGTCGATATACATCACTTGTTCGATAGGAGCATCGAAACCCGTAAGCAACATGTCACAAACTATTAAGAATGCTATCCCTGTATTAGCTTTATCAGGGTCTTTCATATCAAACGATTTACAAAAGTTATCTACAGCATTCCATTCGCGTGCTTGTTTTCTAGCACTCGTTATATAAGCGGCCTCATTAGTACCGTCACCAGAAATAACAACAGCGGCCTTTAAAAATTCAACTCGTTTAATTTGTTCAAGGTCTGGTGTAGTTTCAGCTTTTAATTTCTCAACATGTGCTTTTAATGCTGCATGAATTGCTTCTTGATATCGAATAGCCGCTAGCTTTGAAAAACATACGACTTGTGCTTTAAATTGATTAGGATAAATATGCTCTAAGTAATGTTTAACTATATCCTTAGCAATAGCATTTATTCGGTTTTCGGCTTCCTGAATATCACCCGTTGCACCATACTTTTTCTTAATGGCTAATAACTCTTCATCAGTACGATCTTTAAACAGGTTTTCAAAACGTGTTTCAAAGCCGTGCTTATCATTTAAAGCATCATCAGAGGTACGGCCTTCATATAAAATTTGCAAAGTTGTGCCATCTTTAACTGCATCCATTAACTTATATTCATCAATGTATGAGCCAAAGCGTTTATGGGTTTTCTTTGAACCATGGCGCTCTGTGATTAGCGGCGTACCGGTAAACGCAATACGGGCGGCGTTAGGAAAGGCTTCAAATATATTATCGCCTAGATCTGAACCTTGAGTACGATGAGCCTCATCAATCATTAAAACAATACGCGATGAATTATTTACAACACCAAATGATTGTTTCGTGGGTATTGCTTGATACGTGCCTAAAGCCTCTGCCACAGAATTAGGCAAGGTTTCATCTCGCAACTGAAATTTGTGTACCATTACCATATTAATGTCAGAACTATCAGTTGAAAGGTGCTCGCGTAATGTTTTATTACTGTCTATGGTATTTACACGACCACCAATAATCGTTGCGGTAACCGCTAACTGATCTTCAAGATCTACTCGGTCATTTATGAGTAATATTTTATAATCGTTTAAGTCACGTGAAGCTCGAAGCATACGAGCAACAAATACCATAGTTAAGCTTTTACCTGAACCTTGGGTATGCCAAACAACGCCACTTTTATCTTCAACTGTTTTACCATCCCGCAAACGACCAATAATTTTGTTAGCAGCTCTAAATTGCTGATAACGACAAACCACTTTAATACGTGGACCACCGTCAGTATCCATAAACACTGAACAAGTTCTTAGCATGTTCAGCAGGTTCGTTTTGTTGAGCATGCTATTAATAAGCTGTTGTTGCTGATTCCATCCCTCAGCAACTTCGTCTTTTTGTGGCCATTGAGCTTTCCACGGGTAGTAATGTTCATCACCTGATGTGATAGTGCCGTAGTCAGCTTCGACACCGCTAGTGCGTATAAGCATCATTGAAGTGTGAAATAACTTGGGTTCACCTTCTTTTAAACCATGTTCATGTGTCGCTTTACGCTTATTCATATAGCGCTGAAGCTGTTCAAAGGCTTCTGCCATAGGGTTGGCGCAAGTTGGTCCACCTTTTTTGCATTCAACCACAATTAGTGGAATGCCATTAACAAACAAAACGATATCAGGAATGATGAATTGTTTTACACAACCAGGGGTATCAATACGAAATTGATTAATTGCATGAAAGGTGTTTTTTTCAGGGTTAATAAAATCAATCAACTTAACTATCGGATCTTGTTCGCCCGTCACCTCATTAACATCTACCTGAGATTTAAAGAGCAATTTTTGAATCGCTTCATTCGCTTCAAGT
Source organism: Thalassotalea crassostreae (assembly GCF_001831495.1). Classification (NCBI taxonomy): domain Bacteria; kingdom Pseudomonadati; phylum Pseudomonadota; class Gammaproteobacteria; order Alteromonadales; family Colwelliaceae; genus Thalassotalea; species Thalassotalea crassostreae. The sequence continues at coordinate 3,157,069 of NZ_CP017689.1, forward strand.
AAAGTTCTATTTGGTTGGCGAGATATCTGATCTTGTAGGTCTTGTATCTGTTTATCGGTTAACCAAGATTTGCCTGAACTGGTTGTATTAATGGTTGAAACTGCTTTAGAAAAGACGTCAGGTAATAACCATTGACGAAAGTTATAGCGCAAGCTTTTCTTTGGGTCTTGAGGTATACCTTCGCCTTGATCTATACTCGTCCAATCAAGCTCAGCTAATTGCTGAAGGAATGGCTGCTCAACTTCCGTATATTCAGACATTACTTATCTCTTCATAAGGAAAAAGTTCACTCATAAGTCCAATTTTAATTTTCCTGAATTTTACAAGCTTTTCTTCTTCAATGTGAATTATCCTGGTTATCGAATCGATTCTACTCTCTATCAATTTTTGTTCTTCAGTGGATGGAATGTATATTGGTACTTCTTTTAACCTGTTTATTGAGAGTTCCATCCTTGTAGAGCCAACTACTATTTTCATTAACTCTTTTTGCATATATTCACTTTGAATTAAATACTTCAAAAATTTACTTCGAACACCTTCAATAGGCCTTATTTTAGCAACATCTCTACTGACGTTTCCTACAAAGCCTTTTGGGGCAACGTCAACTCGCCCAACTGTAGCTTTAACTGAAAGTAAAACATCCCCTTCTTTTATTCGGCTCCTCACATATTTTTTTTCAATCGAGTGAGATGAACGATGTAATTTATCGTAATTTCCTTTCAAGTTATGTATTGCGATAATCGGAACGCCACCCCAGTCATGAGCACCAGGCTGAACTAAGCCGTAACAAATAGGATGATTATCCTGAGTAATATCACCAAGAGTCGTTTTATGCCAACATTTTGGCAGCCATGTAAATGACGTTTTTTGATAAAGATCTGGGGCAACTTTAATATCTGGTCGTAATTTCAAAGAAGAATCTATTCCTCTTGAAAGTAAATCTTGCATTATTCCTGTTTGAATATTTTGATATTTAATTATCAATGATTGAGTTGATTTTATTTGTTTGTCGATTTGCTCAATGAATGTACCAAACTTTTCATGTTGATCTATTGGAGGGAGTTCAACTTCGGTATTTAGCAATACCTGATTTGTAAAATTAAGTTGAGACTCAGCCATTCCTGTTGTCAGAGAATCAATATATCTCTGGACTTTCTCAGAAGAAAGTGCAGCCGCTAACACTCTATAATCAACAAGTCTCTGATCAGGACGAAGTCCTATCATTTTACCACTTACCATTAAATGTGGCGGAGTTTCGTCTACATAAACGACAACCCCCACACGGCTTCTTGGTCCTGCCTTTGTGATTAATACATCTTTATCCTTAACTTGGATCGATTTATCGTTCCAAAAAATTTTAGGAGGTACTTTATGAGCGTTAGGATTCCATCCATTCCAAACAACAGCAGTAGTTTTAAGAAGTCCCCATTCACTATGACTTGCCATCTGTCTTTCTTCACAAGTAGGACTTGGCCCTGACATATGGTGTGATATCAAATCTTTAACTTTACGCTTAGTCCAACCTTTATTCATAACCTAACTCCGTTAAGAATGCTTGCAGTTGCTCCGTTGCTAAATCACGTTCATCCTCAATGAACTTTGCTGTTAAAGCATATTTTGACCACAAATTTTCAATAGCTTGTACACATGCGCGTTGGTCAGCTAAAAAGTATTTTTTGTATGTATTTATTAAAGTGTTTTCTAACCGATTAATGATTACAATACGAGCTTCGTCATCAGAAATTTTTCTTCGAGCACTTTCAACCAAGTCATCGCGTTTTTCTTCAATTTTTTTAATACTCGCGTTAATGCTTTTTACTTCATCTTCTAGCAATTTTTGACGTGAAAGAGTCAAATCAATTACCTGACTTCGCTCAAGGGCTAGTTTCCCTTGTTTTATACATTCCAGTATAGGATTCAAATATTCTGATTCAAACTGTATTTGGGTCGCTAAATTAACAATGCGATGGCCATTTTCAAACTGAGGATCTTTTTGTCCAAGTCCTTCTACACAATAAAAAGCTTTTTTGGCCCCTTGAGGCAAAGAATTGGCTGTTTGAATTTCGATAAAGGTATTTGTAATTAACGCTTTTAACCTTTTAAGGTGGATTTTCCATTCTGCATTTAATTCCTTTAATTCTGCCTTCATAGCTTTTACTTCATCAGAAGGCATAACGCCTGTATCTTCTGAATCCTCAAAGTCTTCTTCGTTTGCAGCTGAAAAAAGGGTTTGTAATTCAGCTAGTCGTTTTTGAGATTGTTCAAGCTCTTTCAATACCTCCGGAAATTGACTCTGTAATATATCTTGCTCTGGAATCAATTCTGAGCCCCAACCACTTGCTGCGATAGATTTAAAATCAGCTTTGAGTCCATCAACATAATTGGCAAAAGCACCCCGTACTTGTGATGAGGTTAATAAATCTTGGTCTGCTAATTCTTTTTCAATACTGGCAAGCAACTGGCTGCGCATAACATAAACATTGTTACCATGCCTGTCGTTTTGGTTTTCAGGATCAGGGGCCAATGCTTCAACGATGGGTAAATTGGATTTCCACCATAATTTAATTTGTTGAATTAATTGTTCATGCCGTGAGATGACACTTTGGTGAGTTGTTACGAAGCCAGTGATGCTACTCTTGTCTGCAATAACTGGCGCTAAATCGACATACATGTCATCTCTCGGTATAAATGCATCATCACGTATTTGTGGATAATTCATCCAATAGTGTTCTAAGTTATTAATCTCCGTAATTGGAATACCTCCACTCAAATGAGCACTTACATCATGTGGTTCAGGTGCAGGAGCATTATCTACGTAACGGCGAATATTACAGTTATAGTCTTCTTGAGCAATCTCAGTATGAGGTACAAGTCGCGCGTAAGCATGGATATTACTATTTGAACGATAAGCATGGATGATTTTATCAATATCTTCAGGTCGCAAATGATTCTGTGCTTTTCCTTCTCGAAATTCGCGGTCTGCATTAATAAATAAAATATGATCACGACTCGCGGCTCCCGCTTTATTCATAACTAAAATACATGCAGGAATACCAGTACCATAAAATAAGTTACCAGGTAATCCAATAATTGCTTCTAAATAGCCATTAGTAATAAAATGCTTGCGAGCATCGCGCTCTTCAGCACCTCTGAATAACACGCCATGTGGCATAACTGTTGCTAATCGCCCATCATGCTTGAGTACAGAAAGCATATGCTGAACAAACATTAAGTCTGCCTTTTTTCCCTTTTCAGGTAACCAAACATTGAAGCGTCCAGGATTTTCTATATCTTTCTTAATATAATTTTGACTAAACGGTGGATTGGCTACGACGCGATGAAATCGTTTTAATTCATTATCTTCGTCAAAGTGTTGCGGCTTCCTTAATGTATCTTCCTGACGAATATCTGCATGTGAAATTCCATGTAATAGCATGTTCATTTTGCAAATTGACCAAGTCGTTCCAATTTTCTCTTGCCCGTATAGTTCTAATTCTTCAGAGTCTGAACCGTTTTCTCGTAAGTAATCTCGCATTTGAATCAGCATACCACCAGAACCAACTGTAGGATCGTAAACTCTCATTCCTTCTTGGGGGTCACATATTTCAACGCAAAGACGAACAACCTCAGCTGGAGTGTAGAATTCACCTGCTTTTTTTCCTGCGGAATCAGCGAAGTGCTTTATCAACCATTCATAAGCAGCACCAAGCAAATCAGGGAATTCAAAATCTTCATCTTTAAGTGGGATTTTTTCAAAGTTCTGTACAAAATCGGCAAGAGTGTCGTCGTCTAATGTTCGAGAACCAATCTTACGGTTAAAATTAATACCTTTAAGTACATCTTGCAGTGCTTCTATGTTTGCATCCTCAATTGCTTCTAAGGCTTTGTTTAATGTAGTACCTACATTCTCTTTAGTATGTTTTAAAGCGGGGCGATGTTCGATGATACTGATACCATCTTTGGTGACTTCTTCGTCCCAACCTTCATTCCAACGTGCTCGTGGTGGAACAAAGAAATACTTGCCTGCGTAATTATCTGGGTCATTGAGTTCAATCTCAATATCATCACCAGACATCCCTTGTGCTTCTTTTTCTGCTTTTATTTCAGCTCTTCGTTGATCGAATAAATCGCTTGCCCGTTTTAGAAAAAGCATACCAAAAATATATTCTTTATATTCAGTGGCGTCCATACTTCCACGTAGATCGTCACATGCTGTAAGGAGAAGATTTTCAAGACGCGATAGGGTAAGTTTTAATTTCATTTGACAGTCTCTAGTTATTGTTCTTTTGAGCTTCAATCCAAGCCTCAAGGTCTTCGCGTTTGAAACGCCATGCACCACCAACTTTAAAGCCTGGCAGTTTGCCTTCAGCGACTAAACGGTACGCCGTTTTTTCAGTTAACTTTAAATACTCCGCAACTTCTTGGAGCGTCTGAATTTGATCGGTCATGAGATAAGCTCTAAATATGATTAAATAGAGCTTATGAGAAAATTAGGGAGTAAACAAGAATATTGCACTTTTATTTACACATATGCATTCAATTACCCAATAATAGCTGAAAGCTACGTCGGATTGTTTGTCCGTCGCCCTTCGAAAGTTCAACTAATCCAACTCCAAACTAACAACAGTCCATATTATTGATGCAATTTATTCATCATTAGTAAGACATTAAACAAGTTCGTTTAATGTCTATTGCAGTAATGCTGGTTGTTAATCGTAGTTTTATAGAAACGAGCATTAAATTTGATATATATTCAAACTTGACTAAGCTTCACTGTATAAATTTCAACCATAACTAACCGAAAGTCTAAAAATACGTAGTATTTGGATTAAGATTGTTTTCAATAAGGAATTAGAAAATGACTCGACTATACTCCTTTATATTTTTATTTATCAGCTTTAGCTGTGCTGGAAAACAAAATAGTTGTGAATATATAACTCATATCCTTAAAGATTCTTGGTCTAATTTTCAGAAAATCAGCTCTAAAACCGAAACAGATTTATCAAAGATATCAACTCATTACGGGTATGGTTCATCAAAGGAGTACATTTCAAAAATAATATTGCCAGGTGCAAGTGAATGCCTCATTGATATTAGTAAAGAAAGTAATGAATTCGAATGTGAATGGGATTACGGGGATAATTTCGAACAAGCAGTAGCCGGTTACTTTAATTTAATGCAAACAATAGGAAAATGCAAAAGTACTTTTCAAGGTGTGTGGGACGTAGACAACTATGTTGGACGTGGAAGCTATTCTATTAGAAAAAAGTTTGAAGTTCTTGCTCAAGATGTTTTTGAAGGCAAACTGACAGAGCGAGCAGCAATTAATAATCAAGCACTAAATATCATCGAACTCAATACAAATGATGAGCCTGAGAAGTATTTCGATTTTACTTATGAACGAATTGAATACATCCAAAGAGGCACAACTAGAGATCACTCTATTAGAGTAAAAATTATAGATATCAGAGGTAGCTACTTTTTATATTTTTCATTAGAAAGTTTTGAAATTTAAAAGGAATTATGTGTATGAGTTCAAAATTAAAATTTTGTTTTCTTTGTACTATTTTCATAACCAAGGTTTCATTCGGTAATGGAGTTTGTAAAGATTTTGACATGTTAGTTAACGAATCAGAAAAGTTAACAACAAATTTTTTCAGTCAAGGCTATAAGAGAATGAATAAAGAAGTTAAGTTCAAAGCTATAGATCTTAAATGTAATTTGTCTATAGAAAGTGAACTTAATATCAATAACCCTTTAGGGGTTAAATTAATAAATTTTAGACAAAACATAGATTGCCCGATGTTAACTGATATACAGATTCAAAAAATTAAATCTAGTATTTCAAAAAATCAGTGTGAAAACTTTACATTCGAAGATCGAAGCGACGATGACTTATATGTGTTGTTAAGAAATAAAAAATACATACCTAGTTTGGAGTTTTTAAAAAACACTAACAATGGCCGTACCATTCCTGCTATTTCAATAATTTCGGGAAAGTATAGATCAATGTATAGCCCTGAAATTGTTGTTAAAAAAGAAATAAATTTTGGTTCAAAGCAATATGCTTCTAAATATAATATAGAACAATGGACTCAACAGAGAAAAATAGACAGCAATTATTGCGGACCAATTAAAACTGTTCTCAATAATCTAATCGATAATGAATATGCTTTACTTAATGGACTAGGAAACGAAAATGGCAATAAATATATAAATGAAAAAGAGTATAGTTATCGTTCATTGAGTAGCTCAAGAAAAGACAAAACAAGTCAATCAAGAGATACAGTATTCAAATTACCAAACGCGAAAGAATGTAAATATTCAATAGACGTTGAAGGTCAATATGAAAATTTTGACGAGTTAAAAAATGCACCTTTAATTGAAAAGTCGTACCGCTGTAAATGGCTCTTTGGATCAGCAAAAAATGCACAAGAAACATTATATGACTTTGGTAGCATGATTGATATGTGTGTAGTGGGGAATGAAGAACTAAACTATACACTTAATATTTCAAAATATAAAAAGAATAAAAAGACAATCGAAGAGAATTTTCAGAAAGAATCAAAAAATAAAATTAGTGTAAATGCATACGGTTATGAGTTATCAACAAGAAAAAACTCTTACGAATTGGTTTTTAAGTTTGATTTTGAACCAAAGAAAAATTAATTATAAGTGATCTTGGTATGAACAGAAGGATTTTTGTAAAACTGGTTTATTCTTACTTGGCTAGTACTGCTATTTGTCACAGATGCTTTGCCAGTGAAAGTGGATGGCCCCAAAAAGGTGTGACCGGAAAATCTAATAAAGGAGAATATGTTGATCCTTCTTTAATTGGAGATGCGAGCTGGCCATCGCCAACTATCTCAAAAACGAATGATTTTCTAAATAAAAAAGTGGGGTGTGCCTTAAAGGGTGCTGAATCATCAGAATTTAGAGACCAGATTAAAATAGTTAACTCTTCTGGTAATTCGGACGTAGACAGAATGATGCGTTTTGAAACTAATGTTATGCGCGATTTTATCGGAGTAAATCCTAAGTTTGCATTTTTTGATGATGGTAGCTCTCCGAATGCTTTTGCCACTCCAGAAAAGTTGTTAGGCGGAGGAGATGGTACTGTGATATTTGGTAAAAATTTATTATGGGATCAAGTCAATAAAAGAGGGAAAAATATAGCTCAATGGAGCACTGCAATTGTAGGGATTATGGCACATGAATGGGCTCATATAAAGCAATTTAAAATGGGCATCAACGTTGATGGAAAACAGCAGGAGTTACATAGTGATTTCGTTGCAGGATGGTTATTAGCAATAAAGGCTTCCGGTGGTAGAAGCTTTAACATAAAAGCTTTAGCCAATTCTCTTTACGAAATTGGAGATGAGAATTTTAACAGTCCTAACCACCATGGAACACCAAACGAGCGTGTTAATGCAATGTGGGCTGGTTGGAATCAAGTATTTAGGTATAATGTCATAAATGGTCACTACGCATTTATGAACGGCTTAAAGTACGTAGGCTTAGTTTAAGTTTTAGTCCCCTTCTCTATTCTGAATTAGTAGCTGTAATTTTTTAGTTTGTTCAATACACTTTTATTTCTAGTTGCTATTGCTAAATCACGAATCAATTTTATTGGATCTAAATTTTTCACGCCCTTTACTTTTAACTTACCTAGGTGTTTACAAAATCTTTCATCTTGACTCCCTTTTCTAATAGATTTATTGCTAGCTGTTAAATCACTCAATGCACCATTCAAATCCCCGCTAATAGCCTTATTTAAAATGGCTTTGGAAGAAGCGTTTGGTTGTCTAGCTTCTAAAAAATAACTAAACATCATGTAATCGCCTATTGGTAAACCAATATAGAATTTAGCTTTACCATAGTAACCCCAGTCATCTAAAAGCTTTTTAATTATTTCCACATCCTTATGCGACTTTTCTCTCGCTATCTCATAAATTTTAGATTCATAGTTGTAGCCGCTTTCGTATGTACTATATGCAACTTCCTTATTAATATGCTCTGCATACCATTGAGCTTGGTCATGTTCTAATCGTTTTTGATGTTCTATATCTACTTCATTCATAATTTCATCAAGCTCCTCTTCCGTAAAAACAAAACCAAAAATTTCTAAAGTTAAAGGCTCTTGTTTTTTACTACTCATATTCATCACCAATACTTTCTAATATTCGAATGGAATTTTGTAAGGAAATTAACTCAAGTCTTGCTAGGTCCGTTTTAAGGCTTTCTAATTCTGAGTTGTCGATAGGCTTGAGTGTTGGTATTGAACGTTTTAATACTTCTTTGATAGCCCACTCTTCTCCATTATTCAGAGCACTTTCCAATTGTTTTATTGCAGATTTCGTTAACGATAATGGTAATGACTTGGACGTTTTTTTGGGACGCCCTTTAGGGTTTAAACTGCTGCCTTTTATCAACCTACCTTTATTATCTCTTTGGGTCGTCATTTTCTCACCTGATAATTACTAGCTAAAACTCGAAGAACTAGACAGTACATTCGGTTTTACACATCAACATGCACATATTTTATAATTAACATTAAAATATCAACTAGCTACATATGATTTAATATCCGATTCGTCACTAGCACATTTCTTTCTTAATAATAGAGTTCCTCACTCAACTCATACCTATACGCATGAGTTGAGTGATAATAATCATCAACTCACTAAAACTCATTGAGTACTCAATGAGTTTTAGCGAGTTTAATACGCCCTGTTTCATGGTTGTATTCTATAAAATCATTCTCACAAAGATTATTTATTAGACGTTTTGCATTGTGATAAATAGAGTGTGGAATATCATCGCTTTTAAGCTGTTCTCGTATTGTTTTATAATATACTTCCTCGTTATCATCGAGATTGGATTTAATTGTGTTCATCATAATTCGCTGGTTCGATGTGAGAGAGTCATCTATTTCATTTTCGTGCACAGGTTCATGACTTTTATCATTTAGAACTAAGCTAGAGATTTCATCATCTTCTTCGTCAAAATATAAATGAGATTTTGTCAATGTGAATCCAACGGTTTCGTTAGTTTCATCATCTTTCATTTTGGGGTTGGATAGGTTTATCGCCATACCGCCAGAATCTTTATTAGGACGCTTTATTTTAAATTCATAATCACATGCACCTTTTAATGAACTACTGCCTCTAGCGCCCTTAGTTTCATCCTTACCCGTATGATGCACAATTAAAAATGTAGCACCAGTTTTTTGCTTTACATGATCACACCCTCTAATAAATGCTCCCATTTGAGTAGCGCTATTCTCCTCACCTACAAAACATCTAGCCAACGTATCAACAATAATAAATTTTATATCTACGCCAGTATCGATTTTGATTCGCTCTATAACTTGGAGCAATTCAAATGATTGATCACCATCAGCCAGATGCACTGCTTGGTTGATTCGAAATAGGTTAGGAATTTCATTACCTTGATAATATTGATCTGACCATGCCTTGATTCTTCTGGGTATACCAACACCTCCTTCTCCAGCAATATAAAGAACACCAGACTGATTAACCTTTAGCCCATTCCATTTTATTCCAGTAGCTACATGGCAAGCCCATGATATAGCCAAAAATGATTTGAATTCACCGGGACCGCTATAAAGCATCCCAAAAGCATCAGCGGGGATCACCTTTTTAATAAGGTAATCTACCTTGGCATCGTAGCCTTCAAAGCTTGCTGCATATTTGATACCGCCAGACTGATAATCAAGTTGGTCATGAAATCCACTCCTAATCCTTTTAAGTGCTTTTTCATCGCCATCAGCGGCACACAGTAAATCAGTTCGCTTTCGTTCGTCAGCATAGTACTTAAATAGTAATTTGGAATATGATTCGATATTAGCAACATATACTCGTTTCATTATACTGCCAAGATAAGCTATTGGATTATCAACTATAACCTCTGCATCATTTAGTACTGTTTCTATCGTAGTTAGATCAACGGCAATATCCTCATCGATTGCATTGCAAATTGCCTTGAAGATATTACGATTACTTGAATGATAAAAGCATTCTGGTTTAACTGCTTTTCTAACTATCGGCAAAATTCCATTATCAATCATTAAGCAACCCAATATCGCTTGTTCTAATTCAATGCGACGCTCATATAAATTAATATTTGCCGGCACATTTAAATCTTTGGTATAGTTCATATAGTAATCCTTTAAAGCATCGCTCTGGTCTGCAAAACTAAGCGGTGCTTTACTTTCTTTAAATTGCTATGCAAACCATGCATAGCTATATGTTTAGATTTTTATTAACCCCTTTGCGTATTAATGCAAATAGCATGTGTTTTATTTGTCAGTCGTAAATTCGCCAGCTAGCCACAGTCCAAATACAGGTACACAGACGTAGAGTCGTTTTCCTACTAATTTGCAGCATTTAGCTAGCCCAACATGTTCTTCACGTTTCCAAAACAAGTGTTTAAGTTGAGATGGTTTAAATTGAGGGAACTGAGTATGGATCTCACAACTAGGAACCCAGTTGCTTAAATCGGTTGTATATTTAGTTAAGTCTTTCATTTCAATTAGTCTCTTAGTAATTGCGGTTTGTCCAGGTCAACTTAATCTTTATATATTTTTGTTTTTTCTAAAATTGGGGAAATATTAAAAACATTTTTCCCCCATGGGGAAAAATTAATATTTATTTTAATGGGCACAAAAAAAGGCTCAAAAATGAGCCCTTAATATATGAAAAATTGATCTTTATGAGTTTTTTAACAATACCATTATCAAAGCAACGCAAATTAACAACCCTGCAATGATAACTATTGTATTACTCGATTTACTAGTCGATACTTTATTAGCCATTTGCTTGCTTTTATTTTTCTCAACAGCTTTAGGTACAAGCGAATCTAATGTCTTAAGTACAATTATATTTTCATCGGACGTTTTAATAAACTTTATCTGACAATTACAATCATACCTAATTCCTAAGCCTGATTTCATAGCACTTTTTAGCGTGAATTCTTTTCCATAATTCAATGCATGAACCGGATCTTCCTCATCCGAACAACTAACTCCCCATATCAACTTAGTCTGCTTGCGGCCGTCATTAATACCCATTTGGGTTAAAATTAGTCCTGCAATGCAACTAATCACTACTTTTTTTGGTATCAGCGCTAAAGCTCTATCACAGCCATCAAGTAATTCTTGTATTTCTGCGATATAAGATTCGTCTAATTTCGATGAGTACTGTTCAATAAAAGATTTCAATTCAGTAATTTTAAGCTTTGAATCTTGTAACTTCATATCAAAGCTATCATTAACTAAATCTTGCTCTGCTAGCTCCATATAAAGCTCACTGTCTAAAAGGTTCTGGCTATTTACATAATCATACTGAGAAGCTTTAAATATTTTTTTTACATTGGGCGTGTATTTCAATACAGCTTCGTCACTAATAAACTTAAATATTCCCTGAATAGCTTCAAAGTCAACTTTGTCATCTATAATAAACTCGACATACGGGTTGTCATGGGCTTTAAAGAACTCTTCTACAGATTCTTTTATATCAATATTTCCTATGGCTAACTGACTCATTTCACCTCCTTCGATAAACTACGCTTTTATAACTAAGCAAGGTTTAGCCAAGATACCTGCATCTTTTGTTAAACCAGCTCTTAGTGCAGCAGCACCTGCTAATGACAATACTTCTTTCTCTTTAATTGCATTAATAGAATTTACGTTTGGTAAGCCACTCACAAATTTATCGATTGCTATTACTGCATCATCCGTGTGCGAATTTCCCTTTGCACTATTTGTAACAAAGGCCTCCCACAAAAAAATGAGATCTGATGCCTTATGATTAATAAACTTGTCCCAGTCAAATTCTATTGATGATACAGTTCTTCTAATATCTGATAACTTATTGAATACCCAAAGAACCTCTACTAGCCCAGTAGCTAGTGCTCCAGTTCCAGCACCTGCACTCCAACTTCGATTTCCTTCGCCGTTTCGAGCTGAGTTAACATATATAGGGTTACTTCGTATCGGCACGAATAAAGGACACTCAAAACCAATGGCTACTTTATACTCATCATCAAGTGCTTTAGATATTTCATCTACAAAAACTTCTATATCTGTTCCCGTTAGCGTTTGATTACTATTTAAATATTTGGCTGCCCAGCCAAATTTATTGGCTTTAATTGAGCCTATATCAGCACAAAATATAACTAAATTATTCATTAGGTACAGTAAGTTTAAAGTTAAAGGAAATTTTAGCTGGTGCCATTTCTTTTTGAGCTAGAATCGACTTCGCGCTGAGCCACATGAAGTTATTATTTCTATTCATGATTTGGTCGTAGGTATAATTATTATTTGTGCGACTAATTAGCTCATTAATTCTATATTTAATGCTCTGACGATCCATACCTAGTTGTTTAGCCGCGGAATTTATACTTGTTGTATATGCCAGTGCCCAAGTATATTCAAAAACTCGGTCACTAATTTTTGGTGCTCCTCGTTTTTTAACTCTACTTTTTCTTTCAACTAACTTTTGAAACTCTAATTTTAATTTTTCTAAAATCTCTAAAGTATCATTAAATTTATCGGGTAAAGATAAAGATATAAACTCTAAAATAAATGTCGCAAAATATTCATTGTAATCTTGTTTCTCTTGCTCACAGTCATAGATCATCCAAATGGCTAAGTTTCTAAAGTTCATTTCCTATTCTTCCCATCACATTATCAATTAAAGACGCTTTATGTTTTATACATAAATGCGCATATCGTTGCGTCATAGTGATAGATTTATGCCCTAATACTTCAGATATTTCTAAAAGAGACGCTCCACTTTTCGCCAGCAAAGATGCTGCACTATGGCGAAGATCATGGAATCTAAAATCGTTTATCGACGCTGTTTTTAAACAAGCCTGCCAATGTTTATCAAAATTTCGGTAATACTTATTTAGATGTGATTTATGTGGAAATACATAACCAGAACCGACTTGTCTAAACTTCATTAGCTCATCTACTACTTCTAAAGTTAGAGGTAGAATTCTAGCTTGTCCATTTTTTGTAATATCTAGGCTCGCCGAACGGTTTAAAAAGTCTATATCAGACCATTTTAGAGACAGCATTTCTGTTCTTCTAGCCCCTGTAGTTAGCGCTAGCAATATTAAAAGATAAAGCCTATCCCATTTAGATTTTTTTGCTGAATGTAAAAGTTTGGATATTTCTGCATCGGTTAAAAAACGAGTTCGAGCATTATCTTCTTTTAATTGTTTAACTTCACGAGCTGGATTGTGATCTGTATCGTATTCTTCAGCTAAATACGAAAATACCGCACTAATGCTTGATTTATATCTGTTAACTGTTGCAGGGGCATAGTTATTTAAGGATAGTGATTTTAACGTTTTTCGTATATCAAACTTAGTGACTTTACCGACAGGTTTCTCACCAAATTCATTTTGCCAATGTCTTAGCCTTTGAGCTTGGCTTTGATCTTTGCCTTTATATTGATTTAAATATTCAATACAAGCATCGTTTAGAGTTAATTGTGTAAGTGCACTATGAGTTAAGCTATTCGCAAAATCATCGTTAATTGTTAATTGGGATAAGAATATTTCTGCGTCTTTCTTTTTATCGAATACTTTACCGACTCGACGTCCATTGCGCATAACTTGCACACGATAACGCTTACCGTTTTTACGGTTGATTGTTTGGATTGCTGCCATGTTGTTACCCTTAGTGCACATATTTGCACATATTAGTTAAAGGATAACCGCAGTATTAAGAGATTTTTTCCAATTTAAAGAGTGACCAAACTCTTTAATTTCTTGCTTGTGATGTAACAAGAAATAGATGGTACCAGCGGCCGGACTCGAACCGGCACGTTATTTCTAACGGGGGATTTTGAATCCCCTATGTCTACCAATTTCATCACGCTGGCAACGTTTTTACATTTTTATCTTTTGATTAACGCTCATATAAAATAAGAGTTTTATCAAAAGACATCGGATTTTGAATCCGTCGTGTATACCAATTTCACCACACCGGCACACTGTCAACTTGCGTTGATGGTTTGCATTATAGAGCAGTTATATTGTCGCGCAAGCATTTTTATTGGTTTATTTTACTGTCTGTATAAAATTCAAGCGAAGGCTTTAGTGATCAGAGCAATGCCTGTTAAAATCGTCATCGATTCAAATACTCTTTTGACTAATCTATTACCTTTAGTAAGAGCTAAATGGGCCCCTAAATAACCTCCAATTAGTGAGCCAAGAATTAATACCGCCATCCATGACCATTGAATGTTGCCGATGAGCGCAAATGTTATCGCACCAGTGCCATTCCATAAAATACCTACTAGAACTAAAGTGTATGATACTGCTTTGGTGTAGCTTATACCGAACCAGTAGACTAACCAAATAGTAACAAATAAACCTGTACCAGAGGTAAGTGAACCATTAAGTACGCCTAACAAAAACAAGCCTATACTGCCTATAATGTAGCCTCTAAGATCTAGGTTCCTTAACGTTTCATTGAGTCCCAATTCAGGTTTTTTAATCGAGTATAGGCCTAATGAAAAAGTTAATATCCCTAAACAAACCATGGCAATGCTTTCAGGGATTAACAAAATAACATTGGCGCCAATAATAACGCCTGGCAATGCGCTGGCAATCATAATAAACACTAAAGGCCAGCGAAACTTATTCACCGACAAATGCTTAATCGAAGCACCAACTCCGAGTGCTACTGAAGCGATCTTGTGAGTGGCAAGCGCTGTCGTAAAGGGTAAACCCAGAAATATAAGAGCAGGTAACTGCAACAAACCAGCACCACCTCCCGCTAAAGAAGATAATGTATTGGCGATTAAACTAACGAAGAATAATAAAAATTGATCGAGCATTGCGGTTTGGTATTACTTTGAACTTGAGCTATTTGAATAACAATAACATGTTGGAGGGAGATATTAACGATTATTTTACAACAAACTATTGCACTGTTTTACAATTGGTTAACAGCTATTTTTTCAGGAAAGTTTATTATTAATCACAGTTAACTTTCATAGTTTTCCTCCCTGAAATACTTTTTTGCCTCACTCCTTAGTGAGGCTTTTTTTTGCTTCATGAAAACCCAACTTAAACATTAAGTGTTATTTGTTTTTTGAAGTAATGTCTGCAGCAGCTACGATACAACTAATTGTTCAAGTCAGGGGAAATCTTAGTAATAAAGTCTAAAAACGGTTTCGGCAACACAACCTAAACGTTTCGAGTTCTCGACTTCTATGCTAATTTCATTGACCACTTCAATACTCTTTTTCATTGGTTTTAGTTCAATCAGTTTAGTGCGAGCTCGAACTCTGGCACCTGCTTTCACTGGAAATGGGAATCGAACTTGATTTAAACCAAAGTTAATTACCATTCGAGCATCCGGATAAATATTATTATCGGGGTTTACTGTGTCAGTAAGCTTAGGAATCAGAGATAAGGTTAAGAATCCATGGGCTATTGTCGATTTAAACGGGGACTCTTTGGCTGCGCGCTCTGGTTCAGTATGGATCCACTGTTCATCGTGCGTGACTTTAGCAAATTGATTGATACACTCTTGTTCCAGAGTAAACCATTCACCTAAATGGGTTTCTTGGCCAAGTTTTTCTAACAATTCATTGTAAGCTTTTTCGGCTTCAGGTGTCTGCACGACAACATCACTTTTAGCTAATTCATCAGACTCGCTAAGGCTAAATTTGGAAAGCCAAGGGTTATTCAAGGTATTAGAAAGCGGTTTAGTGATCTTGTCACTAAACAGTTCTGAAATATTGCGAAACTTAGGCGTTAATTTGGCCTTAAAATCATTATTTCGCTGATGAAACTGTTCCTTTCGTTCGCGAATAAACTCGACAACATTCAAAATATACATCCTTTCAATAAAATGTTAACTCAATGTTGAGTATTCTAACCTTATTATCATTTGCAACAAAGCACACCTGTACGCTGAAACTTTTAATCAATAAGCATGAGTGACTCCAAAGAATATTCTTGATGATAATTTAACTGCTTTATATCCATAGAGTTCTTCAACCGCGGCTTAATAACTATAGCTGACGACGAAACAAACTGTGATATAGGCTTTTCATTTTAGTAGTGATAAACTTCGAGAAATTATTATTATTGAGTTATTAAATCCATGGAATCATTCCCTAGAGCCGGTTTTCGTCGCCGTATGGGCTCTTATTTATACGATTTTCTTTTAGCGATAGCTGTATATATGTGTGCCGGTTTTTTGTCATTTGCAGTCTTTGGTTATTTGTTTAACGAAGGAGCAATCAACAATCAAGGGTTTGAGCACGCTACTGATTTACTTCAACATTCATTGTTATATTCTTTCTTGATCTACGGTTGGAACTTATTTTGGGTTGGTTTTTTCTTTGTCTATTTTTGGGTGAAAAGCGGCCAAACTATTAGTATGCGCGCCTGGCGCTTGCGCGTACAAAATCAAGATGGCACTCGAATTTCTGCAACCACAGGCTTAACCCGATTAGTATTTTCTTTATTTGGTTTAGGAAATTTACTGGTGATTTTTGATAGAAAAAACAAATTATCATTACAAGATAGAATGACTAAAACGGAAGTAGTGGTATTAACGATTGAAGAAAATCGCGCCGCTATGGGATAAATTTCCAAATTTAGATGAAAAAGGCCTGCAATGCATGCCTTTTTCATCTGAAGCACTTATTTGCTCCAATAATTAGTTCAGTAACTAGTTCACTAATTTTTCCGGCTGAGGAAAAATATCGCTACTGAGACAAACAATACACTGGGTAATATTGCCCCAAGAATTGGCGGCAACTCAAAAGTTTGACTCATTGAACCAAACATTCGATTGACGAAGTCGTAGGTGATACCGGTACCTATACCCATCATAATCCGAGCCCCCATCGAAGTAGATCTCAATGGCCCGAAAATGTATGACATTGCCACTAATAGCATCACTGCCACCGTAATTGGCTGCATAATTTTGCGCCAAAATGCCAGTTCATAGCGACTTGTATCTTGCTTATTTTCTTCAAGGTAATCTAAATAACTAATTAAACCTTGAACAGATAACGACTCTGGTTTTACCGTTACAACACCAAGTTTGTCAGGTGTCAAAGATGACGTCCAAAGCCTACTATTTTCTGTCGTAGTCGAAATCAATTTAGGTGTAAACTCAGAGGTTTCGATATCAGTTAATAACCACTCACCACCTTGCCACTTTCCATACTTGGCGGTTAACCAAGTTTGCATAGTTAACTCTTCATCAAATTTATACAGCGATATTTCTTTTAATGTTCCAGTATCTTCAACCTCTTTAATATGAACGATAAATTCGCCATCTTTAGCCCAGACGCCGGAACTCGATGATATCAAGCTACCACTTGAAATAGCTTGTGCACGAAGTTCCCTGGCCGTTCTTTCACCTTCTGGCGCCAGCCACTCGCCGACCGCCATGCTTAACAAAATTAATATAACCGCAGTTTTCATTACCGATTGAATAATTTTTAACTTAGATAATCCAGCGGCTTGCATCACCACAAGTTCACTATTATTTGCCATCATCCCCAAGCCAATTAAACCTCCAACTAAAGCAGCCATAGGAAAGAATATTTCCAAATCACGAGGGATGGAATAAAAGGCAAATAAGGCTGCATCTAACACATCATAACTGCCCCGTCCGACGGCTTTCATTTGCTCAACAAACTTGATAATTCCACTTAAGCTGACTAACACAGCAAGCGTTAAAAACGTTGTAGTGGCAATGACTTTACCAATATATATATCGAGAATGCGCATTAACTTTTGCCTCTCGAAAGTTTTGCTTTAAAGCGTTTACCGCTGCCTCTACTTTTAAGTAGAAAGCTCCAACCAACAAATAATGCCGTTAAATGAATTGGCCACAAACCTACCGAAGTCGCTATTTTGCCATCATCCATCGCAGAACGAGCACTGGTTAATAACAAGAAATAACCAAGAAATAGTAATAATGCAGGGAACATTTTTGCGAACTTACCTTGCCTTGGATTTACGACAGACAGCGGCACAGCAATCAAAGTTAATATAATGACTGATAATGGAAATGATAATCGCCATTGAATTTCAGTTGCCGCTTCATGTGACGGGTCATTCAACAGCTCGAAGGTAGATATTGCCGTCATTTTTCGGCGACGCTCTTCAATTTCTTGATCCTGAATTTGCAGCTCATAGTTAGCAAAACTCATTATTTGAAATTCATTGGTCTTTTTATTTTTCTCGTATCGATTGCCCATATCCATGATCAACCGCTGTGAGCCATTGTCATCTTCAATTACTTTGCCTTTTTTGGCGTAAATCACGTTGACTTTATCGTGTTTTGAATCTGCATTTTTCTTCGGTAATTGAGCGACGAATATATTTTCCAATTCTTGGTCTTGGTTTTTACTTTGTACATAGACCACGGCATCGCTGTTACTGGTTTTTTGGAATCTTCCGGCAATTAGCGCTGAAATGCCAACATCTTTGGAGAGTTTTTCCTTTACTTGATACTCCCGTTCTGCAGCCCATGGAGATAAATACAAGGTAAAAAAACCGGTAAGAATTGCCGTAAAAATCGCTGCAATTAAAGTAACACGAACGACATACCACTCACTAACGCCACAAGCATGGAGCACGGTCATTTCATTCTCGGCGTATATCCGACCATAAGCGAGTAAAATACCCAAAAACAAGCTTAATGGCAGCATTATGCCCATAAGGTGAGGAATAGTAAGTCCCATAAAGGTAAATACCATTTCTGCAGGGAAGTCGCCATCGGATGCATCCCCCAGAATTCGAACAAATTTTTGGCTAATAAAGATGGTCATTAAGACAACGAAAACCCCTAACTGGGTACGACCTACTTCATTTAACAAATAACGAAAAATAATCAATGATTTTATCCAAAAAACCTAGTTTTTATCTGACAACAGACGAATTTTTAAGTAAACTTACCGTTTTCATAAATCAATTAAATTTTGGCAAGAATACAAGCAACAATGCTTTGCCGCTGAATCTAGCTATAATAATAGCCTAACGCGACAAAATTTGTATTATTTAGTCTATCGTCTTGAACCTTATTTTAGCAAGTTCAAACGAACAAATTTAGCCAAAAACAAGTAATTAAGCATTAAATAGGAGTGTTCATGGAGTTCAGTGTAAAAAGTGGCAGCCCAGAAAAGCAACGCAGTGCATGTATCGTCGTTGGTGTATATGAGCCTCGTCGTTTGTCAGCTGTAGCTGAGCAACTTGACGAAATTAGTGGTGGTTATATTTCTAACCTGCTTCGTCGTGGTGACTTAGAAGGTAAATCTGGCCAGATGTTGTTATTACATCAAGTACCAAACATTTTAAGCGAACGTGTTTTGCTTGTTGGTTGTGGTAAAGAACGTGAACTTGATGAACGTCAGTATCGTCAAATCATCAGTAAGACAATCAATACATTAAACGAAACAGGTTCGATGGAAGCCGTTTGTTTCTTGTCTGAATTGCACGTTAAAGGCCGCGACACTTATTGGAAAGTGCGTCAAGCAGTAGAAGCAACACAAGATTGTTTGTACAGCTTTAACAGCTTAAAAACTCGCAAAGAAGAACCTCGCCGTCCGCTACGTAAAATCGTATTTAACGTACCAACACGACGTGAATTACCTATGGGCGAGCGCGCTATCAGCCATGGTTTAGGCGTAGCGGCAGGTATCAAAGAATGTAAAGATGTCGCAAACCTTCCACCAAACATTTGTAACCCTGCTTATCTTGCTGATCGTGCAAATCAACTTGCCGAGCAATATGACAACATCGAAACACATATTGTTAATGAAAAAGAAATGGAAGAATTGGGCATGGGTTCATACCTAGCGGTTGGTCGCGGTAGTGTAAATGAATCACTAATGAGCGTAATCACATACAACGGCGCAGGTGATGATTCAAAACCAGTGGTATTCGTTGGTAAGGGATTAACCTTTGACTCAGGTGGTATATCGCTTAAGCCTGGTGAAGCCATGGATGAGATGAAATACGATATGGGTGGTGCTGCAGGTGTTCTTGGCGCCATGCATTCACTTGCTGAACTACAACTTCCAATAAACGTTATTGGCGTTTTAGCTGGCTGTGAAAACATGCCCGATGCTAATGCATATCGTCCAGGTGATATCTTAACCACCATGTCAGGACAAACGGTTGAAGTTTTAAATACCGATGCCGAAGGTCGATTAGTACTATGTGATGCACTAACGTATGTCGAACGTTTTGATCCTGAGTTAGTTATTGACGTTGCAACCTTAACTGGTGCTTGTGTTATCGCACTCGGCGCTCATGCGACTGGTTTATTGAGCTCTCACAATCCGTTAGCACATGAACTCCTTAATGCCTCTGATCAATCAGGTGATCGCGCATGGCGTTTACCTTTATGGGACGACTATGCAGACCAACTTGAAAGTCCTTTTGCTGACTTTACTAACTTAGGTGGTCGTGCGGCAGGTACAATCACTGCTGGTATATTCCTATCTAAATTCACTAAGAAGTATCATTGGGCTCACCTTGATATTGCTGGCACTGCATGGCGTGGTGGCGCAAATAAAGGTTCTACCGGTCGTCCAGTGAGCATGTTAACGCAATTCTTATTAAACCGTAGTGGTCAGGAACAAGGCGAATAAAATGGCAAAACAGGTAATCTTTAATTTACTCGATAGTGAACAAGATCACCTGATGCTTGCCTGTCAGCTGTCGGCTGATTTTTATCGTAACAATCAACGGGTATTTATTTTTTGTGATGACCAGCAGATGGCTCATAAAATCGATGAAATGTTATGGTCATTTGATAGCGACAGCTTTGTTCCACATAACTTACCCGGTGAAGGCCAATTTAAAGGCTCACCTGTAGAGATTAGTTGGCAAGCGCCAACGAATCTGCGAAATGTATTAATAAACTTGGCCAGCGAAGTTCCAAACTTTGCCGGTCAATTTAACAAGACATATGATTTTGTACCAAACGATGAAACTCTTAAAAAGTTAGCTCGTCTGCGTTATCGCGGATATCAGCAACTTGGCTTACAAGTAAGCACTGAGCAAATTGGTCAACTAGCGTAATTAAAAAGTAATATCATGGAAAAAACATTTAATCCCTCAGCAATTGAACAAGCTCTTTATTCTTCTTGGGAAGAAAAAGGTTATTTTAGTCCTACCGGTGAAGGTGACGGTTACTGTATCGCCATTCCACCACCGAATGTGACAGGTAGCCTACATATGGGGCATGCGTTCCAGCAAACTATTATGGATACCCTAATTCGTTATCAGCGTATGCAAGGCAAAGATACTTTGTGGCAAGTTGGTACTGACCATGCGGGTATCGCAACACAAATGGTTGTTGAGCGAAAAATTGCTGCTGAAGAAGAAAAATCTCGCCATGATTACGGCCGTGATGCTTTCATCGATAAAATCTGGCAATGGAAGGAAGAATCCGGCGGTACCATTGGCAAACAAATGCGTCGATTAGGTAACTCTATCGATTGGTCACGTGAACGCTTTACCATGGATGATGGCATGAGTAATGCCGTACAAGAAGTATTCGTTCGTTTGTTTGAAGATGATTTACTGTATCGTGGCAAACGTTTAGTAAACTGGGATCCTAAACTTCATACTGCTATCTCTGATTTAGAAGTAGAAAATAAAGACAAGAAAGGTCACATGTGGCACTTCCGCTATCCACTTGCTGATGGCGTAAAAACAGCTGATGGTAAAGATTATATCGTCGTAGCTACCACTCGTCCTGAAACCATGTTAGGTGATACCGGTGTTGCTGTGAACCCTGAAGATGAGCGTTATAAAGCGCTTATTGGTAAAAATATCCTATTGCCATTAGTAAATCGTTTAATTCCAATTGTTGGTGACGAACATGCAGATATGGATAAAGGTACCGGTTGTGTAAAGATCACGCCTGCTCACGACTTTAATGATAATGAAGTTGGTAAGCGTCATAACTTACCGATGATAAACATCCTAACCAACAATGCCGAAATACTGTCAGCAGCACAAATTTTTGATGTTAACGGTGAAGTGAGCGATGTTTACAGTCCAGCCTTACCGCAAGAATTTGCAGGTATGGACAGATTTGCAGCGCGTAAAGCTATCGTTGCTAAATTCGAAGAAATTGGTCTCTTAGATGAAGTAAAAGATCACGATTTAACCGTGCCTTATGGCGATCGCTCTGGTGTTGTTATTGAACCTCTACTTACTGACCAATGGTACGTACGCGCTGAAACATTAGCGCAGCCTGCAATCAAGGCAGTTGAAAATGGCGACATTGAATTCGTACCGAAGCAATACGAAAACATGTACTTTGCTTGGATGCGTGACATTCAAGACTGGTGTGTATCTCGTCAACTTTGGTGGGGACATCGTATTCCAGCATGGTATGACAATACCGGTAAAGTTTATGTTGGGCGCAGTGAAGAAGAAGTGCGCACAAACAATAATCTTGATGCTAATGTTGTATTAAATCAAGATAGCGATGTTCTAGATACTTGGTTTTCATCAGCGCTTTGGACATTCTCTACATTAGGTTGGCCAGAAAATACTGATGCTCTTAAGAAGTTCCACTCGACCGATGTGTTAGTTACCGGTTTCGATATTATCTTTTTCTGGGTAGCACGCATGATCATGATGACCATGCACTTTGTAAAAAATGAAGATGGTACCGCGCAAGTACCATTTAAGAAAGTTTATGTGACTGGGCTTATTCGTGATGATCACGGTGATAAGATGAGTAAATCTAAAGGTAACGTTATCGATCCATTGGATATGATTGACGGTATTTCTCTCGAAGATTTATTGCAAAAGCGCACAGGTAATATGATGCAGCCAAAGCTTGCAAACAAAATCACTAAACTTACTAAAAAAGAATTCCCAAATGGTATTGAAGCGCACGGTACAGACGCATTGCGTTTTACTTTATCTGCGGTAGCGTCAACCGGCCGAGATATTAACTGGGACATGAAACGTTTAGAAGGTTACCGTAATTTCACCAATAAACTGTGGAATGCAAGTCGCTATGTATTAATGAATACAGAAGAGCATGATTGTGGTCTCAATGGCGGTGATATGGAGCTTTCACTTGCTGATCGTTGGATCATTGGGCAATTCCAACAAACAGTACAAAATGTTCATGAAGCGTTTGATACCTTCCGTTTTGATCTTGCATCACAAGCTTTGTATGAGTTCACTTGGAACCAGTTCTGTGATTGGTACCTTGAGCTTACTAAGCCGGTATTATTTAAAGGTAACGAAGCGCAGCAACGTGGCACACGTCATACTTTAGTGACAATTTTAGAGCAACTATTACGCTTAATGCACCCAATTATGCCATATATCACCGAGACTATTTGGCAACGCGTGGTATCACTGACCAATGCCAGCGTAAATGGTGATAGCATCATGACGCAAAGCTTCCCGCAATTTGATCAATCACAAGTAGATCAAACAGCGATAAGCGATTTGGAATGGGTGAAAAATTTCATCGTTGCTATTCGTAACATTCGTGGTGAAATGGATATTGCTCCAAGTAAACCATTACCGGTGTTTTTGAAAAATGTGGGTGCTGAAGATGCGCGTCGTCTAGAGCAAAATAGTGCATTTTTAAGCTCACTAGCGAAATTAGAAAGCATTGATATTCTCAGCGATGAAGATAATGGTCCAGTATCTGCGACTGCCGTTATTGGTGAAATGAGCGTATTAATTCCAATGGCTGGCTTAATCGATGTTGAAGCTGAATTAGCTCGTATCACTAAAGCTATCGAAAAGCTTGAAAAAGATGTACAACGCACACGTGGCAAACTGAGCAACGAAAACTTTGTAGGTAAAGCACCTGAGGCGGTCATTAACAAAGAAAAAGAGAAGCTTAGTGAAGCAGAATCTCTTCTTGATAAGTTATTAGAGCAGAAACAAACTATCTCGAATTTGTAACAATCAATACAATTTAAATAGGTAGTCAATTATAATCAAGCCAGAGATTTTCTGGCTTTTTTTTGTTAAATTTTTATGTATAGTAGATACAGATTAATAATATAGGTAAGTAGTATGAATTTTAAGTCTAAAGTTGCCATGACTGTTTTAACGGCAATTCTAGCCTCGGTGACCACTTTTAGTGCTTTAGCAGCCGACTCTAAAGTGGGTTCATGGCCGATGGAAGTACCTGAAGTGCCAACAAAATACGATTGGTTACTAACAAAAAAAGGTGAAATTTTAGCGGGCGAATTAGTGTCGATGTATCAAGATACTGTTGAATTTGATAGTGAAGAAGCTGGCCTGTTAAAAATAGATTTAGAGGATGTCCGCCAAATACGAACTAAAAATGTGATGAGTATCAGACAAGATGACAATACAGTTCTCGATGGACAGTTAATTATTACTCAAGATACCGTGCATTTTGCAGATCAACCTGGCGTAAAAATTCCACGCTCGATGTTGTTATCAATTGCCCCATCTGAAAAAAGTGATCAAGGACTCTGGGACGGCGACTTGAGTATTGGTTTGAACTTTAAATCAGGTAATTCGGAGCGCTTTGATTACACTGCACAACTCAATGCTCGCCGATTGACATCAACCGATAGGATATTATTTTCATACACTGGCTTATTCTCGGAAGTTGAAGATCCTGATACTGAAGAAAACGTAAAAACTGAAGAAAACCACCGAATATTGGCATCTTATGATTGGTTCTATTCTCGTAAGGTGTTTTTTAGAATGCCTCAGGTTGAGTATTATACCGATGAATTTAAAAATATTGCTAACCAAGCCACCATCGGTGTTGCTGCCGGTTATCTAATTGCCGATGAATCAGGTTTTAAATGGGATGTGTTTGCTGGTCCTTCAGTACAATACACTGAATTTGAACAAGTTGCGGTAGGTGAAGATGAAGATGATACCTCGCCGGTTATTATATTAGGAACCCATTACGAACGCGATATTACCAATGATATTGAATTTTATTTTGACTATAGAGCTAAGTTTGTATCAGAAGAGTCAGGAAGTGTGGTTCATAATTTAGAGACTGGTATTGAAATAGAAGTGATTAAAGATTTCGATATTGAACTGAAAACAATAATTGACCATGTTAAAGAGCCTATTGCCGATGAAAATGATGAAATCCCTGAGAAGACGGATGTTTTATTTGTCGTTGGATTGAAATATTCATTCTAAATCAGAACTCTGATTTGAAATTTAGTCAAAAAAAGAGCTGCTGTTGCAGCTCTTTTTTATTTCTTCAATAAAACGACGTTGATTGTCTTTTATTTCTCTTCTTTATTCGCGTCAGGGTCGATGCCGTTGCGTATCTTTTCCATGCGCTCAATATGCTGATGATGTGATTTCAATGCCTTATTACCAAACACTGCAATAACTGCAATAACCGGAATTAATAGTGCTAAGACTTCAGGTCGCATAACACTTGATAACCAACTCATAATATATTCCTCAAAATGCGTTCCTCAAACTACTTTCCTCAAAATACGAGCAAATTACTATTTACTTATTATTCTTCGAAATAGGTTCCCCAACCATCGTAGTCGACATTGCATTTAATTGCGAATTCAAACATCTCTTTAGTTTCTGCTTTCAAGTCTTCTGCGATTAAATATTGTTCCGTGGTAATATCAAATGCAAATACTCGAGCGCCATTTTCTAATACGGCTTCTTCAGGCTCTTCAAC
Source organism: Thalassotalea crassostreae (assembly GCF_001831495.1). Classification (NCBI taxonomy): domain Bacteria; kingdom Pseudomonadati; phylum Pseudomonadota; class Gammaproteobacteria; order Alteromonadales; family Colwelliaceae; genus Thalassotalea; species Thalassotalea crassostreae. Next base: position 3,182,786 of record NZ_CP017689.1, read on the forward strand.
CTCTAAACCAAGTTTAAAAGCAGCGATAGCAGCGTTTTCTAAGGTTTCAAAATTACTGCTGGCAAAGTGATGCTCTATGGTATGCATCACTTCAGGGTTTGAACCGTCTTCTGCAAGTTCATCAATTAGTGCATCAGTATGAGCATACCATTCTTGAAGTTCTTGCGTTTGCGCATCGTTTAATTCAGTCATTATCATTTACCCTGCTTTAACAGTTTTATCTTGTGAGGCATCAACCAATTCATTGTTTGCTTCAATACTCAGTTCTTTAATTTTTGCTAACATCAGCTCATGAGTATTATTAGCGAAATGACGAATATATTCGCGAGTACTATCTTCAACTGTGATTGGCGGCAAATACTCGATAATCATTTTTCCATTATCCCAGCGGTTTAGATCAACCATATCGTGAGTATTACTCACACAAACAGGAATGATAGGAACGCCTGCCTGTTTTGCGGTATGGAACGCACCTGTTTTAAACGGTAATAAGCCTTTACCATAACTGCGGGTACCCTCAGGGAATAACCATACTGAAATTTTGCGTTCTTTTACTTTATCTGCAGTCGCTGATATTGTGCCATGTGCTTTTGAACGGTTGCCACGATCAAGCAATATGTTGCCGGTAAACCAATACATTTGGCCAAAAAATGGGATCAGACGCAGACTCTTTTTACCTACACTAACGGTTTTTCTTGGTAATGCCGCACTGACGGTAAAAATATCGTAGCTGTTTTGGTGGTTCGCCACATAAACAGCAGGTCCATTATCGTCATGACCTTTTGGCTTTCTAATTTCTACATCAATACCAAATAAGATCGCTAACTTACCCACATACTTAGCAGTATAGTAAGCTTTATTACGATTTAACGGAATAATCGCACACATCAAAATCGATAATGTACATATGATAGTTAATAAAATGGCAACAAGAATAATACGAACAGCAGCTAACACAAATAACCCCAAATCTAAGAATAACGGCGGCAATTATACACAGTTTTAAAAATCTTCGATACATTAACGTTTTGACGTTTAAAATACCGATAAAGTACAAAAACAATAAAACCCGATATTAACAAAATATCGGGTTTTGATTTGGTTAAATAAATAAACGCTTAGCTCTCTTCTAGATCACCAACTTTTATTGATTCTACTCGCTGTAAACCACGAGGCAGTTTATTACCGCGACGGCCACGTTCACCGCGATAATGCGCTAAGTCAGCTGGCTTGAGTGTTAGTTTACGTTTACCAGCAAACAAGGTTACCGGTTGATCTTCGGCGACTACAGCAAGAATCGTGACATACTCTTCTCTAGCTTTAGCTCGAGCCGTCGGAATTCCGATTATCTTATTACCCTTACCTTTACTCAATTGCGGTAAATCTTGAATTGGGAATAGCAACATCCGACCTTCGGTAGTGATTGCCAAACACAGTTCTTTTTCAATATCGTTAACAGCACTTGGTGCTAGTACCTCTGCCGCAACAGGTAAACTCAATAATGCTTTACCATTCTTATTGCGACTCACCATATCGGCAAAGCTACCGATAAATCCGTAACCACTATCGCTTGCAAGTAAGAACTTCTGCTCGTCATCGGCCATTATTGATTGGCAAATATTTACCCCAACCGCCAAATTAAATCGCCCGGTTAATGGTTCGCCCTGACTCCGCGCTGACGGTAATGTATGCGCATCGGTAGCAAATGCTCTACCGGAACTATCAATAAATACTACAGGGTTGTTTGAACGACCTTTAGCGCTACATAGATAACTATCACCGGCTTTGTAACTAAGTCCTTGTGCATCAATATCATGGCCTTTGGCTGCTCGTGCCCAACCTTTATCAGAAACCACAACGGTAACTGGCTCAGATGGCATCAGATCTTTTTCATTAAGCGCTTTGGCTTCACCACGTTCAACTAACTGACAACGTCGCTCATCACCGTACTCTTTAGCTGCCGCAAGGATTTCTTTTTTCATTAGCGTGCCCATGCGCGCTTTTGAACCTAAGGTTTGTTGTATTGAATCGCGCTCTTTCGCTAGCTCGTCCTGCTCAGCTCTAATTTTTATTTCTTCAAGTTTTGCTAACTGACGAAGTTTAATCTCTAAAATAGCTTCTGCTTGAGTTTTACTTAACTCAAAGCGTTCCATCAACTCCGTTTTCGGATCATCATATTCACGGATGATACGAATAACTTCATCAATGTTTAAATAGGCAACTAATAAACCGTCAAGAATATGCAGTCTTGCTAAGATCTTATCCAGTCTATATTGTAAGCGACGACGAATCGTTTCACGGCGAAACTCTAACCACTCGGCAAGGATCTGTTTTAGATTTTTCACTGCAGGTCGCCCATCAAGACCTAGCATATTCAAGTTAACGCGATAATTTTTTTCTAAATCTGTGGTCGCAAACAAATGCGCCATCAGTTGTTCAATGTCGACGCGATTTGAACGCGGAACAACAACTAATCGTGTAGGGTTTTCGTGGTCTGATTCATCACGTAGATCGACAACCATTGGCAATTTCTTTGCCGTCATTTGAGCTGCTATTTGCTCTAGGATCTTACCGCCGGATGCTTGATGCGGTAAAGCTGTAATTACAACATCACCATGTTCAATATCGTAAACAGCGCGCATTTTAATGCTGCCGCGTCCAGTTTGGTAGATTTTTTCAATATCAGTTTTAGAGGTGATGATTTCTGCATCAGTTGGATAATCAGGGCCTTTTACATGTTCGAGTAATTCATTTAATTCAGTTTTAGGCGATTCAATTAACTGAACACATGCTGCCGCTAGTTCACGTACATTGTGCGGTGGAATATCCGTTGCCATACCAACTGCAATACCGGTGATACCGTTTAATAAAATATGAGGTAATCGTGCTGGTAATGTTTTTGGCTCTTTCATCGTGCCGTCAAAGTTTGGTAACCAGTCTGCGGTACCTTGCCCTAACTCAGATAAAAGAACTTCTGAAAACTTAGATAATTTAGCTTCTGTATAACGCATCGCTGCGAAGGATTTTGGATCATCGGGAGCACCCCAGTTACCTTGACCATCAACCAAAGGGTAACGATAAGAAAACGGTTGCGCCATTAATACCATTGCTTCGTAACATGCGGAGTCGCCATGAGGGTGAAACTTACCTAATACATCACCAACAGTACGTGCTGATTTTTTATATTTTGAACTTGCATTTAAACCAAGTTCACTCATCGCATAAATAATACGTCGTTGTACCGGCTTTAATCCATCACCTATATGAGGTAAGGCACGGTCCATAATTACGTACATGGAATAATTTAGGTAGGCTTCTTCGGTAAAACGTCGCATTGGCAACTGTTCTACACCATCGAGACTCATTTCTATTGCGTCAGACATATATTATCTTCCCTTAGTAGGCACTAACGGTTTATTTTTATTTTAATAGCTTTACTCTAGCGGAAAATGAAACATTAAAAAAGTGTAAATAGCGTCTTGCGGCGCTATTTACATTTATTAATTGATATTAAGCCGAGTAGCTTAAAAAATGTGTATGGAAAGTCAGTTATTTTGCGTAAATTTTGGCGGCTAGCTCAACATCCCAAAAGCTTGCTTCAATACGATGTCCATCAAGATCTATAATGAAGCAGCCATAATATGGTTCACCATAATCAGGTCGCGCACCTGGCTTACCATTACATATGCCGCCATTAGCAATTGCAACGCGATAAAAATCATCCACTTGTTGTTTACTGGTTGCCATAAAACCTATGTGTGATCCATTGCCAACTGTCGCGGGTTGTTTATCAAAAGGTTGCTGGACCCAAAACGTTGGATAACCTTTACCATAAGCGATTGCATGGTCATGCTCGGCAACTCTTGAAATTTCTAATGTCGCCAATACCGTATCGTAAAATTTAACGGCCAATTCAAATTGATTTGTACCAATCGACAAATGGCAAATGGTTTTGTCATGTTGCTGAAGCATTGAAATATACTCTTAGGTGAATAAAACGTTAGTCAAATGAACTCAATTGCTTTGATTGCCAAAACTTTGCCGATTCAAGATCTACTTGTTCTATATATTGATCATCGATTAAATAATAGGATTCGACATCAATCTGTGAAAAATCATAAATAGGATGCTTTTCTATATCCGTTTTATATTGAATTATTTTCGCATATTCGACAAATCGTTCTAGTTGTTTTTTTTTGGCGAACAATACCACAATTTGACTGTTAGAATTAAGTAGATCACTTTCCATTATTAAATAATGATTTTCACCATTAACATTGTTATGGATTACACCAACCCCCAAACCATTTGGCGGCGTAATGGTCTGGGTAGCACCATTAGAGAACACTGCATATCCTTTGGAACGGTTAATTTTATGCCATAAATCTGGGTTGTTTTGTTCAATGTTGATGACTACTTTATCTCTGAGGTTTCGCAAGTCTGCACGTTGATGGGTTGGTTGGGCTACGTCACTTGAACATGCAAAAAGCATGACTGATAGCACCAAACAAAAGAAAACCTTCATAATCTAACCTATTATTTTTATTATTAAAAAACACTTTTGTCTCATTAATAAAATAATAGCTGAAATTGCCGCAAGAACCAAACATTGTTAGAACCTATGGTTTAAATGAAAATTTAATTGATAAAAAAAACCAACGCTTCACATTAAAGCATTGGCTTGAAATCTATCTATAAAAAAACCGGAGAAATGTTCTGATAGTTAACTCTATTGAACCAAATAAAGTTAAATAGAACTAATTAAGATCTGGGTTTTTGCTAAATCGAATTCCGCTTAGCATCAGGTGCAAATCGACGCCAGCTTCTGTATGTTCGAACACTCTCATACCGTCAATTGTGACACTTTTATCATCATTGATGATCATTGTTGCATCTGATTGCGATCTAAAGGTCCAACCTTCTGTCACAAATCGAGTCATCGACTCTTCATCGTTAAATACAATCAAATAATTGATGTCTGTTCCACCAAGGCCTACGCCAACGCCAGTTTCAAATACATCCATATAGGTTCTTTCACCGGTTTGGTTATTATATACGGTACCAATACCTGAGCCAGTAGAAATCAAAACTAAGTTTATTTCAGACTTACTAAAAATAGCAAAACCAGGCGCATCGTTTACCATCATCATCGTGCCTGGCTCTCTAGATTCGATCTCTGATAAAATACTCATATGCTCAGTAGCAACCGACATGCGAGTTTCTTCGTGTGAAGAACAACTAGCGATTAGGACAACAATTAACGATAACAGAACTTTTCTCATGTCTTTTAATACCTTGGCTAAATATAACGATGAATTATCAAACAAACTTATTAAATTATACGCGACTAGCTGTATGTTTGATATCTATGGCGGGGATGATATACGAATATGGCAGTAAAGACTATTACTTAGCCTATACTGCCTGTGAAATACTTAGTTTAACTTTTCATTCTTAACATACTTGGTACCTTTTAGTGTCGCCTGTAATGCTAATCCAGTTTCAGTAAGTTGGTATACAGTGATATCACCAATAGTCACACCGCCACCTACTTCACCACCTTTTTCATCAGCTTTTGCTGCAGCATCGGCTTCACCACCAAATGCCCAACCGTGTTCGGTAAAGTTATTTAATGCTTCTGCAGTATTAAAAACAAATACAGCTCTAAAATCTTTTGCACCTAAACCAAAACCAACACCGCCTTCATACATATCCATATAAGTGACTTCTCCTGTAGCGTTATTGTGAACTGCGCCATAACCACCACCTGCGGCAATGAATATCAAGTTAATTTGGGCATTACTAAATGTCGCATATCCTGGTGCAGATTTAATTTGGGCCATCGCACCAGGGCTTGCTTTTTCAACATCAGCAAGTACTTGCTGATTCATTTGAGCTATTGCAGCACGCTGCTCTTCTGGATTTTCACCAGTTGCTGAACACGCAGTTAAAACGACAGTTAAAAAAGCGATAAATAATTTTTTCATACGTCACCTAGTTATTTTTGTTTAGTTAATATTAAAATCATTAAAAAGTATGTTTTCAGTTACTTAGCTCCAGTATAGCCGTTAAAAAAATGTTAGCTGTATGTAAACAGTTTAGATTTGTAATCTTTTGTAATGAGGCACAACAGAAACAAATAAAAGGTAACCACTGAAAGCTAATAACTGTGCGTCGTTTTTAACAAGGCGTTAATCGCTTAACTCTTTTAGTCGAAACACGACATCAGTGATGGTTCCTGCTCCAACGCCATCAGGATCATAATTGAATTGGTCAAATTCAATTCTTACTTTATTGATATACTCAATAAATTGTTTTCTATATTCTGGCCCTAGATAATCACTAGAATATTGTGCGCTAAACAGTGAAACTTTAGATTTCAAAAATCGTATCGCTGACTTTACCAACTGAGCATTATTGTGACCTGAACTAGATTCAACTGAGTCGCTTACTATAGTGAGGTTTTTTACTTCAACTGATTCACAAACTGCATAAATCGACTGCTCAAACACTTCAATTTTTTCATAGTTTGCTATTGATTTTTTCGTTTCGATTGCGGTTTCAGCACATTCTCTGTGTGCGGCTGAAGTTAGACTTAACCATTTAATTCTCTGGATAAGAGCAGTTACCGAGTGTGCTATTTTCAACATAAATAATCACTTTTGTTAAAGATTAAATGCAAAAATCGCCACTTAAAGTGGCGATTGCTATTTTTGCTGTTATTTAATATTCGTATTCTCTGCGGCTACTCTGGCTCAGCTAATCTAACTCAACTAATCTAACTCAACTAAGTTGCCTTTATCTTGCAGCCATTCTTTACGATCACCAGAACGTTTTTTAGATAACAGCATATCCATCATTTCCATTGTCGTATCAAATTCATCAACGGTTAGTTGTACTAATCGTCGTGTATTTGGATCCATGGTTGTTTCTCGAAGCTGTAATGGATTCATTTCACCCAAACCTTTAAATCGTTGTACATTAACTTTACCGCGTTTTTTCTCAGCTTCAATGCGATCTAAAATACCATCTTTTTCTTGCTCATCTAAGGCGTAGAAGACTTCTTTGCCAACATCAATTCGATAAAGTGGTGGCATGGCGACAAAGACATGACCCGCCTGTACTAGAGGTAAGAAATGCTGGGTGAATAAAGCACATAAAAGCGTCGCTATATGCAAACCATCGGAATCGGCATCGGCAAGTATACAAATTTTACCGTAACGTAAATCTGATAAGTCTTCAGAGTCTGGATCTATTCCCAAAGCAACAGATATGTCATGAATTTCTTGTGATGCGAGAATTTGCCCTGACTCAACTTCCCAAGAATTTAGGATTTTTCCTCGTAGCGGCATAATTGCCTGAATATCTCTATCCCTTGCCTGTTTCGCACTACCACCGGCTGAGTCACCCTCTACCAAAAACAGTTCAGTTCGAGATAGATCCTGCGAGCCACAATCGGTTAACTTGCCTGGTAAAGCGGGCCCTTGAGTAATTTTTTTACGCACGACTTTTTTGCTAGCACGCATACGGCGTTGGGCATTTGAAATACAAAACTCTGCCAATGCTTCAGCGATTTCAGTGTGTTCGTTCAGCCACAAACTAAATGAATCTTTTACCACACCGGAAACAAATGCGGCACACTGACGAGACGATAAACGTTCTTTTGTTTGTCCAGCGAACTGAGGATCTTGAATCTTCACCGAAAGAATATAAGAACACTTATCCCAAATATCATCTGGTGTAAGTTTTACACCACGAGGCACTAAATTTCTAAACTCACAAAATTCACGCATCGAATCGAGTAAACCTTGACGTAAACCATTTACATGAGTTCCACCTTGAATGGTGGGAATAAGATTCACGTAACTTTCGCCAACGCTTTCGCCGCCTTCGGTCAACCAACATACTGCCCAATCGACCGCTTCATTGGTCGCAGAAAAGTCGCCAATAAATGGCTCTTCCGGCAATTTAACATAGCCATCAAGTGCTTCCGTTAGATAATCTTTAAGTCCATTTTGATAACACCACTGGTGTTTTTCACCACCAACTTTGTCATTGAATTTTATATTAAGACCAGGACAAAGGACGGCTTTTGCTTTTAATATGTGTTTAAGTTTACTTACTGAAAACTTAAATGAATCAAAGTAACTTGCATCTGGCCAGAAACGCACTCGAGAGCCTGTATTGCGTTTACCAACTTCGCCAACAACCGTTAACTCTTGAACTTTTTCACCGTTTTCAAACGCCATCTCATAAACTTTTTGATCGCGTTTAACAGTAACGTCAACACGTGTCGATAGAGCGTTTACAACGGAAATACCAACCCCATGCAAACCACCAGAAAATTGATAGTTTTTATTGGAGAACTTACCGCCAGCATGTAATTTACAGAAGATAAGTTCCACACCTGATACCCCTTCTTCAGGGTGAATGTCGGTAGGCATTCCTCGACCGTCATCGATAATTTCAAGGGATTGGTCTTCATGCAAAATAACTTGAATATTTTGTGCGTGTCCAGCCAATGCTTCATCGACAGAGTTGTCGATTACTTCTTGGCCTAAGTGGTTGGGACGGATTGTATCTGTGTACATACCCGGGCGACGTCGCACCGGATCAAGGCCGCTTAATACTTCAATGGATTCGGAATTATATTGGTCTGTCATGAATACTCTCGCTAACTTCTATAGCGTTATTATTATTGTTTCACTGATGATTGCATTTCATTGCTTTTTCTTACGAGCTTACGCCCGACTATTTGAGCAAATTTCAATGACTACTAACACCATTATTCTCTAATTGGAAAAATTTCACAATATCTGGCAGCATTTTATCAAAATCTATAAAGCTGTGATCGCCCCCTCGCTGCACAATAACATCATAATTTTCATATTTTTCAACCGCTTGCCTGTAATCCAAAACTTCATCACCAGTTTGTACAAGCACCAAATAACGATCATCTATTGCCACATCACGTTCAAATTCTTTCAATTGTTGCAGATGTTGCTCGGTGACAATGTAATGTTCATCAGTATATGGATTGGTTTGTGGCCCTATTACATCGGTTAATATTTCATAAGGTTTTACTGCAGGGTTTATCAAAACAGCGGGAATTTTAAATTTATCAACCAAGTAATTTGCAAAATATCCACCCAGTGATGAGCCGGTAACGTACCAAGAGCAATTTTTGTCTTGTTCGATAATGTCGGTAATTTGCTCAATCGCATTAATTGGGTCTGACATTAGCTGTGGACAAACAACATCAACATTGGGGAAGTTAGCGTTAATATAATCTATTAATAATTGTGCTTTGAACGACAGCGGAGAGCTGTTAAATCCATGCAGTACTAATACTTTTTGTTTCATTATTTAAAAGACCTGTCGATGAAATTAGCTTAGTGTTTCTTTAGCGCAATTGGCTTGCGTTTAATCTTTTGTATTTAGTTTTTGTGTTTAGTTTTTTGTTTTTTATCTTTGGTGTTGAGTGTCTTCTGATTAATTGCTTCGCATCATTGTGCTGTTAAAAATACGGTTTCAGTGTCATAACTGCCATCGTCATGCAATGTAATTAAACGATACCCTGGTCCTATTGGCAATGCGGCGACGCCGTCTACTTTAGGATCAAATTGAATCGACGTCGCCGGGCAAGTTAGTACGTCGACTTTATAACGGTTGTCGCCCGCAATTTTTTCCGCTCGATGTACATGACCGCAGCAAATTAACTTAATCCTGTTATTTTGATCGATTGCCGACCAAAATTGTTGCTTATTTTCCAGTCCATGGCGGTCAATAAAATATCCCACATCTCTTGGGTGATGGTGCATAAATAGCAATTGATTGGCCGAATTTGAAGCGCCTTCAACAATACGTTCAAGCTCGGACTCTGCGACCAATCCTGCCGGTGTATTACTTTTAGAGTTTAATAACAGTATCTGCCACTTACCTAAAGCAAGTTGTGCGTCATGGGATATGGTTGTGGCGGTCAATTCGTTTGATAGTGCAGGTAAATCATCATGGTTGCCTGCAATATATGCCAAAGGCTTAGTTAAAAAATTAGCAATAGACTGATTAAACTGCTGATAAGATTCCAGACTATGATCCTGACTTAAATCACCGGTAAATATGACATGCTCTACCTGTTGATTTTGATTGATATGCTGCAATATATGATTTAGGTTTTGCAACACATTAGCCCCATAATGACGTTGCTCAGGCAAGGCAAATAAGTGACTATCTGAAAATTGTGCAATGGTAATTGAAGGCATAGATTATCTGTATTTAATTTTGATTCTTAGTTAGTAAGGTTGATATTAATTAAGCAGTGATTAATCAACTGTTGTCATAACTTAAAATGATATTCGCTCGCCCATCACGTAAACAAAGTTGCAACCACTCGCCTAAAAAATGTTGAATTTGTTGCTTCTCATCTGGTAAATGCATATCACTATTTGGGTAATCATAACGTGGTTTTACTTGTCTGATATTTTGACTGCTGATCACTTCAGCCAAGCGCGCATCATGGTATAAACGAATAAGCATACTTGGCTTAGGTAAGTGTACTTTAGAAGCCAATGATTCTGATTCTGCTACTAACTGCTTAAATTCAACTACATGAGTATATTTAGATTTCTCGATTATGGTAATAGAATAACAAAGGTGATCATTGATAAAAAACTGCCTTTCACTATCAACATCGTCTATATTGGCTAATAAGCGCAATAACAGCATGTAATTATTCTCACAACTACTTATCAGTCCTTTTAGGCTCGGGCGATATTTTTTCATCTTGGTTAATTCTTTCTCTTTGTCTTTCTCTTTCCCTTTATAGAAAGAGATAGTTATGTCCGCTATTCCTGGTCAGGCGTTTCAGCCAATTTATTAGCATTGATCGCCAGCCATTGCAGCCCAATTATCGTAGAGGCATTGTTAATCTTACCATCTGCCAACCATTGTAAGGCAACGTCTAAACTCACTTTATAACTTTTAATATCTTCATTTTCATCGTCAAGGCCAGCAACAGTACCTGATTTAACGTTGGTTAAATCTATGTCTGCGATATACATATAAAGCTTTTCGCTTGTACCACCAGGACTCGACAAGTAATTCATCACATGAGTAATATCTTCGCGCTTTATGTCTAATTCCGCTTCTTCTTGAGCTTCTCTTATCGCAACTTCTATCGGACTTTCATTTTCTTCAAACATGCCGGCGATAAACTCAATACACCATGGGTTATCTTCGGTTCGCACAGCTCCAGCTCTAAACTGTTGAATTAACAGCACTTGCTGACTCTTTGAGTCGAAAGGAACCAAAATTACCGCATCGCCTCGCTCGAAAATTTCTCTATAAAAAAAATTACTCCAGTTACCACTAAATAATCTATGCTTTAGTTGATACTGATCAATACGGAAAAATCCCTGATACTTAATATCACGTGCCTTAATTTCAACGTCACGTGGATAAAACTGTTTAAAATTGTTATTTAGGCCCATAATTTGTAATACTTAGTAAAGATAACAACGCGTTAGCATAACTTTCTGTTACACTTTAATCAGGTTGAAATGATTTATTACTGTTCAGCATAGCATTAATTAGAGGTACACTTGCACAAATTGTTGAAGTGGGTGCAAACAAAGGAAACAACTCATGAGCAAAAAATTAAACGCATTATTTATTGGTGTAGCATTAGCTAGCACGAGTTCAGTAGTCAATGCGCAAAACTTAGAAGAAATTTATCAATTAGCATTAAACAATGATCCGACTGTATTAAAAGCCGGTGCGCAATACAGAGCGGCACAAGAAAATATTGAGCAAGCACGCTCGGTATTATTGCCACAATTAAACGCAACAGCTTCTTACTCTGCACAAGAAAGAGAAACTGAAGGTACTACGGATATTGATGCTGAAGGAAGTGAATTAGCTCTTAATTTAAGCATGCAGTTGTATCATCACAACAGTTGGTTAGGTCTTGATGTAGCAAAAAAACAAGCCCACCAAAGTGACATCAATTATCAATTTGTTAAACAACAAATGGTTACTCGTGTGACCGAAGCTTATTTTAATGTTTTAGCCGCATACGATAGCCTTGAGTTCTCTGTTGCAGAGAAAAAAGCGATCTCTCGTCAATTAGAGCAAACTAAACAGCGCTTCCAAGTTGGCTTAACCGCAATCACTGAAGTACATGAAGCACAAGCGTTATATGATAATGCGATTACTCAAGAAATTGGCGCACAAAACGCAGTTTTTACAGCGGAAGAAATTCTTCGTGAAATTACTGGTATTTATCCAAATAATCTAAGTATTCTTAATACTACTCGCTTCAGCCCAGTATTGCCTACACCTAACAACCCTGATGAATGGCAAAAACTTGCAGAAGCGAAAAACCTGCGTTTGATTTCTGAAAAAATTAGTATGGATATTGCCAAAGAAACCATCGATATTCAGTCAGCAGGTCATTTACCGACATTGACGTTATCAGGTCAGATTAAGCAATCTGAAGTTGACGACAACATCACTGACGTCACGGGTATTGAACAGGATACTCAATCTATTGGTATTACGTTAAATGTACCAATTTACTCTGGTGGTAATACAAGCTCACAAGTTAGAGCAGCGCAAGAAAATTACGTAGCAGCAAGTCAAGATATGCAGATCACTTATCGTGGTATTGTTCGTGAATCTCGTAATGCTTATAACACTATTACTGCTACAGTATCTGGTATCAAGGCATTAGAACAATCGGTTGTTTCAGCAGAATCTGCATTAAAAGCAACTGAAGCGGGTTTTGAAGTGGGTATCCGTACGGTAGTAGAAGTACTTGATAGTACTCGTAACTTATATAATGCCAAACGAAACCTTTCGCAAACACGTTACCAATACATTATTAATATGTTACGTCTTAAAGAAGCAGCCGGTACAATCTCGGAAGCAGATATTACCGCTATCAACAAAGGGTTAACGCCAGCAACAAATTAAGCGCTGACCGTTTCCGATAATATAGACATTAAAATAGCGACCGTATGGTCGCTTTTTTTGTGGGTTTTCTTTCCGTTTTAAGATAGTTCTGTTGACTACTCAGTGCCACTTTCAGCCAGATACTTTAAGCAATAATAGAAACAATGGCGGTGCTCTTTATCTAAATTTTGTAGGGACGTGAGCGACAAAAAATAGCTCAAACGAGGCCATAAACCTCTTTTATTACATCTTTTGAAATAACAAATGAAGCTTTTCTTTAGTCGACTCAATCTCTGCAACTGAAGACGGTGCGATAAAGATAGTATCATCGCCAGCAATTGTTCCTAGCACACCGTCTGCACTTCCTAATGAATCCAATAGACGAGCAATAAGTTGCGCCGCGCCTGGGCTAGTGCGAATAATAAGCATCACTTCATTACTCTCAATATCCAACACCAATTGTTTAAGAGGGCTTTTAGCGGTTGGAACACCAAGCTCAGCTGGCAAACAATAAACCATTTCTTGTCTAGCATTACGAGTACGTACTGCACCATATTTGCTTAGCATACGAGAAACTTTTGATTGGCTTACATTATCAAAACCTTGGTTTTTCAGGGCATCGACGATATCGCCTTGCGAACCAAATTGTTCCTGCTTTAATAACTCTTTAAATGCATTAACTAACGCTTCTTGCTTTTGTTGTAGGCTCATACTTTTGTCTTATTGTGTTAATTGCTCTTCAATGGTTTGATTATATTACATTATCTGAGAAAAGATGTAAGAACTTATGCGGTCATATGACAAAATTGATTGTATTTTAAGCCCTAATTCTGTATCTTTTGGGCGTTTATTAATTTCTAAAGTAATTACTCAACATTTTATCGTTAAGATAATTTCGTTTATTTAGTTGCTTATATAACTACAAATTTGGAGAGAGTCCATGAAAGTTGCTGTTTTAGGTGCTGCCGGTGGTATCGGTCAAGCATTATCATTACTACTAAAAACTCAATTACCAGCTGGTTCTGAGTTATCTTTATACGATGTTGCACCAGTTGTTCCAGGTGTTGCTGTAGATTTATCTCACATCCCTACTGACGTAACTGTTAAAGGTTTTGGTGCTGACGACTTAGCAGGCGCTTTAACTGGTTGTGACGTAGTAATCATCCCAGCCGGTATGCCTCGTAAGCCTGGTATGGACCGTGCTGACCTTTTTGCAGTTAACGCTGGTATCATTAAAACATTGGCAGAAGGCATTGTTGCTAACTGTCCTAAAGCTTTAGTTGGTGTTATCACTAACCCAGTTAACGGCACTGTTCCAATTGTTGCTGAAGTATTCAAAAAAGCAGGAACTTACGAAGCTAACCGTGTATTTGGTGTAACAACTCTTGATGTTATTCGCTCAGAAACTTTCGTAGCTGAACTGAAAGGTAAGTCTACATCAGACGTTGCTGTTCCAGTTATTGGTGGTCACTCAGGTACAACAATTCTTCCTCTACTTTCACAAGTTGAAGGTGTTGAGTTCACACAAGAAGAAGTTGATGCTTTAACTCCTCGTATCCAAAATGCTGGTACTGAAGTTGTTATGGCAAAAGCTGGTGGCGGTTCTGCAACTCTTTCAATGGGCGCTGCTGCAGCTCGTTTTTGTCTATCTTTAGTTAAAGGTTTACAGGGCGAAGAAGGCGTTATCGATTACGCATACGTTCAAGGCAACACAGGTGATGCAGAGTACTTTGCACAACCAGTCCTTCTTGGTAAGAATGGTGTTGAAGAATACCTACCTTACGGTGAATTAAGTGCATATGAGCAAAACGCTAAAGAAGAAATGTTAGCGACACTTAATAAAGATATCCAAGAAGGTATCGATTTTATCAATCAATAATTGATAAGAGTGCATAAAAAAGCCGATCTTATGATCGGCTTTTTTGTAATTAGCTTTTTACCGAGCTAATTTTGACATAGCAGATTGTTACTTACTTTGGAAAAGAAATGTTTTCTTCAATATGTTCAATTCGTTGTTTCGAAGTTAATGTTTGAGCCACTGCATAAAAACAAATCAGATTTGCCAAAAACCATAAATCCTTCACTAAGAAATGCCCTGTTGTCGACAATAATGTAGTGCCAGAAAGTGAGCTAGAAAAGCTAAGCAAAAATGTTTGAGTCACAATAAAAACCGCCCCAGACATTAACATTGCAGGATAAAGTAGTTCTCGTCTATATATGGCAACGATCAATAAAAGAACCGCCACAAGATCATAAACACCGATAAGATTAGATACCGTCTGTAATTCCCAAAGACTATACATCCAACTCATCAATGGTGAACTGTTTACTAAGCCTTCTATGCCTTGTGCTTCGAACAAAGTAAACTTCATGCCGCCTATCCACAGCAAAACTAATAGTACCGGGAATAAACTTATATAAGCAGCTTGATAACCACTCAAATTTGGTTTAATTAAAAACCAAGCAATGGAGAACAATGCGAAGTATTTAATCACTCCTTGCCCTGAACCGATAACAGGAAACCCTCCTAGTGCTTCTATCCACATTGTACTTGCAAACAATGACCCAAGCGGTACAAGGCTTATGACCATCAGCAAGTATCCTAACCAAGGGCGAAGATTTATTTTTTTAATTGCGATTATTGACAAGACAGCGCAGCCTAAAAAAGCCACTGCGGCAATAATGTTAGAAGTATTTGCCGGCAACAAGTCTGTCAGCCGATAAAAGTCCGTGGTTAAAGTGATATGTCGGTGCGGCCCAATCAGCAGCATGCTAAGACCAAGTAAAGTGGTAGATATAGCGACCAATATCAATACTATTCGTAAATGTAATGGGGTCATTAAAATTCAACAATTGAGTAAAAGATGCAAATAAGACCGGTTAGTAAGAATTTAATTTCTCTTCTTTTAAATTATTTAAGAAACGTTAATGGCAACGCAATTGTTTATTGCTGAAGATATGTGCTAATAATTAATCAATGCTATTAACAAACGACTAACGACACACCACTGACAGGATATCTAAATGCTTGGATTATTTAGAAAAATAAGGATGAATATAGTGCTCAAGAATAAGGCTGGTAATTATTTCCGATACGCCTTAGGTGAAATCGTGCTTGTGGTCATTGGCATATTAATCGCTTTGCAAATTAATACATGGAATGAAACACGCAAAGCCAAACAGTTTGAACGAATCATGCTTCATGAAATCTATTTAAACCTTAAAGACGATATCGTGACGTTTAAAATGCTAGACCAAAGAGTAACTGCTGGTGATCAGGCAATTAAGCAAATAATCAAACTATTGGCTAGCGACCAAGCAGTTCAATTAGAACAGGCTACTCAACAAAAGCTTGACCAACTATTGTCCGACAGCACTGTAGCTTATTTATTTAGTTATAATCGCGGTGCATTTGACGCATTAAAATCATCAGGTATTGAAAAAGTCCAAAATGACGAGTTACGCTCACGACTAGTATTTCATTACGACTATTCATTACCACGTGTTAAAGAGCTTATTCAAATAACTAACAACGAAATCACTCGCCAAGCCGATACTGAATTGGCTTGGCGACTATTTAATTATAAAATAAAGGATGATGGCGAAGGTAATTTAGGTGTTTATATGGATAGCTATAAAGGTGATGACTACAAATCGCAACAGCTACTTAGATTTATCAAGCGCCATCAAAATAGAATTGGTCATTTTCGTTTTCGATTATCACGAATTTTACCTAACGCAGAAGCGCTTTTACAAGAACTTGAGCAAGTACTTGCTCAAGAGCTTGAAATAAATAATTAGGCGTTTCTGTCTACTGATAAATGCGCCAAAGCGACCAATGACTTCTTATAATCTGATTCAGGTAAAATAGTTAGTGCAGAAATCGCTTTTTCCGCTTCTTGCTCTGCCATTTGTTGAGTAAGTTCTAACGCACCGGTATCACGCATTGCTTGTAATACATCATCTAAATGGTCCATACCATTACCATGTTCGATGGCATCTCGGATCATCGCAGCCTGCTGCTCTGTACCATTGTGCATGGCATGCAATAACGGTAACGTTGGTTTACCTTCGGCTAAATCGTCACCGACATTTTTACCCATTTCATCGGCGTCAGCTGTATAATCGAGTAAATCATCAATTAATTGGAACGCAGTGCCAAGGTGCATGCCATATGCAGTCATTGCTTTAACCATAGTTTCATCTTGATCAGTCACTACCGCAGCAAGTCGTGTTGCTGCTTCAAATAACTTCGCAGTTTTACAATAAATTACCTGCATATAACTATCGACGGTGGTGTCTGGATCATTACAATTCATTAATTGTAAGACCTCACCTTCAGCAATGACATTTGTAGCATTTGAAAGTACGCGCATAATCGACATGTCATTAAGCGTTACCATCATTTGAAACGAACGGGTATATAAGAAGTCACCGACTAATACACTAGCACTATTGCCAAACAATGCGTTGGCGGTTTCTCGCCCACGACGCAGTGCAGATTCATCAACAACGTCATCGTGCAATAATGTTGCGGTATGAATAAACTCAATAATCGCAGCTAAACAAATATGCTTATCACCGTTATAACCCATCGCTCTTGCAGCTAACACTGTTAATAGAGGACGCATGCGCTTTCCACCAGCATTAACGATATACATACCCAATTGATTAATTAAGGCAACATCGGAGTCTAATTGTCCGTAGATAAGTTCGTTGACAGCTTGCATGTCTTTGCTGGCAAGTTCCTGGATCTGAGTGATATTCATATTTATACGAGCTTTTATTTGTTTATCAAATACTTATGAGCGTGTTTGAGTTAGTTATAACTTATTGTTGCTGATTTTACACTATTTTAAGAAAAACATAAGATATCTTAGCTAATTAACGGTAAAATAAACGCCATCAAAGTTCGGTTTTCTTGCAGTTTTGTATCAAAAAGCAGCTATGTACGATTAAGTAACTTTATTTTCATAAATAATTACATGATTTTTTGTATTTACACTTGCTAAGGTCAAATTCTTCGCGTAGAATCCGCGACCTATTATTTTAATTTGTGCGTCCTTAATAAGTGGCGCGGTACGGAGTAGCAAATGTACGCTGTATTCCAAAGCGGTGGTAAACAACACCGTGTAAGCGAAGGTCAAACTGTTCGCTTAGAGAAACTAGAACTAGAAATTGGTTCAACAGTAGAATTCGAAAATGTTTTAATGGTTGCTAATGGCGATGACATCAACGTAGGTGCACCTTACGTTGCTGGTGGCAAAGTTACAGCGGAAGTTGTAAGCCAAGGTCGTGGTGACAAAGTTAAAATCGTTAAATTTAAACGTCGTAAGCATTCACGTAAGCAGCAAGGCCACCGTCAGTGGTTTACTGAAGTGAAGATTACTGGCATCAACGGTTAATAGGAGTAATTAACGATGGCACATAAGAAGGCAGCAGGTAGTACTCGTAACGGTCGTGATTCAGAAGCGAAACGATTAGGTGTTAAGCGTTTCGGTGGTGAATCTGTATTAGCGGGTAACATTATCGTTCGTCAACGTGGTACTAAGTTCCACGCAGGTACTAACATGGGTATTGGTAAAGACCACACATTATTCGCTCTAACTGACGGTAAAGTTCAGTTCGACGTTAAAGGTCCTCAAAACCGTAAGTTCGTATCTATTATTGCTGAATAATAGCAATAAGCGACAGAATCATAAAAAACTCGCTTCTTAGCGAGTTTTTTTATGCGTAAGATTTATAACAAATCTTACGCCATTAAATGTACATTTGGTCTATAATTTAGTACTCACTGTATTATTTAATAAATACATATATTTATGTTTGGAGCTTAATTAAAGCTAATGAAATTTGTAGATGAAGTTGAAATACGCGTAGAAGCCGGTGACGGTGGTAGCGGTTGTGTAAGTTTCCGTCGTGAAAAGTACATCGAATTCGGTGGACCAGATGGTGGTGACGGCGGTGATGGTGGTGAAGTATATCTAATCGCCGACGAAAGCCTTAACACTCTGATTGACTATCGTTTTGAACGTTTCCATAACGCTCAGCGTGGTGAAAACGGAAAAGGTCGTAACTGTACCGGTCGTGGCGGTAAAGATTGTACCTTAAAGGTGCCTGTTGGTACGCGCGTGATGGATGTTGATACTGGCGAACAAATTGGTGATCTTACTAAGCACAAACAAAAACTGTTAGTTGCTAAAGGCGGATGGCACGGTTTAGGTAACACTCGCTTTAAAAGCAGTACAAACCGAGCTCCACGTCAAAAAACTCTTGGTACACCAGGTGAAGTTCGTAACTTAAAGCTTGAGTTAATGCTATTGGCTGATGTTGGTTTATTAGGTCTACCAAATGCTGGTAAATCTACATTAATCCGCAGTGTTTCAGCCGCTAAACCTAAAGTAGCTGATTACCCTTTCACAACATTGGTACCAAACTTAGGTGTAGTTCGTTTAAATTCACAGCGCAGCTTTGTTATTGCCGACATCCCAGGGCTTATCTCTGGCGCGTCTGAAGGAACTGGTTTAGGGATTCGATTCCTAAAGCATTTAGAGCGTTGTCGTATTCTGATTCATCTAGTTGATGTATTACCTGCTGATCAATCTGATCCAGCAGAAAATGCATTAACCATTACCAAAGAGCTGGAGAAATACTCAGAAAAGCTTGCTGGAAAGCCTCGTTGGTTAGTATTTAACAAGCTAGATTTATTACTTGATGATGAAGCTGAAGAAGTGAAACAACGAGTAATCGATGCACTTGGTTGGGAAGGTGAAGTACGCAGTATTTCAGCGTTCAACCGTGAAGGCACAAAAGATTTAACACAAGATGTTATGACATTTATCGAGTCGCTTCCAGAGCAAACCTTTGAAGAAGAAGCGGAAGAAGAAAATGTTGAATTTAAATGGGATACTTACCACCAGGAAACCGTTGATAATTATAATTACGACGATGATCTGGATGATGAAGATTGGGACGAAGACGATTACGACGTAGAAGTTGAGTACCGCAAGTAATCATCTAAGCCTATAACAGTGTCATTCTATTTTAGTTACATGACGAACCTATAAAAAGCCAGAATATCATTCTGGTTTTTTTGTCTTAGACCTATTTAGTGCCCCATGTTCTCGCCCTGTTCAAGTGCAAACATAAAGTGTACATCAGCAACTTGATCCCGCAGCAGTTTCGCTTGTTGAAATTCTTCTGAGTTGACGAAAGATTGTAGTTTTTCCATTGACTCGTATCGTTCGATAAAAAATAGTCCTTGAGCAGGCCATTCACCTTCTAATAATACGCCTTTACTAGTATCAACATTAGCAGCAGCAATGACTTCATAACCTCCTTTGCGAGCCAGAGGCTCAGCTATTTTCCGATATTCAGGCAAGCGACTGTAATCAGTAATGGTTGCTGCACCGACTAAATATACAGGCCGCTGATCATTCATATTGGTTGTAATTTGTCTGTCAGCGACTGCTAATATGAGCAAAGTAATCAAACTCCCGCACAAAATCAACGCCATATTTTTTAGTGTACTACCGTATTTTTCCATCTGAGTTGACCTTGTCTTTATTGTGATTATTTTTGCTGAAATACTTAGTATATAAATTTAATCTAAGGCTGAATTATGATTAGTGACCTTTTTGTTGTTATGCTATTCTGCGTTTAATAAAAATACATAACATTAATTAGAGTGTTTCCATGACTATCTTATCTATGATTGTTGCCCACGCTGATAACCGCGTAATTGGCAAAGACAATCAAATGCCTTGGCATATGCCTGCAGACCTAAAATACTTCAAACAAACAACTATGAAAAAGCCGGTAATTATGGGTCGCAAGACCTTTGAATCTATAGGTTTTCCATTACCTGGAAGAAGAAATATTGTAATAAGTCGCAGTGCTGATTACCAAGCAGAAGGTATTGAAACCGTTACCTCTGTCGACGATGCATTGGCAATGGTTACCGACGTTGAAGAGATCATGGTGATTGGTGGTGGTAGCATATACGAACATTGCTTAAAGGCTGCACAACGCCTTTATATTACCGAGATAGATCTAGACGTTGATGGAGATACATGTTTTCCAAACTACAACGCGAATAATGACTGGCACTGTGTAAGTGAAGAACCGCATTTGGCCGATGAGAAAAACCCTCATGGGTACAACTTTAAAGTGTATGAGCGTAAATAGTCGCTAGGTAAAAATTACTTATAAAAAAGGGACTTTTCAGTCCCGTTTTTTGCGTTTAACGCTTAGTTATCTTTGGCCAAATCATTATCTACGATAGCGTCATTAACCAGGTCAACGTCTAACTCCGGCTCGATATGACCCAAATAGGTCGTTCTGAAAAATCTTATAAACCTTTTGATTAAAGTCTTTATATCTTCAATGACAATATACAAACAAGGGATAAGGACTAGGGTCACAACGGTTGCAAAAAGAACACCGTAACCTAACGATACCGCCATCGGTACTACAAGTTTAGCCTGCAAACTGGTCTCAAGCATAACTGGTACTAAACCAATAAATGTCGTCAATGAAGTTAACAATATTGCTCTGAAACGATTACACCCTGCATCAACCACAGCTTGCATTTTACTAATGCCTGCCGATCGTGCCTTATTAACATAATCAATCATAACAAGGGAGTCGTTCACCACAACCCCGGCTGCGGCAATAATACCAAATATTGATAATACGCTTAAATCCATTCCAAGTACCATATGTCCAACCACCGCACCAATAACACCAAATGGAATCACTGACATGATAATTAAAGGTTGAGAGTAAGACTTCAATGGTATTGCTAACAAGCTGTAGATTATCAATAGCGAAATGATAAAGTCACGCATTTGAGTGTTGGCACTTTCAATTTCTTCTTGAATACGACCAGCTACTTCACTCTTAACCAGCGGATATTGCTTTAACAATTGCGGGATATAATTTTCTTTAATATCTTCCGCAATCTTGAACGGCTCAGCCTGCTCCGCATCAACTTTTGCCCAAACATTAATGGTACGATTACCGTTTTCACGACGAATTTGCGTTACCCCATCCGTTACGCGAATGTCTGCGACTTCCGATAATGGGATCTCAGCACCATTTGGTGCTTGAATCATGACATCATCAACATGTCCTATTGAACTTCGCTGCTCTAATGGGTAACGCACCATAACTTTAATCTCTTCGCCATTACGCAAGATACGTTGTGCTTCAATACCATAGAAACTGTAACCGACTTGACGAGCAACATCCGCTAGGGTTAACCCCATTGAATAAGCAACAGGCTTCAAGTCAAACTGTACTTCTTTAGCGCTGTTCATGCTTGAATCATTCACATCACTGACACCGAGTAGTGAGTTAAGTTTTTTCTTTAAATCACGCGAGGCTAACAGTAGTTGCTGATCATCAGTACTTTCTAGACGGAAACTGATATCACCGTCATCTCGGTCATTACCAAACAGACTATCCTGAGTATTCAAGCTCTTCATGCCCGCAATCATTGGCATATTAGCGCGCCATCGCTCTGCTATTTCAAAAGTATTTAACGGACGAATTTCAGGATCAATAAGCTTAACCATAACGCGGGCTGATGTACGAGAACGTAAATCTACCTGCATATCTGATATCGTTCTTAATCCAAACTCTTGCTCAATAGCATCATCCACTTCATACAAAGAACGAGCTATCTCTTTTACCGCAGATAAGGTAGCTTGCTCCGATGTATCTAAGTTCATTTCTAATTGAATGCGAGGGAAATCGTGAGGTATTTTGGGTTGTCCAACATAACGAGCAAACCCTGCTTCGAATAAACCTGCACACACTAATATAATGGCAACAAACAAACACACGATAGAGTATCGATAATTTACTGCTTTTTTTAATGCTGGACGATATTTATTCTCAATAAAACCTTTCAAGCCAGTATCGATAAGACGGCGCAGTCGATCTAGTGGATTTCGAGGATTAAATGTCTTCACTTTCATTCGCGCCAAATGCGCAGGTAAAATTAACTTAGATTCAATTAATGAGAAAATTAGACAAAGAACAACGACAAAACCTATAGCCTGACCGAAAGCAGCCGATGGACCATCACCTAAAGTAAACGGCAAAAACGCTGCAATCGTTGTTAATACACCAAACGTTGCAGGCATCGCCACACGCTTAACACCACGAATGACATTATCAATGCTGTGACCTTTATTTTCGACTTCACTGTGGGCACTTTCACCCATCACAATGGCATCATCAACGACGATACCAAGGACAAGTATAAAGGCGAATAAACTGGTGATATTGATGGTGACATCAATCATTGATGTTGGCATTAATAACAGTGTACCGAGGAAACAAACAGGTAACCCCATCATTACCCAAAATGCCAAGCGGACACGTAAGAAAATAGCGAGCATTAAGAATACTAAAAGCGCACCACTCATTAAGTTTGATAGCATCATATCAAGGCGGTCTTGTAGATATTCAGTCATATCTACCCAAGTCTCTAACTCGACATTCTCAGGTAAGTCAGCACTTTTTCGATCTACATAGCCTCTAATTACTTTTGCAACATCAGTAATACTTTGATCGTTAGCGGCGCCAACAAAGAACGTTACTGAATTTTTACCATTAAACTTAGAATATTGTATACCTTGTTCAAATTCATCGCTGATAGTGGCTAAATCACCTAAATAGACCTTACTACCATCGGCACGAGTAATGATTGGTAAGTTTTCAAACTCATGACCTATGTATGCTTGGTTTTCTACACGCAGATTTATATAGCCATTTTCAGCGCGTATTTGCCCTGCCGACATATTTCGCGACCAATTACGTATTGCATTAGCAACGTCTTGGAAGGATAGATCATATTCTCTTAACTTATCCTTACTTACTTCAATTCCGATCTCGTAATTTAAGCCAGAATAATAATCTGAAATACTTATCAACGGAAGTTGCTGTATCTCGTTATGTATATTGCGCCCAAGCTCTTTAAGTTGCTTTTGCGACATATCACCATACAAGCTGATATACATAACTTCCTGACGCATTTTAATGCGTTCAACTGTTGGTCTTTCCATACCAGCAGGGAATGAAGAAATGGAGTCAATTTGCGATTTAACTTCTTCTAATACAATTTGTGGATCGTAAGATTCAGAAACACGAAACCAACCATAGGAAGCATTTCGCCCAGAGTAAGTGATTACTCGCTCTAAACCTTGGACAGACTTCAAAGCTTCTTCAACTTTGATAGTGATGCCCTCTTCTACTTCTTGTGGGGCAGCGCCAGGATAAGCAGTGCGATACTCTAACCAGTTGATTTCGATTTGCGGGAAAAACTGTTTACGGATAGTCCCCATGGTAAGTAAGCCACCAACAATGATAATAATCATCAACAAATTGGCAGCTACAGGGTTTCTCGCAAACCAAGCGATTAAACCTTTATTAGTATCGATCATAGTTCTAGTCCTTCAGCGCTAATTGCGAATCAATGACTTCTGTGTCAGCTTCTATATCGTTGCTCAGAACATCATCGATTAAAGATAACTGCATGCCATTCAAAGGAAAATCCAAGGCTGAAGTGATAACTAAATCACCAGCATCTAGACCATCAGAAATAACAACATTTTTACCTTGTTGACGATAAATCGTGACGTTTTTGAATAGTAATTTGTTATCTATATCCATCACTGCGACTTGATTATTATCAACCAAATATCTTGGTAGCATAGCAACATCAGGAATACTTACCCCTTCGATAATTGCATTTACATAACTACCGTAACGCAATGCTTTATCGCCGCTTTTCAGACCATACGGATCTTGAATCTCAGCGACAAGATAGTTCATACGAGAATCAGTATCTATGACACCTTCGGAGCGAACAATGGTCGCATTCCAAGTGTGATCTAATCCAGCGTATTTACTAGTTAAAATTACCGATGAGTTTAAACCACCATCAATAAGATATTGCAATTGATTATCAGCTACAGGCAATCGAACTTCAGCAATGGCAACATTCAGGATTTCGCCAATAACTCGACCTGAACTTACATAAGATCCGAGGCCTATTTGACGGCCACTGATCATTGCATCATATGGCGCCACTATTTTAGTACGCTCTAAGTTACGTCTCGCACGTTTAACCATTGCTTCAGCAGCGTCTACTCTTGCCATCTCTTGAGCAAGCTGCGGTTTACGTAAACTCAATTCTGACGGTGTGGTATCTTTAATTCGTTGCCATTCGCGTTCTGCAACTTTACCCTGGGCTTTTTCTAATTCTAAAGATGAACGAGCTGAGGCAAGAGAAGATTCAGCTTCAATTAGCGCAGCCTCATAATCATTCGGGTCGATTGTTGCAAGCAGTTGACCTTTTTTAATAAAGCCGCCTTTAACAAAATGTTCAGAAAGAGAAACTATTTCACCGCTTACTTGCGCAATTAGTTCTGTTTGATATTTTGGATTAATAACCCCGTAAGATTCTACATCTAAGTTAAGTGATTGTAATTCAACTTCATTAACTGACACGAGCGGAACCGTATCCACTTTAGCTTTCTCTTGTGGTGGTTTCTTCATCGAAGAAAGAGTGGAAAAACCACCAAAACCAAGTGCCACGATTACAATAGGAATAATAATTTGTTTTTTTGTCGCCACAACATCACCTTAAACTTTACTTCTTAGCGCTAATGTTAGCAGGATGTTAAAACAAGTATATTGTTAAAATGTTACGATTTATTACATTTGAAACAATTGTCCAACCTTAACGTTATAGGTCACGACTAAATTATATCTTGATGAATATCTTATGCTTATATAGCCAAGCTAAAAATAACCATTGCACTGCCACTAAACATATTACTGATAACAATGATTGCCATGGTGTACTTAGGCTCGCTAATACACCGCCGAATAAACTATCTACTATGTACTGCCATTTTACGATTGAAGTTGCTAAATAGATCACAATAGAATTCATGCCTATGACGATAAAAAATTGTGGTAGGCGTTGCCAATTCAGCACATCAACAAGCCAATAAAATAGTGTTAGGAATAAAATACTTAAACCGGAAGTGAGTAATACAAAAGTCGGCGTCCAAAGCGTTTTATTAATAGGCATAATCGGATGAAGCGCTAAAGCCAGAGCTACTGAAACAATTCCTGCGATAACCCATTGAATAATTAACTTGCTTGGCGTACTTTGTAATTGTTTCAACATTCTACCGGCGAAAACACCAAGCAGACAATTTACAATTGACCCTAGGTTCGACAATATACCTTCAGGGTCAACAGCAAGGTTTTGATAACGAATACCGTACAAGAAGGTTTGGTCAAACCAAGCGTTGATTGAGAAATCTGGTCCAAAGTTACCGCCGCCAAAATTGCCAATGCTGACAAAGGCGAGTATTAACCAATAGCTTAGTAATATTCCTAAGGTTACTAGAGCTTGATATTTATTTGCAAAATGCCACACCACCATAGCAGCGACAAACCAGGCAAGACCTATACGGCCAAGCACGCTAACATAACGAATACTTTCGAAATCGGCAGGAATTCCTCCGCCCCACCCGTGGTTATAAACAATACCAAGTAAAAATAATAAGCCTAAGCGCTTAAATGCATGTCTGTATTTTTCGCTGCGTTGTTGCTGACTATAAACATTGATATTTTTTGCTGCTAGCCCAAGACTCACGCCAGCGAGAAAGATGAACAGTGGAAAGATAAGGTCATACATGGTAAAACCATGCCATTGTGAATGTTGCATTTGTTGGTCAGCAACATTAAACACAGACCAACCCGTTATCAGGAACAACGCTAGAAATAATCCTTCAGCGCCCAAAATCCAAACCATATCAAACCCGCGTAACGCATCTAGAGAGCGAATGCGTTTTGGTTTAGCGTCAGTTGATTGATTTAGTGATTGATTTGTTTTTTCCAAGATTCACTCTCTTTAATTAAATTGATTGTATTTTTCGATATGAGTCTTTCTAATTTAGTTTTCTAGCCTATACTCATTGAAGAATGGAAAATAGCATAAACCTCTGTATAAATTAAGCTATTTGGATAACGAGTATAATCTTTTGAGCCGTAAGAAAACGGATTGAAGCAACCTAAAGATAGTCAAAGATAGCCAAAAATATCAGGTATGAATAACATCTATTTATGAGTAAACAATTTAGAATAAGCAGTCTTTTAAATCTATTTTTCACAATCGTTTTGGTTATTGTGTTTATCGTCAGTATTGGCTATCGGATATTGGTGGAAATTCCGCTCGCCGAAGAAAGCATTGAAACTGTATACAATAAAGAGTTAACAATTTTATCAAAGACGTTTGATGAATATACGAAGAATTTGGAGAAAAGTAATTACGATTATGCCGTTTGGGATGATACATATAACTTCATTCATAGCCAAGATAGCGACTATATAAAGAGCAACTTCTCTGTCGAAACCTTTAAAAATTTAAACATTGAAGGGGTTATCATCACTGACAGCTCAGATAATATAATTTATTCCGACGGTTTTAACTCTAAAGAGTTAAAACCTATCGATATTTCAGCTCTAAACACAAACAACAAATTTAAATACTCGGATTTATTACAACGCAAAAATATAAAACCTATTTCTATCTCTGAATTAATCAACTTTAACAACGATATAGTAATCGTCACTGCTACCCCAATATTTAAAACCGATACCAGTGGCGAGTATGCAGGACACCTCATCTTTCTTCGAGTATTTAACCAGGCAGATTTAGATAGTATTTCAGCAATAACACAGCTTGAATTAAAGCTAATTCCATACAGTGACCAATATAGAAATTTACAAGCAATTAAAAATATATATGTCGCTCGCTCATCGAGTAAAAACCGCCAACGACTTGTTGACGATTACAAAGGCGTTCCGATAAAGGTTATTGATATCACTCATCAAAATGAAGTAGATAGCACTATCATTACTAAAGCAATGGTCATCACCCTGTCTTTACAATTCTTAATAATGGTTGCTTTTTACTTACTTGTTGAAAAGTATGTAGTTAAACCCATTGTGGTCACCAACAAAGATATTAAAAAAATGACCGATATTACATCAATTCAAAGACTGGAAAATAATACTATTTTTGCTGAAATCAATGATATGGAAAAGCAATTTAACCAACTAGTCGATATGGTTGAAAAACAGCGCATGCGTTTAACAGAGTTGGGGATGACTGACTCTCTAACGCAAATCGCAAATCGTCTTGCGTTTGAGCAACATTTCGAAAAAGAATGGGCGCACCTGCAAAGACATAATATAACGTTTGCGATTGTCATGTGTGATATCGACTTCTTTAAGAAGTATAATGATTCTTTAGGTCACCTTGCAGGTGATGAAGCACTAAAAACTGTCGCAACTACGCTGGCAAAATCAGCGAGACGTATCAATGATATTGTTGCTAGATATGGCGGTGAAGAATTTGTTATATTATTTAGTGGTATTGAACTTAAAGACCTGAAGATGAAACTTGATCAAATCATAGACAGTATTAACAATTTAAATATTGCCCACCCTGCATCGGAGATTGCCGATCATGTTACCATTAGCCTAGGTGCTACCTTGATGAGACCGACTAAAGATAATAATCAAAAGTCGAATTTAATTAAAGCAATGAGCATCGCTGATAACGCGTTATATACCGCCAAAAATAACGGTCGAAATCGCGCCGAAATTGCTATTAACGAATAACCGACTACAATCAAAAAAAACAACGATAAGATCCCCTATTATGCTTACAAGAATTAGAGTTTTTATACGCAATTTGCAAACCGATAATGTACATAACAATACCTTATCTTTAGAAATAGCTACTGCAGTATTATTATTTGAAGTGATGCGCGCTGACCAAAAATTTGAACCAGAAGAAAAACAACAAATCGTTAGCCTGTTACAACAACATTTTGAACTGGATAAAGCAGAAGTGCTCGACATATTAGCATTAGCTGAAGATGAGTCTCATCATGCTAATGATTTTTATCAATATACTTCAATGATTAACAATAATTATTCACTAGAAGATCGCATTAAAATTGTCGGACTATTGTGGAAAGTTGCCTATGCTGACGGTCACTTAGATGTCATTGAAGAACACATCATTCGAAAAATTGCCGAATTGCTACACTTAAACCACGGTGAATATATTCAATGCAAATTAAAAATACAAAATCAACACCCCGCAGACTAGCCTTTATAAACAAAAAAACTACAAGTTGTTAGTAGCGACCGTGTTACACTACGCGCAATTTCGATTTATTAGGAAAAATAATGGCTGAGATAGGCAAAATAAATAACCTAAATATTGTAAAGCTGACAGAGTTTGGCGCATATTTAGATGGTGGCGATTTAGGGGAAATTCTATTACCAAATCGTTATTTACCAGAAGAGTGCAAAGAAGGAAGCGATCTTGCTGTATTTATTTATTTTGACTCAAACGATCGCTTAATTGCGACTACTGAAACACCCAAAGGCCAAGTCGATGACTTTGTTAGTTTAAAATGTATCCAAGTAAACAAAATGGGTGCTTTTTTAGATTGGGGTTTATCGAAAGACCTACTAGTTCCTTATAATCAACAGCACCATAAGATGATCGAAGGTAAATATTACTTAGTTAAGATTTACCGCGATTTACATACCGACCGCATTGCTGCTTCAAGCAAATTAGATAAATATTTAGATATCTGGCCAGCTAATTATGAAATCGGTGAAAGAGTTGAGCTTACCATTGGCGACAAAACTGACTTAGGTTTTAAGGCCATCATCAATGAGAAAAACTGGGGCTTGTTATACGACAACGAAATATTTCAGCCACTTCGCGTCGGTAAGAAAATGCAAGGCTACATTAAGAATGTCCGTGGCGATGGTCGAGTTGATTTAATTTTGACTCGTGGCGGCATAGGGAAAGTTAACGATTTTGCTCCTGTATTATTACAATATTTACAAGACAATGACGGCTTTTGTAGCATCAATGACAAGAGCTCACCGGAACTGATCAGTAAAACTTTTGGCGTCAGTAAAAAGGCATTTAAGTCGACTGTTGGTAATTTGCTTAAGCACGGTAGAATAACCATAGAGCAAGACGGTATTCGAGTACAAGATAAACCTGTAGTAAAAGCTAAACCTAAAAAAGAAAAACAAAAAACTTATGGCAACAGCGCTGATCGCAAAAAGCCAAGCGGCGACAAACCGCTGAATAAGCATAAACGACCAGCGTCTAATAAAAGCCAAGGTGGCAAACCAAAGACGTTTAAACGTTAGTCTTAGGTTTCTAGCAAACAAAAAAAGAGCCGCTTAATAAAGTGTCCAACTTTCTGGGGTCACTTCATAATAGCGGCTCTTTTTGTCTCTGCAATTTTCTCAATCTTAGTGGGTTTATGCTGCCACTAAAACTATTAACCTATGCTGATTTAGGTTTGGTATTGAATATTATCGTATAACCAAGCCCACACACAGCTAATGCCCAAACAATGGTAGCACCGCTCGGCAAATCCCACATAGCTGAAGCAATAAGGCCTAAAACATAGCCGCTAAAGCCTACCAGATAGGCGTGTTGAAACTTGTTTTTTGCTAACTTAAACGTCACTAAAGCAGGAATAATTAAAGTACTAAATACTAAGAATACACCAACCATTTGTACCGATGACGTTATCGCGATAGCAAATATAAAATAGAATGCCTTACCATTTAGCCACTGAGGTTTCATTAACATTAACGCAATTAATAGCGCATAGACAATCATATGTAGATATAAATCTGCAAACGTTACCCACAGAATTTGCCCCGACAATACTTGCTTTAATAAGTCACCGCCATGCGGGTCGTTAGCGAGCAATAAAAACGCTCCGGTTGCTGCTAAAACATATAAACAACCAATAAGCGCTTCTAAGTGGTGTTGTGCAAACTTTTCAAAACAGGCAACAATAGCAGCGCCAGATAACGCAAATACTGCCGCCATGATGTAACTCGCCCCAGGCAAATGATGGCCAATATCAGTACTCGCTATCACAACGGCACCTAATCCGGCCATTTGCGCAATCGCCAGGTCAATAAATATGATATCGCGCTTTAGTACTTGAAAGCCCAAAGGAACATGAGTTAACAGTACAATTAATCCTGCGACTAGCGCCGGCAGTAAAATTTCAAATAGCTCAATCATATTAATTGGTTACTCGTTTAATAAATAAAATTTATTTGCTCGCAAATGCACTTGTTAGCAATCTGATGTGTTCGTCCATCAGTTTAAATAGATCAGTACTGCTTTCATTACCACCTACAGTGTACGGCAATTGCACAGCATTGATACCCGTTTTACTGCTTAACCACTTAGCTGCTTTATCATCCTGAT
Organism: Thalassotalea crassostreae; assembly: GCF_001831495.1. Classification (NCBI taxonomy): domain Bacteria; kingdom Pseudomonadati; phylum Pseudomonadota; class Gammaproteobacteria; order Alteromonadales; family Colwelliaceae; genus Thalassotalea; species Thalassotalea crassostreae. Next base: position 3,214,107 of record NZ_CP017689.1, read on the forward strand.
AACCAGTATAAACAACCACAGCGACGTTATCACTTTCTACAGTTTTTAATACTTCGAGCAAATGTGATGTCGTTGGCGGTAGCCCTGGTTTAGGCTCAAGATCTGCAACCTGTTTTAGCCCAGAGAACTCAAATAAGTACCTGAATGATGAATGATAAGCAGCAATATTTTTACCATTTAATGGTTTCACTTGCTCACGCCATTGTGCCATAGCGGCTTGCCAGCGTTTACTAAAATCATCATAGTTCTGTTGATACTGCTGTTTGTTATCAGCATCGAGAGCTTGTAATTTTTTTGTCAAAGCGCCAGCAACAGTCAGTAATCGCTCAGGATCTAAGTGTAGATGTGGATTACCACCGACATGAACATCCCCCATCGAACGGTCTACAGTTTTCGGGATATCCAAATTTTCAATATGATCGGAAGCGTAAAATAGACCTTTACTCGTCGATTGTACATCTCGATTATTTGACTTCATTTGCAACATTGGCAGCCAACCAATTTCTAAATCAGCGCCAGCACAGATCACTAGATCTGCGCGGCGCATCTTCGAAATTAGACTTGGTCTCGCTTGCACAAAATGCGGGTCTTGCAACGCGGTGGTCGCAGCAGAGATCTTGGCATTATCTAGCGCAAGTTCTTTGCCAAGAGCCGCATATTCTGGCTCACAGGCAAAAATATTTAATGCCGCAGTTGCCGGGAACGATAAGAGTACCGCTGCCGACATTAATGCTGCTGATATACGTTTAGAATTGATGCGCACCATGTGCTCCTAATGCCATTGAAAACTGTAAAGTGATCTGGTCGTCAGTAAACTCTTCATTTGATTCATCTTGGCTATATTGAAATCTAATAGTCGAAAAATGAGAATGGCGATATTCTACCATTGCCGTCGTTACTTTCGGCTTGAAGCCATCTGAATATGGTTCATCAAAATCAATTTGAGAATAACGCACACCCGCGGCCCAATTCGGCGTAAATTGGTAAACACCACTCACGTAAAAGCCGTTGTGTTCTAAAGAGACTTCATCATGATGCTCTTCCATCATAGAAACGTGTTCTTCGTGGTCATCATGATCTTCTTCATGAGCCAACTCACCTTTCTCTTCAACAAAGAAGTACTCAGCTGATAACGTAAAGTTTTGGTACTTATAATTACCATTAGGTGCCCACTTCCACGTAGCATCTACAATGTAATAATCTTTTTCACCGCTGAATGCACAAGCGTCAAACGCTTCATGTCCATGCTCTTCTTCTAGCGCATGTTCTTCGTGTTCTTCATGCTCTTCATGGCCATGGCTGTCACAATAACCTTCATCATTTTGCGCATTTAAGTATGAAAATCCTAACTGCCAACTATTTTCAACATTAAAGTCGCCACCTGTTTTGATGAACGCTGTGTGCACGCCTATACCTTCACCGTCACTGTAAGCAGGTCGAGTGCCGCCTTTAAATGCTTCGGCACCTATTTCGATATAGGTATCTGTCGGTGCTAACCAAGACAGTCTTGCGCCATCATCGTAATAATGACCGTTCATAAACGCACGATAAACTAATGGGCGATCGGCAAAGCTATCGGTATGCGCATGTTTCGAGTTGAGGTAACCTACGTTTGACAAAAAGCGACCAAAGCGAACCGACAAGTCATAGTCTAAACCCATTGTTTGCACGAATGCTTCTTCTAGTTCTACTTCCGTTTCGCCATCATGCTCATCAAGCACCATGGTAACTTTACCGTAAAACATATCATCTATTGGTGCACTTATTGCTAGCTCTGTATGGTCTGTCCAAAAGCCAGAATCTAACCCCGCCGCATGCTCATCTACGCCATAGCCGGCAATACCAGAGAACTCTTCTCTATCGGTATAACCAACATTAATCACCGCACTTACGTTTATATTTGATGCGTTATCTTGTGCAACAGCCTGTTTGCCAGCGATAACTGCAAGGATCGCTGACGTCAAAAATCTTAATTTCATAATTTTCTCTAATTCTTTCTAATTTTAAAGTGTAAAAATTTAGGCCATAACATACTGACCTAAAGGATGTATTAAATGAAGAAAGTTAGCGGCGGTGCACGGGCGTGAAATGAGCAGTTAAAAGCAGGAGCATAATGACTTTTTGTCATTATGTTTTTATTGCTTACTGCATTGAATTTTTGAAACGGTTTAGCATCGATAGCACTATCGTCATTATCGATAGCAGAGTACATACAAACCTGACACTCTACGCCATGATTAAGACCATCTTCATGATGATGGGTAGCTTTTACAAACGGCGCAAACAGCAGTGCAATTGTTAAAACAATTGCACAGATTATTCTGTTGTTATGGTGAGTGCGTGTTAGTAAATTCATAATTTCGTTTTTTGTTGGCAATCCAGTAGTTGATCTAGAACCCAATCGTTATTTTGTTATATTATCACATAAAAAAACCACGAATGGCAACGTAACTTTCGCTTGTATTTAAAAATTAGGCTAAAGTTTTAATAATCACTCACCGCAACTAATTGAAAATATTAATAACAAGATGAATCAACACCCGTTAATTTTACCAATGCTAACCTTGCTGCTTCTAACTATGTCGGTATGGATTTATATGTATATAAGGCGGCTAAGTTTTTTGTTTACAAAAGGAATTGATGCTCAAGAGTTGCAATCACCTCAGCAACTGCAGCAAGTGATCCCTGAATCTGTAAATCGCCCAGCCTATAATTTAGCAAACCTTTTTGAACTGCCTATTGTCTTCTATGTATTATGCCTACTAGCAATATTTACCAATAACATCGACGCCAGTTTACAATATTTAGCCTGGTGCTTTGTCGTCGCTCGTATTATACATAGCATAATACACTGTAGTTACAACACAGTAATCCATCGTTTTATTCCATACTTTGTCGCCAGCTTATGCTTATGGTCAATGCTAATTATTACTGTTCTTGCTTATCTATAAGTAAAAGCTAAATACGAAGGTACAAATTTTAATGACGCCATATACAACTATTTCTCTTAATATTGAAAACGATGTTGCTACCGTTCAATTAAACAGGCCGGAAAAAATGAACTGCCTTGATTTGATAATGTTCCATGAATTAGATCATGTTAGTAAACATTTACGTCGTAATAAAACCATAAGAGCAGTGCTATTGACGGGCGCTGGTAATGAGTTTTGTACTGGTCTTGATGTAAAAGCAATGATGAAGAAAAAGACCAATATTTTAAGAATACTTTTTAAGTGGTGGCCAGGAAATAGCAACCTAGCGCAACGTGTCACCACTAATTGGCGTAAAATCCCAGTACCTGTTGTTGCCGTAATACAAGGTAAATGTTGGGGCGGCGGACTACAAATTATCTTGGGCGCTGACTTTAGAATTGCTTATCCTGATGCAACCTTTTCAATTCTGGAAAGTAAATGGGGGTTAATTCCTGATATGGGTGCAAACATGGCTTTAACAGAACTTATCGCTATAGATAAAGCTAAAGAGTTGGCGATGACAGGTAAAATCATAGATGTTGTTGAAGCAGAGAAAATAGGATTAATTTCAAGCGTAGATAAAGACGCAGGTGCAAGAGCTGCTAAATTAATTTCTGAGTGCAGTCAACGTTCTCCAGACACAGTTGGCGCTGTGAAAGCTTTATTTAACAATAATTGGCAGCGTAATAGTCCATGGATGTTGGCGCAAGAAAGCTGGTATCAACTGCAAATATTACTTGGTAAAAACCAACAAATTGCAGTTAAACGCCAACTTGATAGCAAAAAAGAACATCCATATTTGCCACGTAAAAAATGGTAGCTGTCTATTTCTTTTTATTTTCTTGTTTGGTCATATGCATTAAATGTATGCCACCAAAAAAGAAAATCTGAATGTAATGGTGCATATTATCGCCTTCTGCAGCTTCAACTCGCTTTCTAAAAATAATACATTCCAATAAATGTGCTAATGGCAAGGCGATTAAGACCCAGTGCAGCATGACATCGAGTCCATCGCCAAATGGAACAAATAGATTGTACAGACAACCTAGCCAAACAAATGCAATAACAAGTTTCATTATTAATTCCTACTTCCTTTAAAGTTTATATACCGTTTCTATTACTAGTTGACGCTAACATATACTATAAAAAGCAACCACGACAGAGAAAGTAAAACCCAAGGTAAGCGATTATTTTTAACTTGTACATTATCGTGTTCGCTTTCAACCAACTGCTGCTTGGCTTTTTGCATTTTCTTTTTTTCTTTGTTTGCGCTTCGTGCTTTTTCTTTTTGCTGTTTCTTATATAGCTCAATGCCTTTTTGAATACCTTGGGAAATGAGCTTGGTTTGTTCTTTGTTTTGGCCAGGCTTTTTTATGCTAGCAGCTACAGCCGCTGCTGCATCTATGGTTTCTTGACTGGATTTGTTTTTTTATTCATTTTGATTTTATCAATTCAGTTTCTTGTAATTAGCCAAGCGCTTATAAGGTAAAATAATTAGTAAACAGTTTATATAGTTGCGTGCCTTGATTTACGCTTGCAGAAGCAAAATGCAAAATTGGGATGACGTCTTGTTCTAGAGTTAAGTAATGTAATGCATTTCCATCACCATAGTTATCCATGCGTAATATACGAGCTAACGGTTCACCTGCTTTTAATTCTTCACCAAAGGTCGCTAAGTAATCGACCATTCCGCCCATAGGCGCATAATAAACTTTATAGTCTTTCAAATAACAGGCATGACGAGTCATTTTTTCAGCAACATACCGCTTGCTATTCACTACATTTTTATATTGAAGGTAAGATAAAATACTGTTGGCATCGACCAAGGCTTCATCTAAATCAATTAGTTCTTGTGAGCCCAATTCAACAGTAAAGCTTTCTTGGTTAAAATCTAAATTTCGACCTAGTTTTTGAAACCTTTGTGTGAGTGACCACCAAGGACAAAAACACGCTTCATCCATCGCCCCATCAAAAGTGTTGGGAATCAAAATTGTATGGGGAATATTAAAATGGCTTGCACTGCCTGTTAAATATTCAGGACAATAAAGGTGTTTAGAAGAAATTGGTCCGGTATGTAAATCGAGTACAATATCGGCACTGTGAGCCATTTGTTGCAACTGGTAAGCAATTCGGCGTCCGGTGCTTAAACCATAGTTGTTGTGGTCAATCTGATCTTGGATATCTGCAAGCATGCATTGTTTAAATGCTTTTTTGATAGTATCTACATCACTGTCTTGATGCTGTTCAATAACACTATCAATCAAGGATTCATTAAAATGATACATGCGGTTCCAGTTAACCCCGGTGATAGGGTCAAACCGGCCTAAAGTATATTCGCCATTCTTATGATTACACGCTACCGGATTAGCATAAGGCACTAATGTAATATCACCAAATAGTTCAATCGATTGTAATTGCTCTAGCAGTTGATAAATTACCGCATTGCCCTGTACTTCTGCGCCATGAATATTTGCTTGGATATAGACCGATGGACCACTACCACTGCCTTTTAACTGATATACAGGAACGGTTAAGGACACTCCACTAGCCATTTCTCCGACAGTTAATAGTTGCTTACTAAATTTATTCATCGATATAACCGTTACTTATGATTTTTGTTGATACCACTCACTGATCGCTTCATCTGCCGCATTGATACCAGTTTTTGAGGTTAATTCTAAGTGCGTCAATGGTGCGCGCAAAGTTGGAGAGGCGATCATTCCCTGCTGGTGCATCAATACCTTGACTGGAATTGGGTTAGCCGCTTCAAATAAAGCATTAGTAGCGGTATACCAAACCGAAAATAGCTCAAAACTTCTTACAGTTAATGACTTCTCAACATATAAATTGGTTGCTTTTGGCCAAACATTGGCGCAGACAGAGACTAAACCAACAGCACCTGCTGAGGCTAAATACGGCATTAACGGGTCTTCACCAGAGTATATACGCATCTTAGGTGCCGCTTCAGCATATTTTAAAAATTCATTGATATCACCACTCGCTTCCTTCATCGCCCATAGATTTTTATGGTTGCCGATGTTTCGAACCGTTTCTACAGGAATGCCGGTTCCACAGCGAGAAGGCACGTTGTAGATCATAACCGGATGCTGCGATGCATCAAGCAAAGTCTCAAACCATTGGGTTTGACCAATAACACCAGGTTTGGCATAAATTGGGCATACAGCAAGGTAGGCATGAATAGGTAATTCATTACATTGCTCAATCCAAGCTTTTTGCGCAGGTAAATTAGAACCCGCAATTGCAACCATTAGTGGTACGCTTGGCTGCATGTTGCAAACAAACTTTACTATTTCATACTGCTCATTTTGCTCAATCGCCAAACCTTCGCCGGTACTGCCACATATTAAAATTGCGTTACCTGCAGACTCCTGCTGCTTTACGACTTTTTGCAATGATTCATAATCAACACTACCATCCGGATGAAATGGAGTAATTAAAGCAGTCCAAAGGGCAAAGTTATTTATATCGATGTGGGCGGTTGTCATTTTTTATTCTCTATTAATTTATTGACCCTTTCGTCGCCAATAAAATGAATCTTTGTATCCAGCTCAAACACTGGTGAAATGTGCCGATATTTAAACACTTAATGTTGTGGTTTTCAATTAAAGCTTAGCCTTAAACCTGCACAGATACACATGAAAACAACTATTTATCACAAATAGGTAAATTTACTTTACTAAGCTAAGCTTTGTTATCAGAATACACAGTTATATATATAAAACAGAATATCACCAATATGTCATTATCAAACCCTACACAACTATTATTACGCAATGCAGATTTGCTAAAAGCAGATGCACCACTTGTGGTAAATTGTCCTGATAGTGGATTGATTTCTGAACTCGTTGCAATAAATGCGCACCAGAATATTAGCTGCTATAACGTTAATTATGCTGAACACCAGGCATTATCGAAGAAGTTCTCCGCTCTTGATTGCCAGTTTAGTGCCCACTACCAATCAACTCAATTACATGATCTAGTAATTATTTACTTTCCAAAATCAAAGAAAGAATTTAACTTTTTGTTGGCAATGCTTACACCAATCATCAGTGACAACGGTATTATATTAGTTGTTGGAGAAAACAAAGGTGGTGTTAAATCCGCAGCAAAACTTAGTAAAGAGCATGTAGTACGTTGCGATAAAGTAGACAGTGCAAGACATTGCTTATTAGTTGAAGCTATTTTTAACAATCAGCGCAGAGAATTTAATCTTGATTCCTGGTTCGAACAATTTTCCGTAGAAATCGCAGCAACCACAATTACCGTAGCAAGCTTACCCGGTGTATTTAGTAATGGTGAGTTAGATAAAGGCACTCGTTTGCTGCTTGAGAATCTGCCGAAATCGATTAATGGCAAGGTGCTCGATTTTGGTTGTGGCGCTGGAGTAATCGGCAGTTATGTGAAAAAACGATACCAAGGCACCAATATAGAGATGCTCGATGTTAATGCATTAGCGATTGCTAGTGCGAAACGAACTCTGACTCTAAATGGTCTTGAAGGAAAAGTATTTGCCTCGGACAGCTTAAGCAATGTCAGCGGACAATATAATACCGTCATATCAAACCCGCCATTTCATCAAGGTATAAAGACCAATTACCATGCCACAGAGAGTTTCTTAAAGGGCATCAAAGGCCATATTGCTAAAAACGGAAGCCTGACAATAGTCGCCAACAATTTTTTACGTTATGCACCAATCATCAAAGCTGAAATTGCCGAACCTCAATTACTCATCAATAGCCAAGGCTTTGCGATTCATCATTGTCAAAAGCAGTAGTTTTCTCTGCCGATTAGAATTGGTGTCCAACATTCTATTAAGGGTTTGTTGCTAACGTAAACTAGTATTTTATCGCATGTTTACTGACTGTTAATATTAACATTGCACTAACCCTATTTTGACCCCCTAATTGCAAAATTAATGTTCAAATAACCTAAAAAACAGCCTCTGATTACAATTTGTTGCAAAACCATTTTTTTACAACTTCACAACAAAAAACAAAATAACACAGCAAATACAACCACTTAACTTAAAAGAAAGGTCTTTCCTTTAGATTTTTTCGCTTACATTTTTACAACAATTTCACCATTGTTTAGTTTTAAACTTTCTCTATCATATGCTTCATATATTTAAAACATCTATTGAGTACGACATATCGCCATTCAATAGTTACAGATTTTGCAAGGTGAATAATTCTCTTGCTTCAAAATTTAATAGAGGTACGTATGACAACCCAAGCTAACATTTTAATAGTTGAAGACGAAGAAGTAACACGCTTAAATCTTAAGAATTTATTTGACGCTGAAGGTTACAACACTCTTGTTGCAGCTAATGGCGAGCAAATGGCTCAAAAATTACAAGGTAATGATATTGACTTGGTATTAATGGATATCAACTTACCAGGTAAAAACGGCCTATTGTTAGCACGTGAGTTATTAGAGAAAGATGATACTGGTTTAATTTTTATCACCGGTCGCGATAGCGATGTAGATAAAGTATTAGGTCTAGAAATCGGTGCAGACGACTACATAACTAAGCCATTCAACCCACGTGAATTAACAATCCGTGTTCGTAACTTATTGAAACGTGTACAACACACAGACGGCGCTGAAAAAGTAACTGATAACGAGTTAATCAGCTTCAATGAATGGAAGTTGGACCCTAATTCGCGTCGTATGACTTCGCCAGCAGGTGAAACGTTCCCAATCCCTCGTGGTGAGTACCGTGCTTTACGCCTATTAATGGCAAGATCAGGACAAATTGTTACTCGTCAGGAATTAATTCAAGAAATGACTGGTCGTGATTTACGTGAAAATGACCGTACCGTTGACGTGACTATCCGTCGCTTACGTAAGCATTTTGAAACAGACACAGCTAGCCCAGAATTTATTAACACAATTCACGGCGAAGGTTACCGTTTTGTTGGTTCATTGAACGCTTAGTTAAGTATCAATAAACAACATATACAATCTAAAAAAAGAGGGCTATGTAATAACATAGCCCTCTTTCTATTTGCGCTTTTTATTTATTCTATTGTTGAAGAAATTGTTTAATTTCTCGAATACCAATTTCATTAAGCTCGCTCAATTCTGCTAGCTGTTTTTCTAATTGGCTAAATTCTTCTTTGCTGTACTCCAAATCTGCCACTTTTTTAAAGACTTGCTCTAAACCTGAATTACCCGATGCCGACTTTAAGATGTGGCAACTTTCTTGCCAATATTTATAGTCTTTGTCTTTAGTTGATTGTGCTAACTGCTCAAGATATATCGCTGATTGCTCGACGTATAAATTAATCGTTTCTAAAAACACGTCATTGCCTAAAGCATCTCGATATTGCTCAATCAATGCTTTGTTTAGTATTGGCACTGTGCTGTCCTTTTTAATTTTGCGGAAATAAAGCCATCTGACCTGCGTTGAATAAGTGAAAAACATATCACGAAAAATCAGCCTGTGCCTTAATTAAATTACATTTAGAGCCGATAAAACAATAATACCACCATGCGTTAACCAGACATTTACAACTCAAATCAAACGGTAACGAATTCTTAACTATTGCTTACGCCTCGAATACTAATGAAACATTGATTTTATCAAGTTTTTCATTCAGAATAGCCGACCATTTTACTAGGTCTTTACATTCGCTGTAATAAATCAGAGGAAAAAGGCAAAAAATAGTAAAAATACACGGCAAAATTCGATAGAATATGCGCCTTGAAAATCGACCATTTTGACTAAATAAAATTAAGCGGAGAAACAATGCCGACATCAATGCCAGATATCGCCAACCACACCACGGCTCAAACCGAGGGAACTCTAGATAGAGTAGGTATGGGGAATATTGAAATGCCCGTGATGGTTGCAGCAAAAGATGAAGCTGAACGTATTGTTTCTGCCCATATCGATGCATTTGTAAATCTAAAAGAGCCAAAAGCAAAAGGCATTCATATGTCTCGTTTGTTTTTATTGCTTGATGATTTAGCGTGTAATAACACCCTTAACTACCAATCATTAGTCGCCTTACTTAATGAGTTCATTAGTTCTCATCACGATTTAAGTGATACAGCATATGTGAAATTCCATTTTGATTACCCAATGCGTCGTGAAGCGCTTATTAGCGGCAAGCAAGGCTGGCGCATCTACCCAGTAACCATCATTGGTAAATTAGAGAAAGGACAGTTTGATATTGAACTATGTGTAGATATCGCTTACTCATCGACTTGTCCATGTTCTGCGGCGCTTGCCAGACAGCTGATTCAGCAATCGTTCAGTGACAAATTTGCTGCTGCTGATGTTGTCGACAAAGACGTTGTTCATCAATGGTTGGGGACAACAGAAGGGATTGTTGCTACACCGCACTCGCAGCGCTCAATCGCCGAAATAAAAGTGAAACTTAACTCTTTAGTTAATACTTTCCCAATTACAGATATCGTTGATACAGTTGAAGCGGCATTACAAACACCTGTACAAGCAGCGGTTAAACGAGAAGATGAGCAAGAATTTGCTCGTTTGAATGGACAAAACCTAATGTTTTGTGAAGACGCTGCACGTCGCGTACAACACGCAATGAATTTAATTGAAGGTTACGATGACTTTTGGGTAAAAATAAACCACCTTGAATCATTGCATGCCCATGATGCAGTAGCGGTAACGACAAAAGGCGTTGAAAACGGTTACAAACCTTAGTTACCCCTATCGTCAACCTTGTAATCCTATTTTAAAAAGCCGGTAACTCAAATTGCCGGTTTTTTAATGTCTTTTTTTCATTCAAAAAATAGACTCATAATAGCCATATAAAATTATGTACATATTAAAGCTGTCTTTAATAATTCCAGCTGATCTTTTATTCACTTATTTGGAAAATTATGTGCATTATTAAGTAATCACTAAAAATTACATTTTTTTAGAAAATTTATTCCTACTTGTTTGTAGTGAAAATTAAAAACTTTCACTTTTTATTACACATCTCTGTAGCCATTGTCTTATATAGGACTATTGAAATTAGCATTGCACTACTTTTGGGCATCGCTGCTGAAAACAAGATAAAATAACAAGAGCAAAAACTCTAATTTATGTTGACCTTTTATTCACATATCTTTATGTTAGATGATTCCCCTAGTTAAAAACCATGATAATTATTCATTATTTTATGATTTTCATTCTTCAATAAAAGGTTCACGGGGAGATTTAAGAGGAATTAGTTAATGCAATTGTTTGACCCAAATTTTCAGAAAGATAACTGTGGTTTCGGCTTAATCGCTCATCAGCAAGGTGAGAAGAGCCACAAGTTAATAAAAACGGCAATCTCTGCGCTTGATCGTATGCAACACCGTGGCGGTATTAACTCCGACGGTAAAACAGGCGACGGTTGTGGTTTATTAATGCAAAAACCTGATGGATTTTTTCGCGCTATTGCGGACGAAAAAAACTGGGTTTTAAGTAGTAAATATGCTGTAGGTACTATCTTTTTAAACCAAGATGATGAACTGGCAGCTGTAACTAGAAATATCCTTGAGAACGAACTAGAGCAAGAAACATTAGAGGTTGTTGGCTGGCGCGAAGTACCTGTAAATACTAACGTGTTAGGTCCGATAGCTCAGGGTAATTTACCAAAAATTGAACACCTATTTGTAAATTGCCCGTCTGGCTGGCGCAATCAAGATTTTGAACGCCGCTTATATATGGCAAGACGCCGTGCTGAAAAGAAAATTGAGGACAGCAAGTTTTACATTGCTAGCTTATCTTGTTTAGTTACGATTTATAAAGGCTTGGTAATGCCTAAAGATTTACCAAATTTTTATCTGGATTTAGCTGATATTCGTATGCAATCAGCAATTTGTGTATTCCATCAGCGCTTCTCGACAAACACATCTCCGCAATGGCACTTAGCACAACCATTTCGTTATTTAGCTCATAATGGTGAAATCAATACCATTAGTGGTAATCGTCAATGGAGCCGTGCAAGAACTTACCGTTTCAAAACTCCGTTAATACCAGATTTGCTCGAAGCAGCACCGTTTGTAAATGAATCAGGCTCTGACTCTTCCTCATTAGATAACATGTTAGAGCTATTCCTTGCCGGTGGTATGGATTTATACCGTGGTATGCGTTTATTAATGCCGCCGGCATGGCAGAACAACCCAGCGATGGATGACGACTTAAAAGCGTTCTATGAATTTAACTCTATGCACATGGAACCTTGGGATGGTCCTGCCGGCATTGTAATGACGAATGGGCGTCATGTTGCCTGTAACTTGGACCGAAATGGTCTGCGCCCTGCTCGTTATGTTCGTACCCGTGATGGTTTTATTACCCTAGCATCGGAAGTTGGCATTTGGGATTACGGTGAAGATGAAGTCATTGAAAAAGGTCGAGTGGGACCTGGTGAGATGCTTTCTGTCGATACCTATACCGGTGAACTTTTAAAATCAAAAGATATTGATGACGAATTAAAGAAACGTCATCCGTACCGAAAATGGCTCGATAGTAATATTCGACATTTAGTACCGTTCGAAAAACTTGACGCTGAACTGGTTGGTCAACGTGTGTTTGATGATCAAGAAATGGCGCAATATCAAAAGATGTTTAATTTCTCTTACGAAGAAATTCAACAAGTAATTAAGGCGATGGCTGAAAACTCTCAAGAGGCGACTGGCTCTATGGGTGATGATACGCCAATGGCGGTATTATCGAGTAAATCTCGTAGTCTGTTTGATTATTTCCGCCAACAATTTGCACAAGTGACAAACCCACCTATTGACCCATTACGTGAACGTTACGTTATGTCATTGGGTACCTGTATTGGTCGTGAGCATAACGTATTTAATGAGACCACAGGTCACGCTGATCGCATTCAATTTGATACGCCTATCTTAATGTACACAGGTATTAAGCAATTGCGCGAACTCGATAGTGAACATTACCGTAGTGACACTATTAGCTTAAATTACCTACCTAGCGAAGGCTTGAAAGAAGCCGTAATGCGCATATGTAATGAAGCGGAACAGCTGGTTCGAGAGCAAGGAACGGTTATTCTAATTTTAAGCGACCGCGATATTGCTCCGAACAAATTACCTATCCCTGCGGCTATGGCTGTTGGTGCAGTGCAAAAACGATTGGTTGATTCTAACTTACGTTGTGATTCTAATATTGTTGTAGAAACTGCCTCAGCAAGAGATCCACATCAGTTTGCTGTATTACTCGGTTTAGGTGCAACTGCTATATATCCATTTATGGCTTATGAAACCATCGAAGTATTAGTGGAAAACAAACAAATTGATGTACCAGCTAAACAAGCACTACAAAATTACCGTAACGCCATTAATAAAGGCTTACTAAAGATTTTATCGAAAATGGGGATATCGACTATCGCCAGTTATCGATGTGCCGGCTTATATGAAGTTATCGGTTTGAATCAAGAGATTATGGAATTGTGTTTCCCTGGTATTCCTAGTCGAATTCAAGGTAGTAACTTTAGCGATATTGAACAAGATCTGATTAACCTTTCTCGTAAAGCGTGGTTACCACATCAAAAAATGACGCACGGTGGTTTATTAAAATATGTACACGGTGAAGAATATCATTGCTTTAATCCAGATGTGGTGTCTAGCCTACAACGTTCTGTGCAAACAGGAACTTATGCAGATTACAAGGTTTATGCAGATGCTGTAAATACTCGTCCAGCTGCGACTTTACGTGACTTGATTGGTTTAAAATCTGATACTGACGGCATCAATATTGATGATGTTGAAGATAGCAGTGAAATGTACAAACGTTTTGATAGTGCAGCGATGAGTATTGGTGCATTAAGCCCTGAAGCACACGAAGCACTGGCGATTGCAATGAATCACCTTGGGGGTAGTTCAAATTCAGGAGAAGGTGGCGAAGATGCAAGCCGTTTCGGTACCGTTAGAAACTCAAGAATTAAACAAATCGCATCTGGTCGATTTGGCGTTACACCACATTACTTAGTCAATGCTGATGTACTACAAATTAAGGTGGCACAAGGCGCAAAACCTGGCGAAGGGGGACAATTACCAGGCGATAAAGTTACGCCATTGATTGCTAAACTTCGCTATTCAGTTCCAGGTGTAACTTTAATTTCACCACCGCCACATCATGATATTTATTCGATTGAAGATTTAGCCCAGCTAATTTTCGATTTAAAACAAGTCAATCCTAAATGTATTGTTTCAGTTAAATTAGTAAGTGGCCCAGGTGTTGGTACTATTGCTTCTGGTGTCGCGAAAGCTTACGCTGATTTCATTACAATTTCTGGTTACGACGGTGGCACTGGTGCGAGTCCATTAACATCGGTTAAATATGCAGGTTGTCCGTGGGAAATCGGTTTAGCCGAAGCTCATCAAGCACTTGTTGAAAATGGCTTACGTCATAAAGTTAGATTACAGGTCGATGGTGGTTTAAAAACTGGCCTTGATATTGTGAAAGCAGCAATATTAGGAGCTGAAAGCTTCGGTTTTGGTACCGCACCTATGGTCGCTTTAGGTTGTAAATTCTTAAGAATTTGTCACTTAAACAACTGTGCAACAGGCATTGCAACTCAAGATCAATTATTGCGTGATGAATACTTTAAGGGTTTACCTGAACAAGTAATGAATTACTTCCGTTTTGTCGCTCAAGAAGTGCGTGAGATTATGGCAGAGCTAGGTGTTAAGCAACTTACTGACTTGATCGGTCGCACTGATTTGTTAGAGCCTTTACAAGGTATAACTGCTAAGCAGCAAAAACTTGATTTATCATCTATTATCGCTCCTGTTAAAGCTTCAGATGACACTGCATTATTTAACAGTGAACGTAATGAGCCATTTGATAAGGCGGTTTTGAACAACAAGATATTGAAAGAAACTCAAACAGCTATCTCAAATAAGTCTGGTGGTGAATTCCATTTCAGCACACAAAATACTGATCGTTCAGTAGGTGCATTAATCTCTGGTCAAATTGCTTTATTGCACGGTAATCAAGGAATGGCGTCTGCGCCGATTCACTTGCACTTAACCGGTACTGTGGGCCAATCATTTGCCTGTTTTAACGCTGGCGGTTTAAACATTACCCTAACTGGTGATGCCAACGATTACGTCGGTAAAGGTATGGCTGGTGGTACTATCAACATAATGCCACCAAAAGGTGTCACATACCAAACGCATCTTACACCGATTATGGGTAACACCTGTTTATACGGCGCGACTGGCGGTCATTTATATGCAGCGGGTTGTGCAGGCGAGCGTTTCGCGGTACGTAACTCAGGTTGTCATGCAGTTATTGAAGGCGCAGGTGATCATGCTTGTGAATATATGACTGGTGGTATCGTTACCTTCCTAGGTAAGGTTGGTCTTAACTTTGGTGCAGGTATGACCGGCGGCTTTGCTTACGTACTTGATGAAGATAATAATTTAGATTCGTGCATTAATGGTGAGTCAATCGAGATTGTTGAGTTAACTGACTTAACTATTCACCAAGAGCATTTGCGCGGTATTATCAATCATCACCTAGAACAAACAAACAGCCCAAGAGCGCAATATATTTTGGAAAACTTTAGTGAATTTGCCAGCAAGTTCAAATTAATTAAACCAACAGCGACAGATGTGAAAACCTTATTAGGCCATCGTAGTCGTTCATCAGCAGAACTTAGAGTTCAGGCACAGTAGGAGGCTGGTATGAGTAAAAATGTTTATCAATTTATTGACGTAAAGCGCATCGATCCTCCGAAGAAGGCAATTGATGTTCGTAAGGCAAATTTTGTTGAGATTTATCAACCGCTAAGTAACGAACAAAGTGCCGGTCAAGCAGACCGATGTTTAGATTGTGGTAATCCATATTGCGAGTGGAAATGTCCTGTTCACAACTATATTCCACAATGGCTTGAATTAGTTACTGAAGGGAAGATTTTAGAAGCAGCTGAGCTGTGCCATCAAACTAATTCATTGCCAGAAATGTGTGGACGTGTTTGCCCGCAAGATAGGCTATGTGAATCAGCATGTACGCTAAATGATGAATTTGGCGCGGTAACTATCGGTAATATTGAAAAGTACATTACCGATACTGCTTTTGCTCAAGGTTGGACACCCGATTTATCACACGTAATCGATACCGGTAAAAAAGTCGCGGTTATTGGCGCTGGACCTGCGGGTCTAGCCTGTGCTGACGTGCTAACCCGTAACGGTGTTAAAGCCGTTGTTTATGACAAGCAAGCTGAAATCGGTGGCCTTCTAACTTTTGGTATTCCATCATTTAAGCTTGAAAAAGAAGTCATCGCCCGTCGTCGTAAAATTTTCGAAGGTATGGGTATTGAATTTAAACTCAATATTAACGTTGGCGTAGATGTAAGCTTTAGTGACATTAGCGATGAGTATGACGCCGTCTTCCTTGCATTGGGTACGTACACAGATATGACCGGTGGCTTTGAAAATGAAAGTGCAACTGGTGTTTATAATGCATTAGATTATTTGATTGCCAATACTCAAAACGAGATGGGCATCACTGAAAACGCGAAAAAGTTTACTAGCTTTAAAGACAAAAAAGTTGTCGTTTTAGGTGGTGGTGATACAGCGATGGATTGTGTTCGAACCGCTATTCGTCAAGGTGCAACAGATGTAACTTGTGCTTACCGTCGTGATAAAAGCAATATGCCTGGTTCACCACGAGAAGTCCAAAACGCCGGTGAAGAAGGTGTAAACTTTGCATTTAACATTCAGCCGTTAGACATTGCTATTGATGCAAATGGTAATGCTTGTGGCGTTAAGTTTGTTAAAACTGAACTTGGTGAAGCAGACGCAAATGGTCGCCGCTCTCCACAACCTGTAGCTGGCAGTGAATTTGTGATGGACGCTGATGCTGTTGTTATCGCTTTTGGCTTCCTACCAAGCCCACCACAATGGATGATTGATGCTGGTGTATCAATTGATGACAGAGGTCGCGTAATAGCTACTGAAAACTCAAGCTTTGCCATGCAAACTAGCAAGCAAAACATTTTTGCTGGTGGTGATATGGTTCGTGGCTCTGACTTAGTTGTTACCGCAGTTGATGAAGGCCGTAAAGCAGCCATCGGTATTCTTGACTTTGTTCTTTCTGAACAGTTAATACAGATACAACAGGCATAAATTAGCTACTAAAGAACAGTAAAGCAACCAGTTAAATACTGACTGTCATATAAATGACTAGATACCAAGAAACAGTTCTCTGTTTCTTGGTATTTTTATTTGGGTCATCTAACACCTGCAACAAAAACCTCCCTATTTCGATACATACCCTTCAATCGTCATCATTATTTTTTTGCACCAAAATAGTGCGCACAATTCCCTATAAACAACTTCCCAACAACGCCAACGCACCATTATCACTTAAATATCAGTAACTTAAGTTAGGGCACGGTTGTTGCAACTGTTACCTTAATTATAATGAATAGGGGTTAATTTTGGATAGTCAATTTATCATAAGCACAGATCTCGACGGCACTTTACTAGATCATCACACTTACAAATATAACAAAGCGGTTCCCGCACTTGAGTATTGTGATGAACAAAACATTCCTATCATTTTTAATACCAGTAAAACATTTAGCGAAACAGAGAAACTTTGTAAGCAATTAGATATCATCCACCCTTTTATCATTGAAAATGGTTCAGCCTTATATATTCCAAAGGACTATTTCCCGACAATCGAAGACGAGAGTGTCCCTTGTTATGACGCTGGTGACTACTGGCTGTTTAAATTTGGCTTAAACCGCAATGAAATTTTATCTCGATTAGTCACCTTTAAAAGCAGTCACGACTTCGAGTTTAAAGGATTCTCACAATACTCAAGCCATGAACTTGCCAAGTTAACAGGCTTGACGTTAACACAAGCTATTCAAGCTCAAGAGCGACAGTTCTCAGAGCCAATCAATTGGCTTGGAACAGAAGAGCAGTTATCTAACTTTAAAAAGCTTATTAGTCTATTTGGTTTAAATGCCATTAGAGGCGGTCGCTTTGTCCATGTGCAAGGAAAAAGTGATAAATCAAAGCCCTTGATGTTTTTAAAATCGCTATATCAACGCTTTCATAACACATCACAAAAACTAATCGCATTGGGCGATGGTGATAATGATAAGGACATGCTCAACTGTGCTGACATTGCCATCGTCATTAAATCGCCTACTCACGAAAGATTAATTATTAGTGAACATAAACACTTGATCCGCTCGAAATATATTGGACCAGAAGGCTGGAACGATTCAGTCATGTCTTTATTAGAACCGGTAAATTAGGAGAGAACCATGAGTGATTTTTATCAAAACGGCATCATCACCACATTGCATAACTTAACTAAAAGACCTGTTGAGGTAGTGGAAAAAGAACTACTCGAATTTAGTGAAAAGCGACCGATGGGGTTAGTGCTGCCATCTCTTTATTCTGAGCTACAAACAAAAGCACTGCCTAACATCGTTGAAGAACTTGCAAAAGTGCCTTATTTATCGCAAATAACCATAGGACTCGACCGCGCTACTGAAGATGAATATCGCCATGCCCTGCAATTTTTTAGTAAGCTTCCTCAAAAGCACCGTATTTTATGGAACGACGGTCCAAGATTAAAAGCGATAGATGCAAAGCTAAAGGCTCTTGGGTTAGCACCAAATCAAATGGGTAAAGGCCGAAACGTTTGGTATTGCTTTGGTTATACCCTCGCCTGCAATGAGGTTGAATCAATCGCTTTGCACGATTGTGACATTTTAACTTATAAGCGAGACTTACTCGCTCGCCTTATCTACCCAGTCGCCAATCCGAAGTTTAACTACGAATTTTGTAAAGGTTTCTATTCTAGGATTGCCAATGACACTCTAAACGGTCGAGTGAGTAGGTTATTAGTAACGCCATTGGTTCGATCGTTAAAACAGCAAGTGGATAATAGCGATTATCTCGATTACCTCGACAGTTACCGTTACGCCTTAGCAGGTGAATTCTCGTTTAGAATTGATGTGCTAAATGATTTGCGCATTCCAAGTGACTGGGGCCTAGAAATTGGTGTTTTAGCGGAAATGTGGCGCAACTATTCTACCAACCGTTTGTGCCAAGTTGATATCGCAGATATTTATGACCATAAACACCAAGACCTTTCCGCCGAGAATGAAGACGGTGGACTATCAAAAATGTCAATTGATATCGCTAAAGCCTTATTTAGAAAGTTGGCAATACAGGGCACTGTTTTTAATGAAGGTAAGTTTAGAACAATTAAAGCCACCTATTATCGATTGGCATTAGACTTCATTGAAGCGTACAAAAATGATGCGATCATTAATGGTTTAGATTTAGACATTCACAAAGAAGAACAAGCCGTTGAGTTATTCGCAGAAAATATAATTAAGGCCGGCGAGAAGTTTCTAGAAGACCCAATGGAAACACCGTTTATTCCGAGTTGGAATCGTGTGGTAAACGCTGTGCCAGATATTTTTGAGCAAATAAAAGAAGCGGTTGAGTTAGATTATGAAGAGTTTTCAACACAAACAATAAGTAAATCAGCATAAAACAATTAAATTTATAGGTTAGCCTAAGATGACGACCCTGAAAGAATTTCAAATTCGAGTTATTGAGCATTTATCAAAACTTTATCCGCCAAGCGATTTACCAAGCCTTTGCGACGAACTACTGAAAGTAATGGATATCGAAGATGGCGGCAAAGTTGTACCAGCTCATCACAATAATTGGGATGAAAATGATATTTACTTAATTACCTACGGTGATAGCGTTTATCAAGAAGGTGAAGCGCCACTAACGACTTTGCAAAATTTCTTAACGACACACGTTGGCGATAGTGTCAGCTCGGTGCATATATTACCGTTTTATCCGTATAGCTCTGACGATGGCTTTTCAGTAATCGATTATTACCAAGTGAATCAATCACTTGGCGGCTGGCGACATGTTGAAGCCATTTGCCAAGATTACGATGTTATGGCGGATGTAGTAATAAACCATTGCTCTGCAAGAAGCGGCTGGTTTGAAAATTTTAAAAATAATAAACACCCAGGTAAAGACTTTTTTTTCGAAGCGGATCCTACATTAGACTTATCGCTTGTAGTAAGACCAAGAACTCACGACTTGCTAAAGCAAGTAACCACTGCCGACGGTACTAAATATGTTTGGTGTACCTTTAGTCATGATCAAGTCGACTTTGACTTTCGAAATCCTGCGGTGCTAATAGAATTTGTTTCAATCTTAAAGTTTTACTTAGATAAAGGCATCACCATCTTCCGTTTCGATGCAGTTGCCTTTCTATGGAAAATTCCAGGTACTAGCTGCATCAATTTAGTTGAAACTCATGAGGTGGTAAAACTATTACGATTATTGGTCGAACGCCAAAACCCTGATGCCATTATCATTACTGAAACTAACGTTCCAAATCGTCAAAACCTAATGTATTTTGGCAATGCCAATGAAGCTCATGCTATCTATAATTTTGCCCTGCCGCCGCTGTTAATCAATGCGCTAACAACGGGCAACTGTATGCACTTAAAAACTTGGTTGATGTCTCTACCGCCGGCGCAAAGTGGTACTACCTATTTCAACTTTATCGCTTCTCATGACGGAATTGGCTTAAGACCTGTTGAAGGTTTATTAGAAGAAACTGAAATTGATGAACTGATTAATACCATGGTTAATTTTGGCGGCAAAATATCATGGCGCGCCTTAAAAGACGGCAGCAACCAAGTTTATGAAATTAATATCAGTTTAATCGATGCGCTAAGTGGTACAAATAAAGGTAAAGACAAATATCAGAACCAACGCTTTATTTGTGCTCATACCATTATGCTAGCCATAGAAGGCTTGCCAGCATTTTATATTCATAGTTTATTAGCGACATCAAACGACTATGAAAAAGTAAAGCATACCAATCAGAATCGCAGTATCAATAGACATAAATGGGATTACAAAAAGCTAAACAAAGAATTAAGTAATGATTTCAGTCAGCACAAACAAATTCTATCGCGCTTACTAGCCTTGATTGATTTACGCAAAAAACAACCGGCATTTCATCCAAATGCGACGCAATATACTCTGCATTTGGGCTTAAAGTTATTTGCTTTCTGGCGCCAATGTCCTAATCGCAAGCAAAGCATTTTCTGTATCAATAACGTAAGTGATGAAGCACAGAGTTTGTCGCTAGCTGATTTAAATCTAATCGAAACCGATAACTGGAAAGATTTAATAGGCGATGCCGAGTATAACGATTTGTCGCAACAAATAATTATGGCTCCTTATCAAAGTCTTTGGTTAACTAATTACCATAGCTAATTGTCGGTAATAGATTGGCCTGATAATTTGCCTTGCACAAAAACATTAGTTTATTTTCGAATACACCACCGATTAATCGCTTTCTCATTGCCCTAATGTTTATTCCAAAGAGTCTAAAAACTGAAAATTAAATAGAGAATCGCCCCTTGTTCATGGTTTAATCGTGATATAAAACAAAAAGATGATGATGAAACCATGACAATCAAGCCAATTATTTTCGTTATGATTTAAATATTGAGACGAAGATAAGGATCACACCATGCAACAAATATTAAAGCCATTAAAGTTATTTACTTTCACTATATTTTTAGCCTGCTTAATGAATTGTAGCTCTCAAATGCAAACTGAACACGATTCAGCAACGGCTGAAGAGTTTGTAGTAACGGGCTCTAGAATAAGAGCACAGCAACCTGCCGCAGAAAAAGCTCGTGCGAGAGCTGCAATGCACATGGAACTAAAAGACAAAGCAGCATCTTATCATCGGATTGACAACAACCAACAAATTTTTAAAACCTATGGCGTTAACCCAACCATAGACACAAAAAATACGACAGTTTCTACCTTTGCCATGGACGTCGATAATAGTTCTTACAAACTTGCCAGTCACATGTTAGAAAACCAACGAATGCCTCATAGCGCAGGAATTAGAGTTGAAGAGTTCGTGAATTCACTTGAATACAATTACGCTCAGGCCTCACAAAAATTTGCTGTTAATGCTGAGGTATTCCCTTCACCTTTTAGACAGGGTTATCATGTCTTGCATGTTGGCATTCAAACACAACAATTAACAGAAGATAATAAACGCGGCAGTAATTTAGTCTTAGTTGCTGATGTTTCTGGTTCGATGGCTTCTGACAATAAATTAGCACTGCTTAAACAAGCGTTCACCACTTTGGTTTCGCAACTTGATAGTAACGATCAAGTGGCAATTGTTGGCTATAGTGATGACGCTTTTGTGGTTTTACCTGCAACGAAAGCAAACAACCAAAGAAAGATCATGGCAGCGATTAATTCGCTAGAAACTCTAGGTAGCACAAATGCTGAAGAAGGCATTTTATTAGCTTACGAGGTTGCCGAGAAGATGTACTTACCAGGCTTTAATAATCGAGTAATTATAACCTCTGACGGTATGGCAAACGTAGGTTCTACCGACCCTAAAATGATCTTAAACAAAATTGAAGATTACAAACAAAAAGGAATATTTTTAACTACCGTTGGCGTCGGACTTGGCATGTACAATGACTATTTACTGGAACAACTTGCCAATAAAGGTAATGGAAATTATTTATATGTTGGCAATCAAGGTGATATCCAAAGTGCATTTGTCGATGGGCTATCAAAGCAACTACAAACTGTAGCCAAAGATAGCAAAGTGCAAATCAAGTTCAACCCTAATATGGTGTCGCAATATCGCTTACTCGGCTATGAAAACCGTGCACTCGAAACAGATGACTTTACCGATGCGACAAAAGATGGCGGTGAAATTGGTGCAGGTCATAGCGTGACTGTTATCTATGAAATCAAATTAGCAAACGCACTACCAACGCTTGATTTTGCTGACATTAGCATTGCATATAAATTGCCTCAAGGTGAAAAGGTGAATTACATCCACAAGGCAATACCTTACCAAATCCTCAAAGATACTCTTGCCTCAACCTCTTCAGATAGTAAGCTTTCAATCGCCATGGCAGCTTTTGCCGAGAAACTACGTCAATCATATTGGTCTCGAGCCTACCGCTATAACGATATTGTGATCATGTTAGATTCATTGCCAACACAGTATCAGCAACAAAAACAAGTTAAGCAATTACGCCGAAATATATACCAAGCTCAATTGATTGACGACCGCGCTGATCCTTTTGAAAGTGAGCACCCTATTAGCAAGATGAATTTTGACAGAGTACCAGTCATTGAGTAATCGTATGACTAATAAAACGACAGCTAGCGTTTATATCGCAATTACTTCTTTTGCGTTAATAATCGCTTCGCTGTTAATCATTGAATATAAGCAAAATAGTCACTTGCTAGCTGACAATAAAAAGCTAGTTAAAGATGTTGTTCTGGCGACAGTCAAAATCAACATTTCTAATGAGCTTGTGCAATACCCTCAGAATAAAGATGAGTTTTCAGTTCAATGGCAAAACCTTTACCCAAATGTTTGGGCATTTAAAGATCACAAACAGTTTTACCCGTTTAAATTTAATGGCACGAATAAACAGCAATTGTCTATATTGTGGGAACAATATGAAACAGGCAAAAGCGTTACAATGGCCCAGGCGAGTCAAGAACGTATCAACGCTTTGTTTGCTTTGAAAGCAGCAGTAAAGACTAAAAATAACCAGCAAATCACTCGCTTGAGTCAGCAATATTTTAGTTTGGTTGAAAATTATCAATTATCGCCGCTAGAAGAGGTGATATCAGCAATTAAATTTTTATCCGTTGATAAAGAATCTCGCTGGAATGATGCACTAATAAAACAAGTCGCTTTATCTGGCGGTAAGTTTTTCAAACCGATCAGCTTTTACCTGTTTAGACAAAATAATCAGTTTAGTAAAACTGATATAGAACATGCGTCAACTCTAGTTACAAACATTTTGGAATCCGCCAATATTGAATCTAAATGGTTTAATTATCATCTTGTTCATTTACATAAAAAGCTTGAATTCGCTCTAGATGACTCGCTTAAAAACGATATGATTATCGAGGGTAAGTATCTGCTAAAACACATTGATGTTAACACTCAATTATTTGTCCCTTTTAATATCGAACAGCAAATTGCCGATGTCGCTCGAACATTAACAAAACAAGGATTGCTTGGTCCACAAGATCAAATAAGTCTTGGCCAAATTGGGCAGCGTTCCTTAATCGATGATGTTGAGATTAATATCGTCAAACCTTCTTGGCAGCGTCAACAAAATCAGCAATTAAGCTACTTTTTATCAAAAATAGTTTTATTACTCATATTAACCAATCTCTTAATTTTAGTCAGTCGTCAATTTCTGATTAAGCAAACGAGAAAGCAGCAATATTTAGCACTTAGAGAGCAATTCATTAATATGGTTAGTCATGAACTTAAAACCCCACTGGCGGCGATTAGGTTGATGAGCGAAACATTAGATAAACGAGCTAAACGTGAACTCCCGATCAAAGATTATCCCGACAGAATCGTCAATGAAGTCGACAAATTGTGGCTAATGGTTGAAAACTTACTCAACGTAAATCGTGTTGATGACAATGGCTTTGTGATCAATAAATCTAAGGTTAATCTATTAACTTTGATGAAACACTGTGAAGAAAAGTTCGCTCATTTAACCGACAAATTGGTTTGTTTTAGTTATGAAATTGATCCGCAAAAATACATAGATGTCGATCAACAATTGTTTGAATTAGCGATTTCAAATTTGATTTCTAATGCCATAAAATACAATGACAAAAACCAAGTGAAGATAGAAATAAGATACGATGATACCGACCACAGCGTTTACTTTATCGATAACGCTGCTGGCATCGACAAAAACGATTGGCATTTAATTTTTGAAAAATTCAAACGTCTGAATAATCCGACATCAATTTCAGGCACTGGTCTTGGCCTCACCTTAGTTGACTCAATTATTAAAAGGCATCATGGTCAAATCGCAATTGTTAAGTCCGATGAAAACGGCACAGATTGGAAAATTGCACTTGAACGTTGAATTTAGAACACAGGGAGTTAGCTTTGGCTAAGCACATTTTAATTATTGAGGATGATAAAAACCTCAGACAAACGTTAGCTGATAACCTGGAATTAGATGGCTATATTGTTGATCAAATTGAATTAGTTGCCCAAGCAAAACAATGGTTAAGTTCGAACTCTGTGGATTTAGTGATCTTAGATATTATGCTTCCCGATGGCAATGGCTACGAACTTGGCCAGTGGATCACCTCAAATACCGATGCGTTAATATTAATGTTGACCGCTCGCAGTTTGGATAATGATGTTATTGAAGGTTTTGTTGCCGGTGCAGATGATTACGTCACTAAACCATATCGCTCACAAGAATTGTTACTGCGCATCAAAGCACTACTTAGACGACAAAAAAGAATAGACTGCCAACAAAAAGTTGATATCAATGGTTACTTAGTTGATTTTGACTTACGTGAAATACGTCAAAACGATAGACAGATTCATTTAACTAAAACTGCCTTTGATATATTGCATTTTTTGCACACAAATTTAAATAAAAGCTGTGGCAGAGAGGAGATACTTCAAAAGGTATGGGGGAATGTATATATTGATAACCGTACCGTTGATAATTTCATTTCAAACTTAAAAAGACAGTTAAACTTAACCGACAAGCAGCGGTTTCAAATAAAGACAATACGCGGCATTGGATACAGCTTAGTCAGCAAAGAGTAAATAAGGTTTAGATGTTAACTAGGACTTTAGTTACTTTTAATCTATTGAGAGATAATAAATTTTATAATTTTTATTAAGTTCGTTGATGAAGTAAAGAATAAGTCCCTAGAAAATGTTAGTATTTCCTAAGAGCACTTACTTCGAGCTTAACATCTAAAAATCAGCTTAGAAGTAGCAATTTATATTGGCTTGATAACACAAATAAAAATTCGAGTAATCAGTGACAGAAATAACATTCAAAAAATCTCAAAAAGAAGCATTAATCAGTAAATTACAACACTACTTTGAACAGGAACTTGATCAAGAAATCGGTCAGTTTGACGCTGAATTTTTGTTAGACTTTTTTAGCAATGAAATGGGCGCGGTATTTTACAATCAAGGCTTGTACGATGCACAAACCATTTTACAAAATAAAGTCGCCGATATTAGCGACGCTATTTTCGAAATTGAAAAAACAACGGATATTTAATCATGCAAATTTTTGTTGATGCGGACGCCTGCCCTGTTGTGATCAAAGAGATAATATTTAAAGCCGCTGACAGAACACAAACACAAACCTCATTTTTTGCTAATCACCCAATAAGAGTGGCGCGTTCTAAATATATAAAATTTATCCAAGTACAAAGTGGTTTTGACGTTGCCGATGATGAAATTGTCAAACGCGTAGCAACAGACGATTTGGTCATTACTCAGGATATTCCCTTAGCCGCAGAAGTGATAGAAAAAGGCGCTATTGCTTTAAACCCTCGTGGCGAACTCTATACCTTAAGCAATATAAGGCAGCGTTTAAATATGCGTGACTTTATGGATACCATGCGAGCGAGTGGTGTACAAACTGGTGGACCACCAGCATTAAGCCAAGCAGACCGCCAAGCATTCGCTAATCAACTCGATAAATTTCTTAGTGCCAGTAAACGATAAATCTTGGCTAAAATTAGTGAACAATTCAAAAACTAGATTGGCGCAGATTAAAGCTGTTTTTTCTTCGCTATTTACGGCAAAATAGCACTATATAACGATAATTATCATTACAAATTTTATTAAAGAATAAGGCCTATCATGTCAGATTTATCAACTGCTATTAAGCAAATTAAACAAATGCTAACCATGCAAGATGCTATGAACACTAAAGTAAGTGAAACATGGCGTGAAAATAACTTTGAATGGTATCGCGCTATTTGGGTTGAATGTGCCGAAATGCTAGATCATCACGGTTGGAAGTGGTGGAAACATCAAGAGTGTGATGTACCACAAGTACAATTAGAGTTAGTCGATATTTTCCATTTTGGCCTAGCACTGCGTTTGATGAAAGAATCTAACGTTGATGTTATTGCACAAACACTAGCAGAAGAACTTCAACAATCAGTTGAACATACAGACTTTAAATTAGCTTTAGAAGATTTAGCATCTGCAGCTGTTACAGAAAAAGATTTCGACGGTAAAAGCTTTACCGCATGTATGGCATTAATGAACATGGATTTAGATGAACTGTTCCGCCAATACGTCGGTAAAAACACATTGAATTTCTTCCGTCAAGATAACGGTTATAAAGCCGGTACTTACATCAAAATTTGGAATGGCAAAGAAGATAACGAAGTGTTAGCTGACTTAGTCACATCACTTGATAGTAGCGATGAAAATTTTCAAACCAATGTTTACCAAGGATTACAAGCTGCCTACCCTGCTTAATCTTTAACAACATCTGTTATAATGGGGTCAAATTGACCCCATTTTACTATCTATTAGACAATAATTAGTTAATCGAATGAATGATACTAACCCTATGAAAAGTAACGAAGTTAAAGAACTCGTCCAAGAGTTTGCGGTTGCTATTAGTATCAACGAAATTAATTACGCTGTTATGATGTGTAGTCCAAATGATTTGGATGATTTTATCGTAGGTTTTTTATTTACTGAGCAAGTAATAAGTCATCGCTATGATATCCACGATATCGATATCAACATAGATAGGCAGCAATATACTGCGATCATTAACGTTGTAGTAGCCAATCGTTGTTTAAGCGAGCTCAATGAAAATAATCGGCAAGCTAATGGTAGCGCCAGTTGTGGTATCTGTGGTGTAAAGGCATTGGCACAAGCTATGCCGACATTAATGCCTTTACCGTTATCGACACCACCTGACAGTGAAACCTTGTTGGCGGTAAAAGATGATTTAACTCAATGGCAGACATTGGCAAAAGACTGCGGTGCCATGCATGCTGCATGTTTAATTAAAGATGGAAAAATAATCGCTTGTCGTGAAGACATAGGTCGTCATAATGCACTAGATAAACTTATAGGATATTGCATTAATCAACAACTGAAACCGAGCGAATTAACTATTCTAGTGAGTAGTCGTTGTTCGGTAGAGTTAGTAAATAAAACCATCATCACCAAAATTCCTACATTGGCCTGCTTAGCTTCACCTAGTGAATTAGCAGTTAACCGAGCCAGGCAACATAATTTAAACCTGATCCAAGTACCAAAATATGATCAGCCAATGATTTATAGCTAATTTGCAGTAAGTTAATAACTGTAATTAACTCATCGAGGTCAATGTGACAGACAAAGATAAAACCACAACCAGCATTGAAAACCAGCAAAGCTTTTCTAGCTCTTTTACAGATAAACCAGAAAAAGCTGGTGGCCTTACATCGCTTACTTCTACGTTAAAGCACATTGTACAATCGCAACAACCTGCAACTAACATCAAGAATTTAATGAAAGCCAATAAAGATAAAGGCTTCGATTGTCCTGGCTGCGCGTGGGGAGATCAGAAAGAAGGGTTATTACAGTTTTGTGAAAATGGCGCGAAAGCAATTGCTTGGGAATCGACAAGTAAAATGGTCGATGCACAGTTTTTTGCAGAGCATAGCGTCACCAAGCTGCTTAAGCAAAGTGATTACTGGTTAGAGTATCAAGGTCGATTAACCGAGCCGATGCAATACAACGCAGAATCTGATCACTATCAGCCTATTTCTTGGGACAATGCATTTGCATTAATCGCAAAGCACTTAACAGCATTATCAACGCCAAATGAAGCGGAATTTTACACGTCAGGTCGCGCCAGTAATGAAGTCGCCTATTTGTATCAATTATTTGGTCGACTGTATGGCACCAATAATTTTCCAGATTGTTCCAATATGTGCCATGAAGCCAGTGGTGTAGCATTAAAAGAATCAATAGGTATTGGCAAAGGCACTGTCGTACTCGAAGATTTTTACCAGGCTGATGCTATATTCGTATTTGGTCAAAACCCGGGCACAAACCATCCGAGAATGATGAACGCCTTAAGAAAGGCCGCTCGTAATAATTGTAAAATTGTCACCTTTAATAACCTTAAGGAAGTCGCGTTAGAGCGTTTTGCTAGTCCACAAGATCCGGTTGAATTGCTCACCCCAAGTGCGACGACAATTAGCCATGCATATTTCACTCCGAAACTTGGTGGTGATATGGCGGCGGTGCGCGGTATCGTAAAGGCGATAATTGCACTTAATAAAGGCGCTTTAGATAACAACCGAGCATCAATATTTGCTGAAGAATTTATTGAGCAACATTGTCAAAACTTAGAACAATACTTAACTGTGGTTGAACAAACAAGTTGGCAAAAAATCGAACAACAATCTGGGTTAAGCCAAGAACAATTAGAGCAAGCGGCAAATATTTATGTTCAAGCAGATAGTGTTATCTGTACTTGGGCAATGGGCATTACTCAGCACAAACATTCGGTCGCGACTATTCAAGAAATCACTAATTTGCAATTGCTTTGTGGCAACATTGGCAAACCAGGTGCAGGTCTTTGCCCAGTTAGAGGTCACTCTAACGTGCAAGGCAACCGCACTATGGGGATTAATGAAAACGCGCCGTTGGAGTTCCTAAACACCTTAACCGATTACCTAGATATCGATATCCCTAAACAGCCTGGTCATAACGTTTACCATGCGCTCAATGCGTTACTTAAAAAGCAATCAAAAGTGCTTGTTTGCCTCGGCGGTAATATTGCACAAGCTGCCCCTGACAGCGAACAAACTTATCAAGCGTTGCGTAATACCGAATTGAATGTGCAAATCAGTACTAAGTTAAACCGCTCCCATTTGATGGTCGGAAAAAACGCTCTTATTTTACCTTGCTTAGGTCGCACCGAAATTGACAGAAAAACTAATGGTGAGCAGTTCATTACCGTTGAAGATACGTTTTCAATGGTGCATGCATCACAGGGCAATGTTGAACCATTAACCACTTTACTAAAATCAGAGGTGGACATCGTTGCTCATATTGCTCAGCACACATTAGGCTCAGACAAAATCGATTGGCTTGCTTTAGCTAGCGACTATTCACGCATACGTTCAATGATAAGTGACACTATCCCTGGCTTTGATAATTTTGAAGAAAAATTAAATGACGTTGGTGGCTTCTATTTAGGCAATAGCGCTCGAAACCTGCAATGGCATAATCATTCAGGTAAAGCGCAGTTTAGCGCTGCACAATTACCAACTGATATTTTATCGGATAATGTAGCAAATAATGCCGAACGAAATGGCATTGATAAGCAACAGATATTCACCTTGCAATCGATGCGTTCTCACGACCAATACAACACCACGATTTATGGCATGAATGATCGTTATCGCGGTGTAAGTGGTGAGCGTAAAGTACTGTTTATTAACCCTAAAGATGCCGCTCGATTAAAGCTTATTGATGGTGACAAAGTAGATATCACCGCTATCTGGGATGATAACCAAACGCGCTGCGTGCATGACTTTATTATTCGTTGTTACGACATCCCTCGTTCAAACCTTGCCGCCTATTATCCAGAAACAAACCCATTAGTCGCGCTAGATAGCGTCGGCGATAAATCTTTTACTCCGACATCTAAATCAATTGCCGTGATATTGTCGAAAGTTACAGATAATCGCATAATTTAATTACCTTTATTGGTGAATTCACACTATAATTGCCGCCATTAATAAATGGCATTTGGAAACAAAAAATGAAAGCAGGCATTATTGGCGCAATGGAGCCAGAAGTAGCAATTTTAAAAGCAAAATTAGAAAATTTTTCAGAACATCAACACGCTGGTTATAACTTTTTTACCGGCCAAATTGATGGTAACGAAATTGTTTTAGTACAATCTGGTATCGGTAAAGTGGCTGCAACCATTGCAACGGTATTGATGATTGAAAAATTTGCCCCTGATTACATTGTTAACACTGGCTCTGCCGGTGGTTTCGAACAATCATTGAAAGTTGGCGATATTGTTATTAGCTCTGAGTTACGCCATCACGATGCTGATGTCACTGCTTTTGGTTATGAAATCGGTCAGTTGCCAGGTATGCCAGCAGGTTTTACCCCTCATCCAATGCTTGTATCGGCGGCACAAGCTGGCATCGATAAGTTAACGGGGATTAAAACTTTAACCGGTTTAATTACAACGGGTGATACTTTTATGACTAAAGACGATGATATTGCTAAAGCCCGAGCTAATTTTCCAACGATGGCGGCGGTAGAAATGGAAGGTGCAGCAATAGCGCAAGCATGCCATCAAATGAGCGTTCCCTTTGTTGTTATTCGCTCAATGAGTGATATCGCCGGTAAAGAGTCACCAACTTCATTTGAAGCGTATTTAGAAACAGCGTCAGTAAACTCTTCAGAATTAGTACTTAACATGCTTAATGAACTAAAAGGTTCATCACTAAATTAATCGGCTAAGCTAGACTGTCAAGTTAAACCGCTTCCCTCATCCATAGTAGATGCTTAAAATCCTGAAATTAATTTCAGGATTTTTTTTGTCCATAAACAACGCTGTAAGAACGCCGTAAAGTTTTTCGATTTTTCGGCTACAATAAAAACTAATCATTGGTATTAATTCTCAAACAGCAACGCTAATCAATAGTGTTAATACCATCCATTTAACAAATTATTGGAACCAAAAATGAGACGGTTTTTGTTGGTCATCAGTTTAATCAAAGTATTATCAGCCTGTTCAGTTAGCGACAAACAAATTGCAAGCGCAGTTCAGTTGCCAGCGGATATCGAACAGCAACAATTGCTTGTTATGCAACAACAAAAACAAGACTTTTTATTGCTTGATGTGCGCAGTAAAGAAGAATTCGATCAGGGTCATATTCCTGGCGCGGTCAATATTGAGCACGACCAACTTAATGAAAATATAGCGACATTAATGCCTTATACCGACAAACCTATTGTTGTTTATTGTCGCTCCGGTCGCAGAGCAGGCAAGGCAATTGATAAACTAACGGAATTAGGGTTTAATCAATTACATCATCTTGAAGGTGATATGCAAGGTTGGCAACAAGCCAAGCAGAAAATTTCCAATTAACTGAAGTAAGTAAAAGTAATAAAAACAATAAGAGAAATAAACAATGGTTGATACTGGAAATCCTATCAGTACTTTTATCTATTTTGCCGATATCTTTGGTGTTATTGTGTTCGCGCTATCGGGTGCTTTGTTGGCCGGCCGATTTCGACTAGATCCGTTTGGCGTGATGGTTTTAGCAGCAGTAACCGCTGTCGGTGGTGGTACTATCAGGGACATTATTCTTGGCGCTCCGGTATTTTGGACAGTGCAAAATGAATATGTATTGGTTATCTTTTTTACTTCACTAGCAACCATCTTTTTTATTCGCCAGCCCAAATTAGTACCGAAACGATTTATGCACATTGCCGATGCGTTTGGTTTGGCATTGTTTGCCGTTTTAGGCACCCACAAAGCCCTCAGTTACGATCAAACCATTCTAACGGCAATTATCATGGGCACCATTACCGGTGTCGGTGGCGGCTTGATACGAGACATTATCTGTAATCGCATACCTTTGATTTTACGCCAAGAGATTTATGCAACCGCGGCTATGCTAGGCGGTGCATTATATGTCGCTTTTGACTATATTGGCTTTTCCGAACCACTTGCAGGTTCATTAGCAATGGCCGGCGCTTTGATACTGCGACTCGCGGGGATTTACTGGAAAGTCTCGCTGCCGGCGTTTCATTTTGATGATGAGATCAAAGACTAAACAATTTACCTTACAACAATAAAAACGGCAGCTAAATTAGCTGCCGTTTTCGTATCAATATTTATCTAAGCGATAATACTTTGACTTTAGTCGACTTGAATACCCCAGCCATCGTTATAACCATCAAATTTTCGCGCAAGCTTTTCAAACTTCTCTTCCATGGCAACAATGTTGTCATAGCTTGGTAGCATTTCAACTGTGCAATCTACGTCCCAAACGTTCGGAGTTTTATCTGGGTGAAAATTAACGGTAAAGCCCGATTCCTCGGTTTGCATATATTCAGCCATTGCTTTGGCATTATCTTCTTGCTCAAACAGCTGAAAGAATTCAACCAATAATGGTTTACTAAGATCTATGCCAGCATCTTCCATCTCTCTCAATACTGAACCATTTTCATCGTTTGGAAATGTCATTAATTTTCTCTAGTTACACTGTTAACGGCAGCACTGTACATACCGGGTTGGCATTATAGCAAAACCAATTTAGTTTTGTCTTTTAGGAAATGTCAGTAAAATATTATCTACCGCTGTTATAATTTCTTGTAGGTTCTCATCACTAGTGTTTTCTGCTTCAATATCCACAGGAAAAACACCTCGATAAACCGTACGCTTTCGATCGCTCTCTAAAACATCGATAATTAAGTTATTGGTTTTGATATCTTTATTTAATTCACTTTGTTCGTTTTTAGTGCACGCTAAACAAGCGCCTACAGCCTTGTTGTATTTGTGCAAACTCGATAGGCTGCGACGTACCCAAAAGTAACTGATAATCATGTCGCTTTCAGACCAATCTTTATACTCATAGCCGGCTTCTTCCATTGCTTTTTCAATGGTTAATTCAATACCATTTCTTTGCACGTCGGTTAACGCTTGAATATCAACAAAATTAGATTCTCGAGGAAACAAACTATAACTTTGAATGTTGGAAAAATCGTAGCCTTGCTTCTGGGTGATGTCAGCCGATTTTGCGCAAGAAGCAAGCATGATGGCGGCAACAATAATGAGTCCAATATTTTTTATTTTCATGTTTTCTTATTATTAGTTAATAACTCAATATAATTACTTTACGTTATCTAAGGTTAAAATGGTACAAACTAACTTAGAAATCATTTAATTAGTGTTAATAAGATATTCGCTTGAGAAGAGCAGCAATAAATTTTAGACATTAAAAAGCCCGAATTAACGGGCTTTTCGTTTTAATTCGCATTAAGCCAATGTGACTTTTGCAAATTTTCGCTTACCAACTTGATATACAGCAACAGAACCAGCAACACAGGCAAGTTTATTATCACTCACCTTTTCACCGTCAATCTTAACCGCACCTTGTTTGATCATGCGCATCGCTTCAGAAGTACTAGCAACAAGACCTGCTTCTTTTAAGACATTAGCAATGCCCATTTCGCCGCCGTCAGTTGTTACCGTTTTCTCATCAATTTCATCTGGCATAGCGCCCTTTTGGAATCGATTAATAAATTCTTGATGAGCAGCATCAGCTGAAGCTTGGTCATGGAATCTTGCAATAATTTCTTTGGCTAATTCAATTTTTACATCACGAGGATTCATGCCTTGTTCGATTTTTGTTTTGAACGCTTCAATTTCTTCAAGCGGTTTAAAACTTAATAAATCGTAATAGCGCCACATAAGCACGTCAGAAATTGACATGATTTTACCGAACATATCTGTTGGAGAGTCAGTAATACCAATATAGTTACCTAACGACTTAGACATCTTTTGAACGCCATCAAGACCTTCAAGAAGCGGCATCATTAATACCGTTTGAGGACGTTGGCCTTCAGACTTTTGTAATTCGCGCCCCATCAATAAATTGAACTTTTGATCGGTACCGCCTAATTCAACGTCAGACTCAAGAGCAACTGAGTCCCAACCTTGTACTAACGGGTACATAAATTCATGAATAGCGATTGCCTGACCTTCTTTGTAACGCTTCTTGAAGTCGTCACGTTCCATCATTCTTGCCACAGTTTGACGTGAAGCCAACTTTAACATGCCAGCAGAACCTAATTTCTCCATCCAAGTAGAGTTAAATTCAACACGAGTCTTAGCAGGGTCAAGAATCTTAAATACTTGCTCTTTGTAGGTTTCGGCGTTTGCTAGAACGTCTTCTTGAGTTAATGGCTTACGGGTAACGTTTTTGCCTGTTGGGTCACCAATCATGCCAGTAAAATCACCAATTAGGAAAATAACTTCATGGCCTAATTGTTGAAACTGACGTAATTTATTAATAAGTACCGTATGACCAAGGTGCAAATCAGGTGCTGTTGGATCAAAACCCGCCTTAATTTTAAGTGGTTTGCCCTTTTTTAATTTTTCCAGAAGTTCATCTTCTAATAAGATTTCTTCTGCGCCGCGTTTTATTTCATTAAACGCTTGTTCGATAGCACTCATCTATTTTGCCTTAAATTGACTATTTATATATCACAATCTGCCGATTTTACTGCAAATATGACCTATCTGGAAACCCTATAGTTGTGAGTTTTTTGAATTATTTGATATAGTTGGGGTCAGACAATATAGAAAAGTTTTAGTAATTAGCAGTAACACATTGATTAAATTAAAAAATTTATTCCTTGAGCTTCCTAGAAAGCACCAATTAATGATCGCAGGTTTTAGCCTGATTTTGTTGATCTTAGTCCTTTTTCCCGCAGAAGACACCAATAATCAAGGTTCAACAACAAATTCAAACATTAAAGTTGGTAAAACTTACAAGTTAGAAATTCCCGAAGAAACTCAAGAAGAGCTGATCAAGGTTGCAGCCGAAACGCAACGCAAAACTGAATGGCAAACTGCCACGGTAAAAAGCGGTGAATCTTTAGGTAAAATCTTAAAACGCTTTGGTCAATCGGCAAGTACAACCCATGCGATTGATAATTCCGAACACGGTAAAAAGCTGCGCCTGTTAAAAGTTGGCGATGAAATTAAATTGGCAACCGACGACGACGGTAAGCTAACTCAGTTGAAATACCAATTCACTGTAACAGATACCCTTGCGATAAACCGTGAGAATGATACCTATGTCAGCAGCATCGAGCAAAAAGACATTGAGACTCGTGTTAGCTACGCGCAAGCAACCATCACCAGTAACTTTTGGAGCGCAGCTTTAGATGCAGGGATGAGCAACACTCAAATTATGAACCTTGCTAACATCTTCGGTTGGGATATTGATTTTGCCTTAGATATTCGTGAAGGTGATAGTTTTTCAGTGATGTATGAAAACCAATATATAGACGGTGAATTTGTTGGTCATGGCAATATATTAGCCGCTGAATTTATCAATCAAGATGACGAATTTAAAGCAGTTCGATTTAAAGATGGTGAATATTACGCTGAAAACGGCGATAGTATGCGTAAATCATTTTTACGTGCGCCAGTAAGTTTCCAGTATATCAGTTCAAGCTTTAAACCTAAGCGTTATCATCCAATATTAAAACGCTATAAAGCTCATAATGGTGTTGATTATAGAGCGCCAACAGGTACACCAGTAAAAGCCGCCGGTAAAGGTCGAGTGATTGCTGCTACCTACAACAAATACAATGGCAACTATGTATTTATTCAACATGCCAACAATATCGTCACTAAGTATCTGCACTTCTCTAAACGCGCTGTTAAAAAAGGCCAACGAGTTAAGCAGGGACAAATTATCGGTTATGTCGGTTCAACCGGACTTTCACAAGCACCGCATTTACATTACGAGTTCTTGCTTAATGGTGTGCATCGCAACCCTCGTACGGTAAAACTGCCTGATGCAGAACCGATCAATAAGAAATACAAAGCCGAATTTACTACGTTAGCTCGTAAGATTTTAAAAGAGTTAGAGGGTTCTAAATTAGCGCTTCAATCAGCAACAGATGTTGTAACGAGCGAGAGTGCAGAATAATCTATTTATAGGCTTAATGTCAGGAACAAGCGCCGATGGTGTCGACCTCGCGCTTGTTGATTTTGATCACCTGCCGCACAAACTAGTCGCCAGTTTTTATTTGCCCTACCCCGATTCATTGAAGCAAATGATCACCTCCTTGTATGTCAGTGGCAGCGAGGAAATAGACCGAAGCGGCCAACTCGATAAAGCGCTAGCAATGTTTTTTGCCAACGCCATTTCGCAATTTCTTACTGAGCAATCATTAACTAAAGATGATATTACCGCCATTGGTAATCACGGCCAAACCATTAGGCATCGTCCTAATGGAAATTACGCTTTCACGCTGCAAATTGGTTGCTCACAAACACTGGCCTGTTTAACTGGCATACGAGTAATTGGTAAGTTTAGAGATAAAGATATTGCCCTTGGTGGTCAAGGTGCACCGTTAGTACCGGCCTACCATCAGGCCATTTTTAGTCAACATAAACGAGATGTTTGTGTCATTAATATCGGTGGTATCGCCAACATCACTTATTTACCCACGGATGAAAATAATAAAGTAGTTGGTTTTGACACCGGCCCAGGAAATGCCCTCTTAGACGATTGGTATAGGCTAAACCACCCAGCGGACAACCAAGGTATCGATTTAAATGGTGATTGGGCTAAAACGGGCACGGTTAATCATACGCTTTTAACTGAGTTGCTCAGTGATGACTATTTTTCAAAATCATTTCCAAAAAGTACCGGTCGCGAATATTTTCATATGCAATGGTTACAACGACATATCGAAAATAAGGCAATGACAGCTGAGGATGTGCAAGCAACCTTATTGGCGTTAACTGCCCATAGCATTGCAAATACCGTCCAGCAACTCAGCAAAAATTCAGTCATAATATTGTGTGGCGGCGGCGCAAACAACTCACATTTGGTGCAACTCATTAGCCAACTATGTGACGGCCACGATATTGATTTTACCGATAAATACGGCGTCGATAATGAGAGCTTAGAAGCTCTTGTGTTTGCCTGGTTAGCCTTTGCATATGTCAACAAACACCCTGGTAACTTACCAGAAGTTACCGGTGCATCTAAATCATGTGTTTTAGGCCTTAGTTTTACGCCCTAACCTACATCTTAGCTATACGAACTAGCTATCACTGCTAAGCTTGCAAATCTTTACACTGAACTAATTCCCAATCTTTCTGTCCAATATTTGTACAAAAGCAGTTATAAAAGCTAGGGGACTCTATGGATCTCGATAAAATTAGAGTGGGTATGATTTGCTCAACTCATAAAGGTAGTGGCGTTGTGAGCATGATTGATGGTGCCTCACAAGTGGTGTATTTAAATGGTGTGAATGATAATCACCCGATGGAAGCAGGAATTGAAGATATTATTGATGACCCGCAAATTCATGATCATCAAGACTGGTATTACTAAAAGCTAAGCCAATTTAATACAAAATCATAGCGATAAACGAAAACGCTAAATGCAGTGACATTTAGCGTTTTTAAGTAAATTAGTACTAATCCAAAGCTCATTAGAACTTGTTAACGATCACTTAAGCTTACTTAAATTGATCGCCACGTCTTCAATCATATCTTCTTGTCCACCAACCGTTTTCATGCGGCCAAGTTCCATCAATATTTGCTCCGATGGTACACCATATTTTACGCCAGCTCGTTTAGCGTGTAATAAGAACGATGAATATACGCCTGCATAACCTAGCACCAATGAATCACGATCTACACGAATTGGTTGCTCCATCATAGGAACCACAATTTCTTCAGCCGCAGCCATTAATTTGAAAACATCGACACCGGTATGTGCGCCCATTCGAGTTGCTACCGCATTAAATACTTCCAAGGGTGTATTGCCAGCGCCAGCGCCAAGGCCAGCAGCAGAACCATCGATTCGATTCGCTCCAGCTTCAACCGCTGATAACGAATTTGAAACCCCTAAAGCAAGATTGTGGTGGCCATGAAAACCAATCTCAGTTTCCGGCTTTAACCCCTCTCTTAATACACTAATTCGTTGGTAAACGTCGTCTTGCAACATATAGCCTGAAGAGTCAGTGCAATAGATACAATTAGCACCATAACTCTCCATTAACTTGGCCTGCTCTAGTAACTGTTTCGGTTCTAACATGTGAGCCATCATTAAAAAGCCAACAGTATCTAAACCTAAATTTCGAGATAATGCGATATGCTGCTCGGTTACATCAGCTTCAGTACATTGAGCCGCGACACGAATAGTACTAACACCATGTTCATGAGCCATACGAAGATGATCAACGGTACCAATACCCGGCAACAATAGTGCTGAGATCTTAGCATTCTTCATTAATGGTACGACGGCAGATAAATACTCTTCGTCACTATGTGCAGGAAAACCATAGTTTAGTGAAGCACCACCTAGCCCGTCACCATGGGTAACTTCAATTAGAGGCACGCCTGCATCATCTAACGCTGTCGATAAAGATACCATTTCATCTAAACTAATTTGATGTCGTTTAGCATGCATACCATCGCGCAAACACATATCATGTAAAATAATTTTTTTGCCATTAAGATCCATGTTATTCCCCTTTTTGGCGAAGGTGAGTAGCAATCATTTCACCCGTTTTAAGCGCTGCAGCTGTCATTATGTCAAGGTTACCGGCATAGGTTGGTAAGTAGTCACCTAAGCCTTTAACTTCTAAAAATACCGACACTCTATTACCATCAAATACAGGACCATTTTTTAACTGATAGCCTGGTACATATTTTTGCACTTCGGCGATCATTGCTAATACTGACTCGGTAATGGCTTTTTGATCTGGCGTATCGACCGTTAAACAATGCACGGTATCACGCATTAATAATGGCGGCTCCGCTGGGTTCATCACGATAATCGCCTTGCCTCGTTTTGCACCACCGACTTTTTCAATGGCGCCGGCTGTGGTGCGAGTAAATTCATCAATATTTTTGCGAGTACCTGGACCTGCTGATTTTGACGCTATAGTCGCGACTATTTCACCATAATCGACCTCTTGCACTTTTGAAATAGCATGAACGATAGGGATCGTTGCCTGACCGCCACAAGTCACCATATTTACATTATTAGCGTTGGCGTCTACGTGTTCAGCCAAATTAACAGGGGGAACACAATAAGGCCCGATTGCCGCCGGAGTTAAATCTATTACCTTGACCCCTTTTGCTTGCAGTTTTGCATTATTTTCGCCGTGTACATAAGCACTAGTAGCATCAAAGGCAATTTGAATGTTGTCCGCTTCAATGTGCTCCAATAGACCATCAACACCTTCATGGGTGGTCTTTAATCCAGCCGCTTGCGCTTTCTTCAATCCATCAGAGTCAGCATCAATACCGACCATCCATAGAGGATTAATCATTTCGCTGCGCAATGCCTTAATCATTAGATCGGTACCTATGTTACCCGAACCAATTAAAGCGACGTTCACTTTATTGTTTATCGTCATTGTTATTCTCTAATTTAGTCAGCAATAAATTTATAACTTGCTCGGCCAATACCGTCGATTTCCATAACCATATCATCATCGTTTTGACATGGGATCATGGCCGCCAGTGAGCCTGATAAAATGATGTCGCCTTTATTAAGCGATATGCCATACTCACCCAACGTATTCGCTAGCCAAGCGACACAATTTAATGGTGAACCAAGTGCAGCTGAGCCAACACCTTCAGCAATGACTTCACCTCTATTTTTGATAGTCATTTTACAATTTTCAAAATCAATATTGTCTGGCGACACTTTGTCGCCAATGACAAAAATACCGCAAGAAGCATTGTCTGCAACGGTATCTTGAATCTTAATTTTCCAATCGCTAATACGCGAATCAACAATTTCAAAGCAAGGCGCAACTGCCGCTGATGCAGCTAAAACATCGGCTGCAGTAACACCAGGTCCATTTAAGTCTTTGTCCAAAATAAAGGCGATTTCACCTTCCGATTTTGCTTGAATCAATTCTTTGTCAAAAGGAATTTCATCGCCTGATTGATACATCATCGACTCAGTCAAAAAACCAAAATCTGGTTGATGCACACCAAGCATGTCCTGTACGACTTTGCTGGTTAAGCCAATCTTTTTACCAACGACTCGTTCACCGGTGTCGAGACGCTTTTGTAAAAATGCTAAAGACACTTTATATGCATCTTCAATTGAAAAGTCTTGTTCACGTTCTGTTATTGGTGAAACAGTAGAGCGTGTTTGCATCGCATTAAACAGCTCTTGAGCAAGCTCAGCAATTCGACGATCGTTCATAATTTGAGGTTCCTAGGACAAAAATGTTGCGATAGATACTTTACTTGATAAAATTGAATAACAATAATTGATTAAACTTAGCAAAATGATTCAAGTTTTGTATATAACAACTTTCACTATAACAATAAGTTTAATAGCTAAATAACATTAAGTAAGAATATATATGGATATCTCAAAGAGCCAGTTAAACGTTAGCCATCTGAAAATGATCAGTACCATTGCTAATTCAGAAACGGTAAAAGAGGCTGCTGAAACCTTGTTTATCACGCAGCCGGCCTTGACCAACCGCATTCGTGAAGCTGAGCGCCGCCTAAATACCGAACTTTTTGTTCGTCGCGGTCGCAAACTTATCATTTCGTCCGCAGGCAAGCGACTATTGCATTCAGCCAATAAGATATTAGAAGAGCTCGCTCGCGCTGAACATGATATCGCGCGTTTATCCGATGGGGTTGAGCAGGTAGTGAGAGTTGGTTTGCCGCACTACTCGTCGTTTAAGTGGTTGCCGCATACGGTAAAAGCATTTCAACAACAAATGCCAAATATTGAGCTAGAAATTACCTCTAATTCTTTAAATCAACCATTAAACTCGCTTTATAACGGTGATATTGATATTGCGATGATTTCATCAGCAAACAAGAAGCTGGATATCGACGACAAAGGTTATCATTCAGTGTTTATTCAAGAAGACGAGCTTGTTGCTTGTTTGTCCAAAGAACATGAATTGGCTAACCAAGAAGCATTAAATGCGGAAGATTTCACTCATCAGAGTTATATAACCCATTCGACGGTTCCTGAAAAAGATAGAGAATATGAATTATTTTTTAAACCGAAAAACATCATTCCAAGAAAAGTAACGCAAGTGGGTTTTAATGAGGCAATCATTGAGCTGATCAATGTCAATTTAGGATTGTCTATTATGTCTCAGCAGTTAGTGGCTCCTTATTTAACTACTCATAATATTAAAACCGCAAAACTTGGCGATAAGGGATTAAAAGTTTATTGGCACTTAGTGTTTTCAAAGCTGGCTAAAATTGAAGAGCCAGCCCTATTTTTAAGTGAACAATTAAAGCTGATTGCTAAAGACCTGGTAAAATAAACGTAAAATAAGCTAAATGGGCTTAAGTAAAATAAGAGTTATGTATTGCCTATACAACTCTTATCTATGCCAACCCCATTTGTTCAAACACCTGCTTACAAAGCCAGCTTTTTTCGTCCGCCAAGTCCAGTATTACATCAAAATGATTACGACTTTTAATTACCTGACTATACGAGTTGTGTTTATCTGCCATCTCTTGGCTTTGTCGCTTAAATTCATTGGTTTCATTTTCACCAACGGCATATATCATCGGCATTGATAACTGTTTTGAACAAAACAAAGGACTATATTGTTCAATTTCATTATCCGTCAACTGTAATGGTTCATTGATATAAGTCAGTGCAATCGGACGAATATCGTATATGCCGCTGACTGCACATACTCCTTGAATATACTGGCCAGACATTTGCGTAACCATAAGGGCCAAATGTGCTCCAGCTGAACTGCCCGAAATATAAATTTCGTTTTTATCAAAGCCAAATCGCTCGGCATTGTTATATAACCAAGCGATAGCCTTACAGTTTTGAGCAACGATTTCTGTCATCGTAGCATTTGGCGCTAGAGAATAATTTAGTACTGCATAATAACAACCATGTTGCTGGAAATTATTTGCCGCAAAAGATGACTCATTCTTGCTAAGTTCTTGCCAATACCCGCCGTGAATATAGACCTGTAACTTGCGACTATTACCTTGAGTTGGTAAAAATAAATCTAATTGTTCATCGACATTATTGCCGTAGCTAATATTGGTTTCGACCTTGCCAAGTTGCTGCGCCCAAATTAACGCGTCTTTACTGCGCTCTATATATTCTTTGATGAATATATTGATATCTTCAATACAACTACTAGGAGAATACTCTCTTTCTAAATTTTCTAGTTCAAGGTCGCGATACAACATCTCTATAGTTTCCAGACTAATGGGCGAATTATTATGATAACCATTAATTTGCTGGTCGATAAATTGATTTAATTTTCGCTAACCATAGATAAATTGAATGCAATACATTCAATTTATCTATCAAAATCTCAATATTTTAAAATTATAGTTATTGATTAAAACAGGCTAAAGTTAATGGATAACTAATTTAAAGTGCTTTTATTTAAGTGCACTTGCTCGAATTATTCTATTGGCAACCACATGTTGGCTGCAACCAAATCAAGATTGGACAGTTAAATGCCGAAAAATAAAATTTTAAAATCGTACGTTAACGGTAAATTCATCGACAGCAGACATTACTTTAATAATATCAATCCTGTTAATGGCGAAGTCATTAGCAAGATTGCCGAAGCTGATAAAGATATTATCGATGCCGCAGTCGCAAGTGCTAAGCACGCGCAAGAGAATGCATGGGGACAAATGCCGGTAAATGACCG
The DNA here is from genome assembly GCF_001831495.1 of Thalassotalea crassostreae. Taxonomy (NCBI): domain Bacteria; kingdom Pseudomonadati; phylum Pseudomonadota; class Gammaproteobacteria; order Alteromonadales; family Colwelliaceae; genus Thalassotalea; species Thalassotalea crassostreae. The sequence goes on from NZ_CP017689.1 coordinate 3,257,424, forward strand.
CTGTGCTCTACTGCATAAAGTCGCTGATCGTATGGCTGAAAGAGAACAGGAATTCATCGACGCTGAAATCGCCGATACCGGTAAGTCACTGTTTCAAGTACAGACCATCGATATTCCTCGTGGCACAGCTAACTTTAGAACCTTTGCAGACATGGTAAAATTTGACAGCGGGGAAACCTTTATTACCGAGCTTGCAAATGGTGAAAAGGCGATAAACTATTCCGTCAATAAACCACTTGGTGTGGTCGCAGTAATATCTCCTTGGAATTTACCCTTGTTATTAGCAACATGGAAAATTGCGCCAGCCATGGCATGTGGTAATAGTGTCATCTTAAAGCCTTCAGAAGAAACCTCTTCAACCGCATTTTTACTTGCCGAAGTTATGGATGAAGTAGGTATCCCAAACGGTGCCTTCAATCTTATTCTTGGCAGAGGCTCTAATGTAGGCGATCACCTAACATCACACTCTGGTATTAATGCGATAACGTTTACTGGTGCATCAAGCACAGGTAAGCAAATTATGAAATCGGCAAGTGATACCGTTAAACCTGTGTCGTTTGAATTAGGCGGAAAAAACTCTGCCATTGTATTTGAAGATGCTGATTTAGATAAAGCAATAGCCGGTGTTGCGCGTTCAAGTTTCACTAATTGCGGTCAAGTGTGCCTGTGTACTGAAAAGGTTTATGTCCATCGCAGTATCTTTGTTGAGTTTGTCGAAGGCTTAAAAGCACAAGCAGAAAATATTAAAATTGGTTACCCACTTGAAGAAGACGTTTTTATGGGGCCTTTAGTTTCTAAGGCGCATCAACAAAAAGTGTTGTCTTATTATGAATTGGCCCGAGAAGAAGGCGCCAACTTTGTCACCGGTGGTGGCACGCCAAAATTTTCAGATCAACGACAGCATGGTTATTTTATTGAGCCAACGGTAATTACTGGTTTAGATGATCATGCTCGCACTAATCAAGAAGAGATATTTGGGCCGATATGCCATATCTCGGCATTTGATGATGAAAACGAAGTGATCAAACGAGCTAACGACACAGAATATGGTCTTGCTGCCTCAGTATGGACTGAGAATATTTCTCGAGCACATCGAGTATCAGCAAAAATAGATGTCGGCTTGGTTTGGGTTAACACATGGTTTTTACGTGACTTACGTACACCTTTTGGCGGCGTTAAATTATCTGGGGTTGGCCGTGAAGGCGGTAAACATTCTTTAGGGTTTTATAGTGAACCTACCAATATTTGTATCAAGATTGACGAGCACTAATTATGACAACACAAGCAAAAGTAGTAAGTGGCAAAGCAACACCTCGCGGAAAATTCCCTCATGTAAAACGTGCAGGAGATTTTATTTATATCTCTGGTACTAGCTCTAGATTACCCGACAATAGTTTTGCCGGGGTAAACGTTGATGAAATGGGTACTACCAATCTAGATATCAAAGCACAGACAACTGCGGTTATTGAAAATATTAGAGATATTTTACAATCGGTAGGCGCCGATTTGTCAGATTTGGTAGAAATAAGCACGTTCTTAGTAAATATGAACGACTTTGGCGGCTACAACGAAGTGTATGCTGAGTTTTTTGATTTCGATGGTCCGACTCGTACAACCGTAGCTGTGCACCAATTACCTCACCCTCACCTCTTAATCGAATGTAAAGCAGTGGCTTACAAACCACTTGTGCAACAGCTAAATAAAGGTGAGTAAGATGTCATCATTAACAGCATTTAATTTCCATCAATGGATAGAAGAGCATAAACATTTGCTTAAGCCACCTGTTGGTAACGTGCAGATCTGGCATGACACCGACATGATGGTAACTATCGTTGGCGGACCTAATCAGCGCACTGATTTTCACGATGACCCGGTGGAAGAGTTTTTCTATCAATTAAAGGGCGACATGGTATTAAAAGTAATAGAAGACGGTAAATGCAAAGATGTATTTATCCGTGAAGGCGATATCTTTTTCTTACCAAAACATGTGCGTCATTCTCCGCAACGCCCACAAGAAGGCAGCATTGGTTTAGTCATTGAACCAAAGCGACCTGACGGCTTAAAAGACGCTTTTGAATGGTATTGCTTTAGCTGTGACGCCTTAGTGCATCGTAGCGAAGTCATATTAAAGTCAATCGTTGAAGATTTACCAAAAGTCTATAACGCTTTTTACGCCGATGAGCAGGCTCGTACCTGCCCTGCTTGTGGTGACTTACACCCTGGTAAAGAACCACCACAAGGTTGGGTGACAATCCCACCACGAGATGGAGATAAATAAGATGCGCGTTGTCGATATACACTCTCATTTTTTCCCAAAAACATGGGATGATCTACAAGCAAAATTTGGTGGTAACGATTGGCCTTGGTTACGTCATACTGAGGATAACAAAGCCATGTTGATGAAAGGCGACAAAGAATTTAGACCAATTTATTCTGCCTGTTGGGAGCCTGCTGTTCGTCTTGAAGAAATGGATCGTGACGGTGTGGATAAACAAATCATTTCTGCAACACCAATCTTGTTTGCCTACGAAAAGCCAGTAGATCAAGCACTCTATTGTGCGCAAATCTTTAACGATGCAGCGATGGAAATATGTAGTCGTGGTAATAATCGTTTATTTGCGATGTCACAAGTACCATTACAAGATATCGATGCGGCGTGTAAAGAAGTTAGTCGCGCCAAAGGGATTGGCCATTGCGGTGTACAGATCGGTAATCACGTTGGCCTTAAAAACATGGATGATGAAGGCGTAATTACCTTTTTACAACACTGCGCTAATGAAGATATCTCAGTATTTGTTCACCCATGGGACATGATGGCAAGCGAACGCACCAAAGACTATATGATGGGTTGGACTGTTGGTATGCCAGCAGAAACTCAATTATCCATCGTCTCTATGATCCTTGGTGGCGGCTTTGATCGCGTTAGCGATAAGTTAAAAATCTGCTTTGCCCACGGCGGCGGCTCGTTCGCATTCTTGTTGGGTCGTTTAGATAATGCTTGGCATCATCGGGATATCGCTCGCGGTAAATCGCAATTACCACCAAGTCATTATCTTGATCGTTTCTTCCTTGATACCGCAGTTTTTGATCATGACTCTTTAGAGTTACTGGTTAAAAAAATGGGCACAGATCGTTTGATGTTTGGTACCGACTATCCGTTTCCATTGGGCGAACAACAGATGGGTCAGTTAATCAAAACCGCACCGTCATTAGTTGATGAAGATAAACAAAAATTGTTAGCCAATAACGCGGAACAGTTTTTCCAAATTTAAATTAAGTCTAAGTTTAGAATTAAGAAGCAACTTAACAAACAATATATAAACCGACAGAGCTGTCGGTAACCAAAAGTTATAACAATTAGGATTTACCATGCTGAACAAATTAGCAATCAAGCTTGACCAAGCAGCCGTATCGGCACAAAGCGTTGAGCAACTATCATTAACATCAGAATTATCTCTAGATGATGCCTACACTATTCAAAAGCTTAGTATTGACCAACGATTAAATCGTGGCGAACGTCTTGTCGGCTACAAAATGGGTTTCACCTCGAAAGCAAAAATGGAGCAAATGGGGGTAGATGATTTAATCTGGGGCCGCTTAACCGATACTATGATTATTGAGCAAGATCAGGCGATAGATTTAGCAGATTATGTGCACCCTCGTGCAGAGCCTGAAATTGCATTTAAATTAAAGTCACCATTATCAGGTATTGTCACGGCTGAACAAGCACTAGCCGCTGTAGAAGCAATTGCCCCTGCGATAGAAATTATCGACTCTCGCTACAGTAATTTTAAATTCTCACTGAGCGATGTCATTGCTGACAATTGTTCTAGTACAGGTTTTATCGTTGGCGACTGGCATGCGCCAGATACTGACATTAACGAGCTTGCAATGAAACTTATCATTGATGGTAAGGAAGCGGCTTCAGGGCTTAGCTCAGAAATTCTTGAGCATCCGCTAAATTCATTGGTAGAAGCTGCCCGCTGTATTGCTGAATCTGGTGAAGAGTTAAAGCCAGGTCAAATTATTCTTGCCGGCGCGGCAACCGCGGCTATTGCATTAGAACCAGGACAAAGTATACAAGTTGAAGTTGAAAACCTTGGCAGTTGTGGCTTTAGCACGCAAGCAAACATAGATTTTGCCAACACTATTGAGTTTGCTCAACAAATGGATAAGAACGATGAGTTAGCAAGTTACCGTGATAAATTTTGTCACCCGGTAATTAATGACAAAAAAGTCTTATATTTTACCGGTAACTCACTCGGCTTACAGCCAAAAGCAGCGCGAGACTATGTAAACAAAGAGTTAGACGAATGGGCGAAATGGGGTGTTGAAGGTCATTTCCATGCAGAAAACCCATGGGTTAGTTATCACGAAATTCTTACGCCACAATCGGCAGCGATTGTTGGTGCAAATGAGTCGGAAGTGGTTTGTATGGGCTCATTAACGAACAACCTACACTTGTTGTTTGTATCTTTTTATCAACCGACAGCGAAACGTTTCAAGATTATTTCTGAAGCAAAAATGTTTCCTTCAGACCGTTATCTACTTGAAACTCAAGCTCGCCATCATGGCTTCGCACCCGATGATGCAATCATCGAAGTGGCACCGCGTGACGGAGAGCACTTAATTCGTGAAGAAGACATTATCAACACCATTAAAGAGCATGGTGATGAAGTCGCGTTAGTATTTTTTGGCGGCGTGAACTACTTTACCGGTCAAGTTTTTGATATGAAAAAGCTGACTGATGTAGCACACAGTGTTGGCGCTCTTGCTGGTTTCGACTTGGCTCATGCAGCCGGCAATATCCCAATGAAACTTCATGATTGGAATGTCGATTTTGCTGCATGGTGTACCTATAAATACATTAATTCAAGTGCTGGTAATACTGCGGCTCTATTTGTTCATGACCGCCACGGAAACAATACCGAACTCAATCGTTTTGGTGGTTGGTGGGGTCACAACAAAGAGCGCCGTTTCTTAATGGAAAACTCTTTTGAGCCGATGACTGGTGCCGAGGGTTGGCAGTTAAGTAATGCGCCGATAATGGGCATGGCTGTTCTTAAATCGTCTTTAGATATTTTTGATGAAGTTGGCATGCAAAAACTACGTAACAAGAGTTTGCAATTGACCGCGTTTTTGGAGTTTGTGTTCAATGATGTCACCAGCCAATTTCCAAATGTTGAACTTGAAATCATTACTCCAACGGATCCAAAACAACGTGGCTGTCAATTATCGATAAAACTTGTTGGTACCGATAAAACCTTCTTCAACACATTAACTGATGCCGGCATTATTGCAGATTTTCGAGAGCCTGATGTGGTGCGTATGGCACCAACGCCGTTATACAACAGTTTCGAAGATGTTTACCGCATGGGTGAAACATTAAAAGCATTGTTAAAGGATTGGAAATAACATGTCTAGCTCAGCAAATAAGCAGAATATCGCTATCGCCGGCGCGGGCCCAGTAGGCGCTTTACTGGCGGTGATGTTGGCAAAAAAAGGTTATAGCATTGACCTGTACGAATCACGTCCTGATTCTCGCCAAACCAATATTTATCAAGGTAAATCGATTAACTTAGCCTTATCAGATCGCGGTTGGTTAGCACTTCAAGCGATAGGCGTTGATAAAGAAATTAGAGATCATGCCATTCCTATGTATTGCCGTATTATGCACGATGTTGATGGCAATCTTTCTGAGTTTCCATACGGTAAAGATGGGCAAGCAATTTGGTCAGTTTCACGCTCAGGCATTAATGAACAATTAATCACCATGGCAGAGCAAGAAGACAGCGTTAATATTCACTTTGAGCATCACTTAACTAATGTGAATTTTGATGATGTTAATTGCACGTTTAATAATAAAGGCAGTGCTAAGCAACATGCCAGTGATTTACTCATTGGGGCTGATGGAGTGTTTTCAAAAGTGCGCCGTCTTGCCCAAGAATTACCGGGACAACGCATTAGTCATTCTCTGGAATATATGCCACAAAGTTATATTGAACTCAGTATTGACGCCAATGAAGACGGAAGCCATAAACTCGAAAAAAATGCGCTGCATATATGGCCGCGAAAAGATTTTATGCTTATCGCCCTGCCTAATCCAGATGGTTCATTTACCTGTACTTTATTCTTAAACCACGAAGGCGATGTATCATTTGCATCGTTAAACAATAAAGATAAAGTTAGTGAGTTTTTCAACACTAATTTCAAAGATGCGATGCCTCTTCTTAACGATCCGGTTAATGATTTTCTGGCAAAACAACCTTCACCATTGTGCTTAGTTCATATTTACCCTTGGGTAATTAATAATAACGTCGCACTAATAGGTGACGCGGCTCATGCAATGGTGCCATTTTATGGGCAAGGGATGAATTGTGGTTTCGAAGATTGCCGTATATTAAATGAGTTAGAAACTAAATTTGACGGTGACTGGCAACAAGTCCTGCCGGCATATGAAGCCTCAAGAAAACCTAGTGGTGACGCAATTATTGAGTTAGCGAAACGTAACTTTATCGAAATGAGTGAGTTAAGCGCCGATGAAAACTTTTTACTGCGTAAAAAAATCGAAGCAAAGTTTCATGATATGTACCCTGACTTATGGGTACCTTTATATTCGATGGTAACATTCTCACCTCACATTTCTTACGATTACGCGTTAAAAACAGGTGACATTCAAAAACAAATTATGGACGAAATCATGCTGTTACCTGATATCAAACAAACCTGGCAAGAACAACACGTATATGACTTGTTGCATACACTTGCCACAGAGAAACTGGAGGTAGCGTAATGGCTTGTCCTTATCACCAAGGTGAAAATGTTCGCGAAGTTGAAGATACCATACATACCGACTTTAAAAATGAAATGTCCTATGGCGACTATCTTTGCCTTGATAAAATATTAGGCGCACAAAAACCATTAACTGATGAACATGATGAAATGTTGTTTATCACCATCCATCAAGCGTCAGAAATATGGTTAAAACTTGCTGGATTCGAACTTAATGCTGCGGTTAAGCATGTGCAAAATAGTGACTTTGGTCCTGCTTTTAAAATTATCGCTCGAGTGAAACAAATATTTGTGCAATTGACCCAATCTTGGCAAGTACTGTCAACGTTAACACCAGTTGATTATTTAAAATTCCGTGATGCGTTAGGCCATTCATCAGGCTTTCAATCGTATGGTTATCGTAAACTTGAATTTTTATTGGGTAATAAAAATACCGCGCTAATAAAGGTTCACGAATCAAACCCAACGGTTCATCAAGAGCTTACTGAAATCTCTAACAGCCCAAGCTTGTACGATGAAGTGATCAAACAGCTTGCCGCTGCCGGTTTTGATATTGCCGATGAAATGCTTGATCGTGATTTTAATCAACCATATTGCAAGCATGAGTCAGTACTTAAAGCCTGGGTAAAGGTTTATGAAAACTCAGATGAATACTTCGAATTATACAACCTCGCAGAAAAGTTGATGGATATTGAAGATTCATTTCAACAGTGGCGCTTTAAACATATGTATACCGTACAACGTATAATCGGTAATAAAATGGGGACAGGTGGCTCATCGGGTGTTGAATTTCTGAAGAAGGCACTAGATATTAGCTTCTTCCCTGAACTTCTCGACTTAAGAACTCAGTTGTAATCAAAACTTTGCCAGCAAAAATTAATCAGAAAAATAAAAATGCCCTAGATCAAGTATCAATTTAGGGCATTTGTATTACATAGATTTCGATAAATACATTTCGCGTCTTTGGTGAGACTAAGTTTTCACATATAAAGAACGGTAATCATTATTTAAATAATATCTGTTAAAACTCTTCATCAACTTGGATATGCATCGCCTTGTTAGTAATAGGATGTTCAAATGTTATTGATTCGGCGTGCAACAACAACCGTGGTTCGATGATGCCATAAAGCGAATCACCAACAATGGGGGTATTCAATCCTAAATGGTGTGCACAATGTACTCTAAGCTGATGGGTACGGCCTGTTTTTGGGTATAAATATACTTTGGTTTGGCCGCCTTTGCGCTCCACCACTTGCCATTTACTAAACGCAGGTTTGCCATGTTCAAAACACACTAATTGTTTTGGCAAATCGTAATAATCGCCACGCATTGGCAAATTAATTTCACCTTCATCTTGGTCAATAAGACCATCGACGATTGCAACATAGCGCTTTTTCACTTCTCTGGTAACAAATTGCTGTTGCAAATTTTTATTGGCGCGCTTAGTTAAGGCAATCACCATTAAACCCGATGTAGCCATATCTAATCGATGTACAATAAGCGGCCCATCAGCATCTGGAAACTGTTGGCGCAATCGATGTTGCACCGAATCTTTAATACTTTTCCCAGCGACTGATAACAACCCCGCGGGCTTATTGATGACCAATATGTGTTCATCCTCATAGAGAATGTCGATTTTCTTTTCAGCACCAGGGTTTGCCAATAATGGATTTTCATCGACCTCCATTCCCGCCAGCATATGACCGAGGATCGGTTGACACTTACCGGTACATGAAGGGTAATAATTTTTATGTTTTTTAATTTCCGACTTTGGTGAAGCTCCCCACCAAAACTCAGCCATGGCGATTGGTTTCAAATTATGATTAAACGCATATTGCAACATCTTAGGGGCCGCACATTCGCCGGCACCTGACGGCGGCACTTGGTGCGCAGTATCGCTAAATATTTCGGTTAGGTCTTGCTGCTCGCCATTGATATTGAGAAATCGATATTGTTGAAAAAGCTTTTTTTGTGCTCGTGCCGACATTTTCTTTCGCTGCTTTTTTAACTGCTCTATCTGATTTGTTAATTTATCGAGTTCAAGCTGAGCACTTTCGAGCTGACCTTGCCAGTGCAATTTTAAATCTCGAAGTTTAATTTTATAAATGACACTTTTTTTGGCGAGCTCAATCTCCAATGCCTCATATTGTTGTTCATTTAACTCTGATTTTGCCGTTACTCGTTGCTGCTTGCGCTGTTTTTTAGCGGCAGCCATTTCTGTTTGTAACGTCGATAATTCAGTTTGAGATTTCGCAGTTAAGTCAGCAACAATGTCAGTTATTTGTTGTAACTCAGGACTTGCACTAAGTAACTCTATTTCAGCATTAATATTATTAATGATTTTTTGTTCTGCAAGATAGAAACTGTCATCGCCAAATGTATCAAATACCGGAGGCACAAAGTGAGGTAACACGCTTTGATTGGCAAGCTTGCCAGAAAACCCTGCTAAATAGCCTATTTTACCTTCACTATTTTCTACTACTAACACACCGAACATTTTGCCATCAGCAGTTTCTAAATTATCGTTTAAGTGATCTTCTAAGCCGAAGTTATGCTGCCATTGATTTTGACTTTTAAGATGCTGTTGTAATTCGGCTGCAGCGATTTCACATAGAGGATGCGGCTTATAATAAAACGGAAAAGTAAAACGCTCAGGCAGTTCAATATCACTGACCGATTGTTGAAAATTAATAAAACACTGCTGGGCTGAATGCATGGCAAATAAGAAATTTAGACTCTATAGATTTATCGTTCATTTTAAGTTGTTCTTAGCAAGAAAGAAACAAACAGACTAAATGAATATTAGGAAACAAAAAAGCCCTTCAAACGAAGAGCTTTTATTATCAGTTACTCAAGTCATTTAGTGACTTTTTCAATATTTCCAACTTTGTCTTTGGTTAAAACGGAATATCGTCATCAAAATCCATTGTTGGCTCTTGTGGATTTACCTTAGGAGCTTGTTGTTGGTTTTGTTGTTGGTAACCACCTTGTGGAGCGCCACCTTGCTGCTGATAACCGCCTTGCTGAGGTTTAGCTGCTTGTTGGTATCCGCCTTGTTGAGCGCTACCTTGCTGTTGATAGCCACCTTGTTGCATCGCAGGCTTAGCAGCTTGTTGTGCTTGAGGCTTATAACCACCTTGTTGCTGTTGAGCAGGTTGCTGTTGGAAACCGCCATTTTGAGCGCCAGCATTTTGACCAGCACCACGTGAATCAAGCATTTGCATTTCGTTAGCGCGGATTTCAGTCGTGTACTGATCTACGCCCTGTTGATTTTGCCATTTACGAGTTTGTAAACGACCTTCAATATAAACTTTTGAACCTTTTTTAAGGTATTCGCCAGCAATTTCAGCTAGACGACCGTTGAAAACGATACGATGCCACTCAGTAAGCTCTTTTGGCTCACCAGTTTGCTTATCTTTCCAACTTTCTGAGGTTGCTACGGTAATATTACAAACCGCGCCACCACTTGGGAAAAAACGCGTCTCAGGATCTTGTCCTAAGTTACCTACGATCATTACTTTATTTACACCACGACTGGCCATGAGAATTTCCTGTTTTACTTTTAATTATACTTTAATAACTCGCCGTTAAGGAGTGAGTACGAGTTACGGTTGGTTAAGCTTTAAACACCCTACTAAATTTATGATTTTTTTGTAGAATGGTCGCTCAGTTTAGCACTGAAAAATAATTAAAAAAAGCATTTATAGCGATCAAATTTAAGATTAATTTTGATGTCAAAAATAAGACTATGACTGCCCAATTAGTCCCTATTTTGTAAGCCATTAAAATCATTAATAATAGTTATTTTTGATAGGATTTTTTGCTAGAAAAGAAAAAGCCTTAACAATTTTCATTGTTAAGGCTTCATTAATTTATAAGGTATTAATTATTCGAAGAAGAACGCTTTACGTTCGTTATCGTAATTACCTATTTCATTCATGCTATCACCATCGAACAAGCGACCATTGATCATGATATGGCTCACTTTATCTGATTGACGAATATCTTTTAGTACATCACCATCAACAATAATTATATCAGCAAGTTTACCGGCTTTTAATGAACCGATATTGTTATCAAGACCTAAGTGTTTAGCCGGGTCAATTGTTGCCGTGCGAAGGGCTTGCAACGGAGTCATACCGCCTTGCGCCATCATCCACATTTCCCAATGAGCACCTAAACCTTCACGTTGACCATGAGCACCAATGCTTACCAAAATATCCATGTCTTGCATTTCTTTAGCAACTTTAGCGACGTTAATGTGGTTGTAATGATGCTCAGGTGCTGTTGTCCGACGCATTGAACGTGGATCTAAAATATTAGATGGTACGTATTTACTTAAACGTGGGTGTTTCCACACTTCTGTTTTGTCATACCAGTAATGCTCACCTGATATACCACCGTAAGATACCACTAACGTAGGTACATAGGCGGTTTCTGATTGCTGCCAGAATTGACGAATATCATCATAAATTTTTGCCGTAGAAATAGAGTGCTCTAACGACGTGTGACCATCAGCAACCATTGATAGGTTATGTTGAAGTAATGAACCACCTTCTGGCACCACCATCATACCCGCTTCACGGGCCGCTTGAATAACTTGCTGACGCTGATTACGACGAGGTTGGTTATATGACTTAACTGTGAACGCACCAACTTTCTGTAAACGTTCGATATGGAATTTAGCATCATCTAGGCTATCAACATGTGACGTGTAACCAGGTCCTGATGCACCGTATAAAATCGTACCAGTCGAGAAAATACGCGGTCCAACAATATCACCTTTCTTTTGCAGTTCAGATGCTGCAAAAATTTCAGTCGTATCGTTAGAAGGATCATGAATTGTTGTTACACCAAGTGATAATGTTGCGTAGTTTATCCAATTTTGCTGAGGAATAATTTCATTAGTACCCTGTGAACCATGAGCGTGAGCATCAATTAATCCTGGCATAACCGTTTTACCAGTCACATCAATAATTTCAGCGCCTGAAGGAATCTCTACTTCACCGTTTTTTCCAACCGCTTTAATACGCTTGCCTTCAACAATGACAACACCGTTATTAATAACTTCGTCGCCTTCCATCGTAACAACTTGTCCACCAACTAAAGCAACAACACCTTCTGGTGCGTCAGATTTAGCGGTAAACCCTAGGTTAGTTACTGTCGGCTTAGTTTCTTCATCAGCTTTATAACCAATATCAAACATACCATTTAGGCTCGCTTGATATAAATCAGGACCTAAGCTCCAATACAATTCATTTGATTTAGCATTCCAACTGATGTTTTCACCAGCTCGCGCCGAAAGCTTTTGTACAGGAATGTTTTTCGCGTTAGGACCAATGTGGATTAGCGATCCTGCTTCTGTTAGCGGAGTAACAAATACTTTGAAACGTTCAGCAAATGCTAAGTATTTTCCATCGGGTGAGACTCTAAACTCAGTTGCGTATTTACCTGTGTATAGTGATTTCTTATTTTGACCATCTAAATCAACACGTGCTAATTCTGGTTGCTCACCGTAGGTGTGGAAGAAAATACGATCGTTGCTAGCAGCAAACTGTGGGCTTGAGCCACCTTCAGTGATAAGTTTAGCGTCGCCACCTTTACTAGGCACTTGATATAAACCTGGGTTTAAACCCCATTTAGGCGTAGTAATATAGCCACCGCTAATTTTCTTATAAACAACGGTTTTACCATTTGGTGAAAACGTTGGTTCAACGTATTTACCAGGTTCAGATAATAAGTTCTTACCTTTACCACTGCTGCTGGATACAACACGAATATTACCTAGTTTGTTATCGTCCCACGTAGCAAATACAATGCTTTTGCCATCGCGAGAAAAACTTGGGTTTAATTCAAAGTGAGTAGTTTGCTTAGTTAAACGTTTCGCTTTTCCATCAGGTAAACTGCGTACATAAACATGTCCAAGTGCTTCAAAAACCACTTTTTTGCCATCCGGTGAAATTTCAACATCACGCAACATTTTTACGTCAAAGTTATCAACATCAATGTTTTGTGTGTAACGCAACGTTTTTTGCATTTTCTTTTCAGTTTCAACTGAAAACTCAATAACTTCTGACTCTTTATCGTCTATGTCTAACTTATTAATTTTACCGCCAGCCCAGAAGATAATCTCGTCACTGTCTGGAGTCCAAGCCATTGTTGGGTATACACCGTGAATAGCCCATGTTTCTTGCATGTCGCGATCAAGCTTGTCGTAAACCGCAGTTTTCTCGCCAGTTTCAAGGTCATAAATAAACATTGTTGATTGAAAGTCTACACGTGAGATATACGCTAACTTTTTCCCATCTGGTGAAGGCGTTGGACGAATAGCGCCACCACGACCGGAAAGAATGACTTTGATCTCACCAGTTTCACGATCTAATCGCTTAATTTTATAGATGCCTTTTTCCGAATCTTTTGAATAGTGGAATGTTTTACCTGGCGTTGCATCTTGTGAGAAATAGACGTATTTGCCATCGGGCGAAAATGCCGGCTCGCCTAAATCTTTTTGTTGATTAGGACGTTCGGTAAGCATCATGCCGCTACCGCCGGTTTTGTGATACATCCAAACTTCACCAGCACCTAACGAGCGAGTTCCGGTAAAGTGTTTCCGAGCAACAATATAATTACTGTCTGGACTCCAAGCAGGAGAATTGATCAATCTAAATGTTTCATTAGTCACTGCAGTTTGCCCGCTACCATCAACATTCATCACCCAAATATTATCGCCGCCACCTTGGTCAGACGTAAATGCTATATGCTTTCCGTCAGGAGAAAAGCGGGGTTGCATTTGCCAAGCAATATCGGATGTTAAAGCTTTTGCCTTACCGCCATCTGCGTCCATGATATATATGTCACCAAGCAAATCAAAAACGATTGATTCACCATCTGGTGAAATATCAACGTTCATCCACGTACCTTGGTCAACGTTGATTTTAATTGTATGGAATTCACCTTGTGGTTCATCGACTGACCACTGTACTTTACTGTCCTCTTTAGCTTCATTTGCATCTGCTGCAAATGTGCCTGTAGACGCCAAAAACAAAGACAACGTTGCCACAATCATTGCTGGTTTGGTTTTAAACTTTGACATATATTCTGCCCTGTTGTGTTGTAATAAGGATTAGAAAATAACGATTATTCTGTTAAGTAAAATAAATTACTTTTCTAGTGGCAATAGATCATACACCTTGCTTGCTCGGTGTAAAGTTATCAGTGTGTTAACGTTTCTATTTTTAGATGAATAAACAACTAACAGCGATGAATGGCTTTCCATTAAGTTTTTTTTATTGCAGCCAACGTTTTATTCAACAGAATAAAACAGTTCATCATCACCATACTTTTGCTTTATGGTTGCTTTGAACGATGTTACTTTTGCTTCTAATTTTTGTTTTGCGATAGCAAGAATTTCGATAAATTTTGGATTTTGCTGCAATTCAGCAAACATATCCCATTGCTCAAGCATTGCCACTTCGCTGTAAAATTCGTTATCTACATACATGTTTTTCAGTGCCTGCAGACTCGCTTCAGCATTGCCTGATAACATTAATACAGACGGCAACATTAACCCTGCTTGTGCATAATTGAGGTTATTATTTAGCATTTTATCCGCTCGAATTTTTATTTTTTGTTCTAACGGTATGTACCTTGGATCGCCTAAACGCTTAAGCGCTAAGCACAAATGGCCTGCGCTCAACAAATCACTATTTAAATAACTATCTTGAATCAAAATATCAGGATAAACGTTTAATATTAAATCAACCACGCCTTGATTATCACCTTCTATAAGATAGGCTTGTGCTAATAACCATTGAGCATCTTCCTTGTCCCTATTTTGCATAAACGTTTTTAATTCGATAATGAACTCATCTTGTGAAATTATATTTCGATTTAATCGGTAACTTTCCAATGCAAATTTCATTAATGCCAACGACATAGTGTCATAACCAGACTCGGTTAAGTGATGCAAAATATTACTTGCGGCTTCATATTCATCTAGAGCTAGTAAAAAGTGAAAATTTCCTTCTAAGAAAAAAGAAGTTTTTTCAACGGTTGGACTATTCATGATTTGCCATGCTTTATACCAATCTCTACCTGTGGCCCAAAAATAATAAACTGCATTAGCGTTATTGAGTGAAGAGTTTGGATTAACTTCCAACATTCGATTTAAATAATTTTCAGCTTCTAGCAATTTCCCTTCAAATAGCTCTAAGTTATAGAGAGTTGATAAAATAATACTTGAATATGGATCGAGTTTTAGCGCCTTTTCAAGGTTTGTAATTGCTAACCCCCCAAAATCTTTGTCACCTTCTATATAACTCCAAACATAAGTCTGTCCCATCCAATGATAGGCTTGGGCATAGTTAGGATTTTTTTCAATGGCTTTGTGGTAGAATTCGCGAGCTTTATCATATTGAGTGTTATGGTGATAATAACTCCCTATCGAAGTGAGCATTTCTGCGCTGTTAGAAGCTTTATCAAAGTATGGTTTTAACAACAATTTAACTCTAGTGGTATATTCTTTTAGAGATAAATCAGCATAGGCCTCTTGCAAAGAATAGGTATCCGCCAAGCCGGAAATTGCCAATTGATTATTAGGATCAATAGCAATAGATTTTTTAAACGCCGCTTCTGCTTTTGCTAAGGATTGAGGGGTTCTAGCTTGAATGTGATAACGTCCCACCAAATAAGCATCTTGTGCTTTGATATCGTCAGTACCATGTTCACGTAAATCGGAATATTCTTCATCCAATAACGTGAGTTTCAATTGCTGAACAACAGCCGCTGATATTTCATCTTGAATTTTGAAAATATCATCAAGTTCATAGTCATAGGTTTCTGACCATAAATGATATCCATTGTCTGCTTTAATTAATTGCGCTGTTACCCTTAATTTCGTTCCGGATTTCCGAACACTGCCTTCGAGAATATGTTCAACATCAAGCTTTTCAGCTATTTCTTTAATATCCATATTTTTATTCTTGAAATAGAAAGATGAGGTTCTCGCGGCAACTTTTAGTTGTTTTAACCGAGCCAAAACATTCAGCAATTCTTCCGACAAACCGTCAGAGAAATATTCTTGCTCTGGGTCATTACTCATATTAACAAATGGTAATACGGCAATTGAGGTGAACTCTGTCGAAACTTCATTTTTAGTGTCCGGTAGTTCACTGACCTTCTCACTTTGTTTAATTACACCAGCGGCTTCAACTTCTTCATTATCAGTTGTCGTTAGCTCTACCTTAGAAGCAGAGAAATATGCCTCATAAACTAGAAATACAACGGTAATTACCAAGGCAGTAATAATACCAAGATCAAGTTTTCTGCCGGTGATCGTAGTGATTGATTCGTCTAAGACCACATCTTTGCTGCGCTTAACCCCTTCCGGAGTTAGTTCAAACGCCCAAGCAATTAAACAAGCAATCGGAAAGCCGATGACAAGTATTACTGTTACCATAGAGCCAAAAACCTCTGGTAACTTCAGATAGGGCGTTAGCACCGATAATATTTGAAGAATCAACCAACTGGTAATTAAATATGCGATTGCAACTTTAACGACATTGCGGCGCTTTAACTCTTTAATAAAGGTCATTATAAATTGCCACCTCGACCTTCTTGCTCAACTTGAGGGTCTTGTGTATTTGTGACTGCATTAGATCTCACAGCGTTAAATTCTGCCCTTTTCTTATCAAGCTTATTCATGGCAGTTGAAATTATGTTTTGCATTTCAGATGTTTTTCGTAAATCTTCGAATAATACCCAACGTTTAGTCAGCACCACATATTTATAGAAATCTCCTTCGACGTAGAGTTTATTTAAATGCTCTAGCGCTTTTTTATTATTGCCGATAAGGGTATAAAGAATTGCTTTATAATAGGAGGCAAATTCAGGATTTGTATTCACCTTGTCGAATGCCGAAAGCTTGTTTAGTACCGCACGATTTAGGGCTTCATCTAGTGGTTTTTCTAACTTACCAATTAAATATAAATAATAAGCTGCTGCAACTAAATCCTCCATATGAATTGATTCTTGACCTATTAGTCGTTGGTACTTGCTAGTCATTAGATCAAAGGCCGCTTGGTAATTTTGTTGACGTAAAAAAATATCAACTTCCAGTCCGATGTTGTCATGGTGTGGGTACAACACTATTTTTTCTTTTAACTTTGAACGATACTGCTGCTCAGTAATTAAGCCTTTATCCAACTTGGTCAAATACAATGCTTGATAGTTAAAAACTATACTCGCTTGATAGGCAACAGCTGAATCTATAGCAGCAAGTTGTTTTTCTGCTTGCTCTAAATCATCTAAGGCTAAATAGAATGCAAATTGCTCATTGTAATTTAACTGTGACTTCACCATAGCGCGACTTTCAATTAACCTAATTGCTCGCTCCCAATCTCGCCCTGTGACCCAGTAATATTCCAACGTTACTGCATTACCATAGGAGCCAGAAGGCGCAATTTCGTTAACCAAACTTAAATAGTTTTCAGCTTCCAATAGGTTTCCAGACTGGTAATTAGCGCCAAACAAGCTCAATAATAATATTTCCGAGTATGGGTCTAACTTTAATCCTTTTAAAAAGTTAGTTTTTGCTTTTTCTATGTCTTGTCCCTCGAGACGATAAAGGTGTCCTAGCCAATGATATGCTTGAACATAATTTTTGTTTTTTTCAATGGCCCTTTCAAAGAATTCTTTCGATTTTGCTATGTTGTTGATACTTTTGTAGTAGGCACCAATACTAGTATCCATTTCAGCCGAATTACTATTAGACTCCATAAACGGTTTTAATATCGGCTTTGCTAGGGCAATAAAATCTTGAACCGTCAAATTGGCATAAGTAGCTTGCAAAGAATAGCTGTCTACAAGTCCAGAAATAGCATGTTGATTATTCCCATCTAAAGAGATCGAATACTTAAACGATTTAACTGCTTTCGCTAGCGATTTAGGGGTACGTGAGCGCATAAAATAACGGCCTTTTAAATAGGCATCCTGAGCTTCAGGGTTACTTGTACCGTGTTCCGTAAGGCTAACAAGCTCTTCATTTAATAGTGTAACTTTTAATTGCTGAACCACAGCTGCAGATATCTCATCTTGAATTTTAAATATGTCATCAAATTCATAATCGTATGTCTCCGACCAAATATGATAACCATTATCAGCCTTAATAAGTTGCGCCGTTACTCTCAATTTATTGCCCGATCTTCTCACGCTACCTTCAAGTACATGCTCAACGTCCAACTTGTCAGCAATCTCTTTAATATCCATATTCTTATTTTTAAAAAAGAAAGATGATGTTCTTGCTGCAACTTTTAGTTGCTTGATGCGAGCCAAAACATTAAGTAACTCTTCAGATAAACCATCAGAAAAATATTCTTGCTCAGGATCGTTACTCATATTCACAAAAGGTAAAACAGCAATAGATACAATATCTGCATCGATAGCGTCACTTTTAGGCTTAGAGACGTCAATGACTTCTTCTTGGGATGAGGTTACTTCGACCGTTTCTTCACTGGTAAAGTAGGCTTTATAAATCAAAAATATCATTGCTAACCCCATCGCAATGATAATGTGATTATTCATTTTTTTGCCGGTCGTGGCAGTTATAGATTCTTCTTTAGTAACGAGTTTAGTCGCTTTGATGCCTTCAGGCGTAAGTTCGAATGCCCAAGCAAGAAGGCACGCTATAGGCAAACCAAGAGCTAAAATAGTGATGATAAATGGAATAAACCAAGAAGGTAATCCAATATGAGGTTCGATAACGGACGCCACTTGTAAAATTAACCAAGCAGTGATCAAATAAGCTGTTGCAACCTTGAATACATTACGTCGTTTTAATTCCCTGAAAACGGTCACTTAAAACCCTTAAATTTAGTCTTTTTATAATAATAAATTAAGTCTAGACCAAGAAAACAAAAACGGCTAAAAAATAGCCGCTTTTTATCTGTTTATAATTCAAAGGAAAATAGAGTAAATTGAATTAGTTAGAATACCCCCAGCGTGGCATTATTGATTGTTCAATTCCTAGATGATCTAGCATCCTTCCAACCATAAAATCGATAAGATCATTAATCGACTCAGGCTGGTGATAAAAACCAGGTGCTGCAGGCATGATTGTCACCCCCATTTGCGAAAGGCTGTGCATGTTGGCTAGATGGATTGTTGAAAATGGCGTTTCTCGCGGCACCATAATTAATTGACCACGTTCTTTAATTACTACATCAGCAGCACGTTCAATTAAATTATCACTCATTCCTTGGCTTATAGCCGCCAATGTTCCCGTAGAGCATGGACAAACAATCATCTGTTTTGGCGCCGCTGAACCAGAAGCTACTGGTGAAAACCATTGCTCTTTGCCAAATACAGTGATTTGTTGAGGCTGCGCTTTATACCGCTCTGTTAATGCAATCGTTGCAGCTTCTGGATTGCCCGGAAGTTTTATGCCCACTTCAGTATCTAGCACGACTCGTGCAGCACTAGAAATAAGTACATACACCTGATAATTTGCTGCTACAAGACATTCTAGCAACCGCAAAGCATACAAAGAGCCAGATGCGCCGGTGATTGCTAGTGTTATTTTTCCATTATATGTATTCAATTATTTCTCACGTTATTTTTAGATCCTGAATCAAGTTCAGGAAATCGACTCGTTGTTCAGGAAATCGACTCGTTGCTCAGAAAATCGACTTTTGTTCAGTATAGCTTTTTTAACTACTTGTTTTGTTCCAGTGCAGCTACTAGCTTAGTATGAAAACCACCAAAACCGCCATTACTCATAACCACAATATGATCGCCTTTTTGCGCATATTGACAGACATCGCTGACTAATTTGTCGATATCATCACTACAAAATGCCGGTGCCTTACAATCTTCAATTAAATCACTGACAGACCATTTAACATTTTCATCTTGGTACAAGAATACACTATCGGCATTATCTAAAGATGCCGCTAAAGTATCTTTGTGAACACCAGATTTCATCGTGTTGGACCTAGGCTCTAATACCGCAATAATTCGATCACTACCGACCTTGGCTCTAAAACCACTTAAGTTTTTCTCAATTGCCGTTGGGTGATGTGCAAAGTCATCGTAAACTTTTATCTCGTTAACATCACCGACCAGTTCTTGCCGTCTTTTAGTGTTAATAAATTCACCTAAAGCGTCAATAGCAACCTGACTTGGAACGCCTGCATGACGAGCTGCTGCAATCGCCATTAAGGCATTATCAATATTAAAGTCGCCAATCAAGTTCCAGTGCACTGTACCTTGTAACTGCTTATCAAAAAACACTTTAAACTGACTGCCATCCTGGTTCATTTTTTCAGCAGTCCAACCATTAATATCACCACTATACTCGATAGGAGTCCAAGCGCCCATGGCGATGGTTTCAGTCAGTGCTTGTTCATTCTTAGGTGCCAACAATAAACCATTGTTAGGCACCATGCGAATGACATGATGAAACTGCTTTTGGATATCTTTAATTGAATCAAATATATCGGCATGGTCAAACTCAAGGTTATTCATCACTAACGTACGTGGTCTGTAGTGTACAAACTTAGAGCGCTTATCGAAAAATGCGGTGTCGTATTCATCGGCTTCGATAACAAAAAATGGGTAGTTACCTAATCTTGCTGAAGTCGAAAAATTTTGCGGCACTCCGCCAATAAGATAACCAGGGGTTAACTTGGCATACTCTAAAATCCAAGCAATCATTGAGCTGGTTGTGGTTTTACCATGAGTGCCAGAAACTGCAACAACCCAGCGGTCTTTAAGAACGTTTTCCAGTAACCATTGTGGCCCTGATGTATAGGGAATATTTCGCGCCATAACATGTTCAACAAGTGGGTTCCCGCGAGACATTGCATTACCAACAATAACAATATCCGGTTCATCATCAAGATGCTCCACTTTATAGCCCTGCATCAATTCGATACCTAGCTCTTGCAACTGAGTACTCATAGGCGGATACACATTGGCATCACAACCAGATACACGAAAACCCAACTGTTTAGCTATTGCAGCAATTCCTCCCATGAAGGTGCCGCAGATTCCAAGAATATGAACATGTTTAGTCATTATATATTTTTCTACCCTAAAATTTATTTAGCTACCAATTGGTGAACCCGGCGGAAGTTTAACCTCTAAAGGTTTAACAATTGCTTTGCCTTGCTGCAATGCGTAAGCAATTTGCTGTTGCAATAAGACATAGTGAGCATACATTGGTTTTGTCTTGAAGTGATAAGACGAATTAGCTTTTAACCAACTCTGAATATTTGTTAATTCTTTATAAATCTGCGCTCTTACTTCTGGTACAAGAGACTCTTGTTGTTGCAGACTAATCAATAAATCTAATGTCTGCTGATTAATGCGTTGCTGAACAAGGCTTGCTAGTCCTTTATGTTGTTGCTTGAACGTACTTTCAGTTACACGAGCGAGTAAATCAGACACTGACGGTACCTCAGAGTTCATCGCATTTTGTTGACTTAAACGTGCCAAACGACCGGAGTTTAATAATAACGATAAGCTATGTTTAGCACTTGCTTGTGCTGCAGTCACGGGGTCGAACGTTAGACCGGTATTGGAACTAAAACTCTCACGTGTACGAGAATAACCGTATGCTTTAGGTGGAATGAGGTTAATAATATTACTATCCAGGGTTAAAAAGTTTGCATCTATGGTAGATAAAATCGCATCGATTGCTGCAGTTTGTTGCTCTGCTGAAACAGCATCAACAATGGTTTCATCTTCACCTTTTACCGCGTATTGATAATTTACCCCAGCAACCACTTTAGCAGCCGCTTCAACTTGATAGCGGTGAAAGTTATAGATTGGTACGAGAGCCGATTCTAATTCTGAAAAAGGCGTGCCATTAGCAATTGAGTTTTTGCCAAAATTTGCAAGAGCAGTAGCTCGTACTGATTTCACTCGTAATAATTCGGCAACGGCATTTTCTCCGTTATCCCATAAATGACCGTTAGCGTCTGCTCCCGACTTTGGACGAGCATCAGGATCAGACATATAAAGTAGACCTTGCGCCTTAGCCTTTTTAATAATCGCCGCTAATGATTCTGCTTCATTCTCAAATTCACCGTAAGCATATTCAATAACATGCTTATCCCATACGCCGATATCTGTTGCGTATGCATTTGATAAATCGATATTTCCGTTATTATCTAGAGTAACAAGTGGATGTGGGTAATCCATAACAGAAGCCCGGTCATTAACACTTGCAGAGAAGTTGTGGGCTATGCCCAACGTATGCCCTACTTCGTGCGCCGATAATTGACGAATACGCGCTAGTGCCATTTCTTGCTGAGCAGTGGTGTCCGTTTGTCCATCAGTTTTAAACGGTGAGGTCAAACCAAGCGCGATAAGGTAATCTTGACGAACACGTAAAGAACCCAGTGTTACATGACCTTTTAAAATTTCACCGGTACGAGGGTCAACAACCGATGCACCGTATGACCAGCCGCGAGTTGCTCGATGAACCCACTGAATAACGTTATAACGTACGTCCATTGGATCAGCATCTGCAGGCAACATTTTCACCTGAAAAGCATCTTTATACCCAGCAGTCTCAAATGCTTGGTTCCACCACTTAGCACCGTCAAGTAGTGCACCTCGCACAGGCTCTGGTACACCTGGGTCTAAGTAATAAACAATCGGTTCAACTGCTTCACTGACAGCGCTTTTCGGATCTTTTTTCGCTAAACGATGGCGAGGAATGATTCGCTTTTGCAATGGCTGGTCAATAGCACTTGCGTAATCGGCGTATTCAACTGACCACATACCTGAAAATGGGTGAAACTCACGCACTTGATATTTATTATCAGGCAATCGAATCAATGAATGGTGTAAATGTACCGTAATTGCGTTGGCGTCAGGCGTAACAGAGCGAATGTATTGACCAGTACCTTTACCGGTAAATGTAATAACCGCTTCTAACTCAGTGTTATCAACAAATGCTTTACTGCGTTTTTGATATACGGCACTGCGACTTTTATCGATAGAGAAGCTACCTTGTTGTTTGGCCTTTAGTCTATCTGCGAGCCCATGAATATCAGTTAACAAAAACGGCGTGTAATCAATAATGGTTTTATCACCATCTTGTAGAACGACGTCAAACCCCCAAATAATAGAGCTAGCAAACGCTTCATCGATAGCTTTTCTTTCTAATTCGTTATCTGTAATCGCACGATAATAGGTATTCATTTGATGCAAGAAAACTTTGTTGCCAATACGCTCAAACTTAACTAAACGAGTGTCACCGAGTTGACCGCGATCTAAGCCTAAATCATTCGAGCCTACGCCATATGGCATACTACTTTGGAATAAAAACTCTTGATCAAACTCAGATATTTCAACAAAAACCTTGCCAGTTTTATCGTCAAAGTAAAACGGGACAAACCCAGCTTGATGGCTTTTTCCTTGCTTAAAACTTGCAATATTTTCAGCAGCCATCAAAGGCAATGAAAATTGCACAAGAGACAGTAGTAATACAAGTTTGGTTAAAATTTTCATAACTATCCTATTATTGAGATTTATACCAGATACTATAACCTAACAGAAAAGGAAGAGCGTGTTAAAAAGTTAAAATTATTACTGTATTTTCATCTAAATAACATCTTTTTAGGTTCTAGGTTTGGCTTCACCTAAATTTCTAGTACAATATGCCCCATAAATTAATTCTAACTATCATCATTTTAGGTAACCCCATGCAAAGACTTGCTCCAGCATTACGCGCAGATAATGTAAATCTAGATCTAATTTCCCTTATTAAAACGGTATTGGCTGCAACCAAAGAAATTTCTTTTCGTGTTGGACAAGGCGCATTAAGCGGTGTAATGGGTTCTACTCTTGATGAAAATATTCAAGGTGAAGTTCAAAAAGAACTTGATGTTGTGGCAAATCAACTATTAAAAGATATTTTACTTGAATCAGGTTTTGTTAAAGCAATTTCATCTGAAGAAGAAGATACTTCTGTTGCAGGTAATCAAAATGGTAAATATATCGTTTCTTTCGATCCATTAGATGGTAGTTCAAATATCGAAATCAATTCGTTAATCGGCACTATTTTTTCAATAATGGAAGCGCCTGAAGGCATGGATGCAGCAGATCCTGATATGTTTAAACAGCAAGGTACAAAGCAAGTTTGTGCTGGCTATGTTTTATATGGCCCGGCAACGATTTTAGCAATGACGACAGGTAAAGGCACTCACTTTTATACTTTAGATAAAACGCACGGAAGTTACATGTTAACGGAGAAGAATGTACAAATATCTGAAGATACTTCTGAGTTTGCCGTTAATATGTCAAATCAGCGCTTCTGGCAGCAACCGATGCAAAATTACATCGGCGATTTAGTTAAAGGTAGCGACGGTCCTCGCGAGCGTAATTTTAACATGCGTTGGATAGCAGCTATGGTTGGCGATGTTCACCGTGTACTAACTCGTGGCGGTTTTTTTACATACCCTGCAGATAATAAAAGTCCTGAGAAACCGTACAAACTACGTTTAATGTATGAAGCTAACCCTATGAGCTTTTTAGTCGAACAAGCAGGTGGTTTGAGTGTGACTAGCGAAGGACGAATTATGGAA
This sequence comes from Thalassotalea crassostreae, assembly GCF_001831495.1. NCBI lineage: Bacteria > Pseudomonadati > Pseudomonadota > Gammaproteobacteria > Alteromonadales > Colwelliaceae > Thalassotalea > Thalassotalea crassostreae. The sequence continues at coordinate 3,281,810 of NZ_CP017689.1, forward strand.
ATTGAGCCGACAGATATTCACCAACGTGTAGAAGTTATTTTGGGCTCAAAGAATGAAGTTGAAAAATGCTTAAGTTACTATAAATAAGCGACGTTTAAGCAACACAAAAAATCCAGCTTCGGCTGGATTTTTTTATGACTAAAGGTATATTGAAGTGAAACAGATATTCATATACACAGCATCATTAAAAATGATAATAAGCCTTGATTTCTCTCCTTCAGTCTCTTCACTGAAACAAAGTCGTTCTATTAACACTGTTATGGTTTCAAATTAAACGTCTGTTTTTACACATAATTACTAGAATTTTTCATAATTTAATTCATACTAAAACGATACTCTTTTTATTTGCTAGAGATCTGCATGACAATAAAAATAAAATCATTCGTTGATGTTAGCCAAAAAACAACACTGTACTCACACCTGCTTTTCGCTATTGCTCTACTGATTTCACCTCTCTCCTTAGCTGAGGAACAACCTAAAGAGCAGGCACCGATTGAGCAAAAAGAACAAGTCAAAGAGAAGTTCAAAGAGCTAGCAAAGGAACAAGATGAAGCCAAAGAAAGTGCAGAAAAAGAGCTCGAGGCATCAAAAGAAGTAGGCGATGAACCAGCTATTGACGAAAATTCATCTACAAATGAAAACGAGCAAGTCCTTGTAGATAACGAAAGAGTAGATGCAAACACTGCCGACGCAGAGAGCGTAGATGAAACAGTAGAAAAAGTTGATGAAAAGCGCATCAAGGAAATAGTCGATCAATCAATTGACGAAAAATTGCTTGGTGAAGGGACACTACAAAAATTCGAAAAAGAGTTTGTTGAATTACAAGATAAGGTCGCATCACTAAGCCGCACGGCAGAAGATTACGGTGAACTATACAGTCGTATGAACCCTGTCATTGAAGCTAAAACTGAGCATCTTTATCAATTAATATCTGCACGAGATATCGATCTTAGACTCCTAACTCAAATTGAAAATGATGAAACGCTACTTGAAATACTTTCTCTTACCCAAGAAATCAAAAATTTTTACTCCCTAAGACAACGAGTATTTACTGAAGCAACGCCAGAATTTAGAGACTTATACACCGGCACTAAATTAACCGGCATTAATGAAGCAAAACTAGAAGCACGCTACGTACAATTACAATTCTTAATTATATTTAAAGGCACAATACAGCGAGTACTTGAAATACCCGAAAGGTTGACCATTGCGCCGGTCGACATATTCTCCAACATCGTAATGATATTTGTTGCCATAGTAGTCATGAGAACGTGGCGGAAGTGGGCTAAAACTGGATTACCAGAATGGCGACAAAAGATCATGGCAGTGCGTCCAAGAACAACCGCTAAAATGAAAATAGCACGAGCTATTTGGTACTTTGAAAATACTCGAAAACCTATAGAGTGGCTGATCTTTATTACGTTCATTCTTAAGAGCATTGATATCCTTCAGATTAATATTCTCACCGAAGTATTAAGCACAATTACTTTATGGATCTGTGTTACGTACTTTGTTTATAACTTCCTCAGTAAAATGATTGAACGAGGAAAACAGAACTTATTAAAAGGCATTACTAAGAAACAATCTGCATCCCTTAAAATTGCCATATGGTGGGCTGGTTGGTACAAACTCTGTTTTGAATTAACCGATATATTTATTGCAAATGGTACGATATTCGCTTGGCTTGAAACGCTCTTTTTCATTATCTTACTGCCCGTTTATATATTTTTCGTTCAGCAATGGAAAGATGATTGCTTTACCTACATCCACAACGAGCGTGACATACCAGCGTTTGTCACTAAACATTTAGTTATAAAAACGGGTATTAGAGGCTTTATTAATGCCAATTTAGCTCTCGCATTTTTAATTTACTTCTTATTAACAAAGCAATTTTTAAGCTTGGTTTCTAAAGTTGAATCTGGCCGCAGACTAACCGCTGAAATCTATCGTAAAAAGCTACTTAATGATAATAATGATTTACTAGAGCGCTCAAAAGCATTGGCTAGCTTGCCTGAAGAAGTTAACGACATATTTATTAACGGCAATGGTTCGTTTACCTCTTCTGTATTTAATGAACCTGTAGACAAAGTATTGGCTATGGCTGCTTTAAAAGAGCGAAGTCATGTCGCTGTTGTTGGTGAACGAGGGATAGGAAAGTCGAGGTTTTTAAAACAAGTCTCTGCTCAGTATAAAAACTCTCTCACTATAGGTTGTACAGAAGATTTTGATGATATTATTAAGTCTGTTAAGGAGCAGTTGGGGATAGAAAGTGAAAACACTAAAACAAGTGAAATTGTCAAAGCTATCAAACAACAAGAAATTGATTTAATACTTCTTGATAACTGTCATCGATTATTAAGTCCGGAAACAAGCGGACAACGTGAAATACGCCGCTTATACGGATGGATAAATGAATTAAAAGGTATGGCTTTATGGGTTCTAACATTCGATGTTAGTTCTTGGAAATTGGTCAACGCTTTAGGAATCGCAGCCGGTTTCTTTTCTAAAGAAATCCAACTGAGAAAGTGGACCGAGGAACAAATTGTCGAGTTATTCGAAGAGCGATTTAAACAAGCAGAATTAACCATCGATTTTAGTAAGTTAGTGATACCAAGGCAACTTGCCGATATGGAAGATGACACGGTAGAGGGTCGAAATAAAACAGGCATTTATAGAATCATTTGGGGATACGCAGATGGTAACCCCGCGGTGGCTTGTAGAACATTGGCTGAATCCATTATTAAAGATGAAGACGGATTTGTCGCAAAATTGCCGGCTTCTCCGGATAACAAAATTATTGAATCTTTCGAGATTAATACTTTGTTAGTGTTAAGAGTAATCTGTCAGTTTGGTCGATGCAGTACTAACGACATAGTGAAAAATTTAAGATTACATGGTCTAGTTGTAAATAGTTCTTTAGCGGCCTGTGTCGCGCAGGGGATCTTAGTTCAAGTGGGCGGACGTTATCAAATTAGTTGGTTATGGTTTAGATCAGTTTCTAAATATCTTGCCCGTCAAAATCTATTAACTCGCTAAGGACTAGAACAATGAAATTTATAAATAGTAATATTCTATTGAAAAGCTTTTTAGCGTTAATTTTGACCCTTGTTTCGGCGTCTAGTTATGCTCAGATCCCCGATTCAAAAGAGCTTCAAGTAATAACTACACTCGCACAAGTTGTAAAACCTGGCGGCTTATTTATGTCAGTGGTTTTATTCGTTATTGTTTGGGCGGTCTTGAAAGTAGTAAAAACAATTGTCGCAGATCTCAGTGAAGTTTTTGCTGAAAAACGATTATTGTTACAAAAAGCCTTAGTGTTTTTCCAATTTATCGCGTACTTCTTCTCTATATCTACCGCGATAATGCTTAGCTTTGAGTTTAGTAAAGAACTACTCGCAATACTTGGTGGTACTTTAGCTGTAGCTGTTGGTTTTGCAATGAAAGATCTCGCGGCATCGGTTGTTGCAGGTATTATCATTATGTTTGATAGACCTTTCCAAGTCGGTGATAGAGTATTATTCGGTGGTGAATACGGTGATATTACGACTATAGGCTTACGTTCAGTAAAAATGACAACACTTGATGACAATGTCGTGACTATTCCTAATAACATATTTTTAAATACGTTAACTTCATGTGGTAACTATGGTGAATTGGATATGCAAGTTGCTATACAGTTTCATATAGGTATAGATGAAGATTTGTCTGCAGCTCAAAACCTGATCAGGGAATGTGCCGCACTTAGTAAATTCGCCTATTTAAATAAGCCAATTAACGTACTTATTTCACAAGTTCTAACAAACAACTTTATTGCTTATAAACTTACTCTAAAAGTTTATGTACTTGATACTCGATATGAAAAAGCATTAGAAACTGATATCACATTGCGCGTTAACGAAGAGTTTAGAAAGGCAAATATTAAAGCTCCAACCATGCAAGTGACTAATACAGTACAGCGTCAAGCCGCACAGTGATAATTAATACTATTTAAACAAGGCGCCATTGGCGCCTTTTTCTTAGCTTCTTATAATCTTGGGGGCAATAGAAACAATTAACTACGTCATACCGGAGGAGCTCAAGCGGCGTCCGGGACCTCCTGCAGTATGCTGTGGTTATGATACAAAACCCAAAAAGTAAAAAAGCCCCTAGCGTTACTAGTACATGGATGTACGTAGGTAGAATAATGCAGGAGCAATTATCGAGCTAGGGGCTTTCTTGAATTGGAAGCCTGGCGATGAAGTGCATGGATGCACAAATGCCGGCAAGTTCATGGATGAACGGTTTTGCCGGTGACCTACGTAGTAGGTCGAGCCATTAGACGCACAGTGTTTGAAAACGAAAAAAGCCCGCTCAAATGAGCGGGCTTTTCGAAATAGGAGCCTGGCGATAAGCCACATGGATGTGGTGAATATCAAAAGGTACCGTCCCAATAAGTGTGTCTCTCTTAATTTAATTTCAGTTTCAAATCTAATTAATTAAATAGCTCACTTTTTTCAAATCTACCTATTGGATATCGATAAGTCGTATTGTTCATATCAATTGCTACTTTACTCAGTAGCGTAAGAACTGAGTCGACACTTGGCATAGAATTTCTTATTTTCAAGGTACGTTTAAACGACTTATTCAAACGTTCAATCCAGTTAGTAGTATAAATCATATTCCAGATCAGTGGCTCAAAGTCCAAGTAAGTAGCATAATATTGAAGATAATCTTGATCATTGAATATAGATAATGTTCGATATAGCTTTCCCCATTTTTCATAAAGCCATTTTGCTCGTATCATAAATTCTTCCCGATCATCACTACGTTCGTCTAGGTTAAACACATAACGCAAATCGTCCGCAAGCTCCGAACGATGGGCCTTTTTCACTTTCCTGAGAATGTTTCGTTTCAGATGCAACACGCATTTCTGTATGCGACAGTCAAAGTGGCGCTCAATCGCAGTATCAAGCCCTTTCAAGTTATCAATCACAACTAGGTCCGTTTGTTTCAACCCCCGAGATTTTAGGTCTAATACGATGTCATCCCAGTTTGAGGCTGATTCTGTGGGTGCATTGTAAATGCCAATCACTTCACGAGTCATGTCATGCTTTACCGCTAAAGCAACGTAATAAGCCTCGCTAGAAACGGTATCACGCTTTGTTTTTACGAATGTCGCATCAAGGTAAACAATTGGGTAGTATTCACTAATTGCCTGTTCACGAAATGATTTCATTTCGTCATAAAGGTTTTTGGTTATACGGGATACAGCACTGCGTGTGAGCTTTTGACCATAAATCGATTCCGTGACCGATTCAATATCTCGAGTCGTTAGGCCCTTTGCATACAACTCAAAACAAAGCTCGTTCAAGGTATCGCTTTGCTCCTTCATCACATTCAATATCCAGGGCTTGAATTGATTGAGGCGATCACGAGGAACCTGAAGGGAAAGAGAGTCGCCAATGCCAAGTCCTGTAATAGAACGATAGCCATTGCCCTTATTTCCGTTAGCACCTCTTAGATATTCTGTTCGCTCGGCCTTCATAAATGAATTAAGGGCTAATTCTAATACTTGGTTTAAACCACCAGGTTTTTCTACCAAAGCTTCAAGTGCAGCTTGAATTTGTTGTGGATTCAGCGTTAAATGACTCATGGTCTCTCTCCGTTTGTTGTTGATTGTTTTTTGGTCGAAACTATCAACTAAACTAAGAGAGACTTTTTTATTTGTCCAGTCGGACACACTTTAGTGGGACGGTATGTATCAAAAATGCAGGATGCATATTTTTGATAACTACGCAGTAGGTCGAGCTATTAGACGCACAGTAATTGAAAACGAAAAAAGCCCGCTCAAATGAGCGGGCTTTTCGAAATAGGAGCCTGGCGATGACCTACTCTCACATGGGAACTCCCACACTACCATCGGCGCAATTGCGTTTCACTTCTGAGTTCGGCATGGGATCAGGTGGGGCCACAATGCTATGGTCGCCAGACAAAAACTTGTATACGACCTCCACGGATGGAGGAAGTGTCTTAATTCGTATGGAACGAATAAGACCAATTTCGAAAGCTGAATGAGATCCTGAAACAAGTTCAGGAAGTCGATATTAAACGTTTTTCTCAAGTATTCTTTTTAATGCGTGAACTCTCTTTCAAAGAGTGTCAAACAACATACAACCTCCATGGATGGAGGAAGTGCTAGAAATTGTCTGGAACAATTTCAGTGCATACTCAAACAAAACTGTTTGGGTGTTGTATGGTTAAGCCTCACGGGCAATTAGTATCAGTTAGCTCAATCCCTCACAGGACTTACACACCTGACCTATCAACGTTGTAGTCTCCAACGACCCTTTAGGGGACTTAAAGTCCCAGTGAGAACTCATCTCAAAGCCTGCTTCCCGCTTAGATGCTTTCAGCGGTTATCAGTTCCGAACGTAGCTACCCGGCAATGCCACTGGCGTGACAACCGGAACACCAGGGGTTCGTCCACTCCGGTCCTCTCGTACTAGGAGCAGCCCTCTTCAATTCTCAAACGCCCACGGCAGATAGGGACCGAACTGTCTCACGACGTTCTAAACCCAGCTCGCGTACCACTTTAAATGGCGAACAGCCATACCCTTGGGACCGACTTCAGCCCCAGGATGTGATGAGCCGACATCGAGGTGCCAAACACCGCCGTCGATATGAACTCTTGGGCGGTATCAGCCTGTTATCCCCGGAGTACCTTTTATCCGTTGAGCGATGGCCCTTCCATACAGAACCACCGGATCACTATGACCTACTTTCGTACCTGCTCGACGTGTCTGTCTCGCAGTTAAGCTGGCTTATGCCATTGCACTAACCGTATGATGTCCGACCATACTTAGCCAACCTTCGTGCTCCTCCGTTACTCTTTGGGAGGAGACCGCCCCAGTCAAACTACCCACCAGACAGTGTCCCCAAGCCCGATAAGGGCTCTAGGTTAGAACATCACGCATACAAGGGTGGTATTTCAAGATTGGCTCCACCACATCTAGCGACGCGGTTTCAAAGCCTCCCACCTATCCTACACATGTAGGAGCAATGTTCACTGTCAAGCTATAGTAAAGGTTCACGGGGTCTTTCCGTCTAGCCGCGGGTATACGGCATCTTAACCGCAAATTCAATTTCACTGAGTCTCGGGTGGAGACAGTGTGGCCATGATTACGCCATTCGTGCAGGTCGGAACTTACCCGACAAGGAATTTCGCTACCTTAGGACCGTTATAGTTACGGCCGCCGTTTACCGGGGCTTCGATCATGAGCTTCGCAGAAGCTAACCCAATCAATTAACCTTCCGGCACCGGGCAGGCGTCACACCGTATACGTCATCTTTCGATTTTGCACAGTGCTGTGTTTTTAATAAACAGTTCCAGCCACCTGGTTACTTCGACTCTCCTGTGCTTACTCCGCAAGGGATTCACACTAGAGAGCGTACCTTCTCCCGAAGTTACGGTACTATTTTGCCTAGTTCCTTCACCCGAGTTCTCTCAAGCGCCTTAGTATTCTCTACCTAACCACCTGTGTCGGTTTGGGGTACGGTTCCTATATATCTGATGCTTAGAAGCTTTTCCTGGAAGTAAGGCATCAACAACTTCAACTCCGTAGAGTCTCGTCTCGTATCTCAGTGTTAACAGCGTCCCGGATTTACCTAAGACACCCACCTACATACTTTCACATGGACAACCAACGCCATGCTTGCTTAGCCTGCTCCGTCCCTCCTTCGCAATATATAGAAGTACAGAAATATTAATCTGTTTCCCATCGACTACGCGTTTCCGCCTCGCCTTAGGGGCCGACTTACCCTGCCCTGATTAACATGGGACAGGAAACCTTGGTCTTTCGGCGGGGGAGTTTTTCACTCCCCTTATCGTTACTCATGTCAGCATTCGCACTTCTGATACCTCCAGCAAGCTTTACAACTCACCTTCAACGGCTTACAGAACGCTCCCCTACCACTCTTACTAATGTAAGAATCCGCAGCTTCGGTGCATAGTTTAGCCCCGTTACATCTTCCGCGCAGACCGACTCGACTAGTGAGCTATTACGCTTTCTTTAAAGGGTGGCTGCTTCTAAGCCAACCTCCTAGCTGTCTATGCCTTTCCACATCGTTTCCCACTTAACTATGACTTTGGGACCTTAGCTGGCGGTCTGGGTTGTTTCCCTTTCCACTATGGACGTTAGCACCCATAGTGTGTCTCCCGGATAGTACTCATTGGTATTCGGAGTTTGCAAAGGGTTGGTAAGTCGGGATGACCCCCTAGCCTTAACAGTGCTCTACCCCCAATGGTATTCGTCCGAGGCTCTACCTAAATAGATTTCGGGGAGAACCAGCTATCTCCCGGCTTGATTAGCCTTTCACTCCGACCCACAAGTCATCACCGCATTTTTCAACATACGTGTGTTCGGTCCTCCAGTTGATGTTACTCAACCTTCAACCTGCCCATGGGTAGATCGCCGGGTTTCGGGTCTATGCCCTGCAACTAAACGCGCAGTTAACACTCGCTTTCGCTACGGCTCCCCTAATCGGTTAACCTTGCTACAGAACATAAGTCGCTGACCCATTATACAAAAGGTACGCAGGCACCGGACTAAATCCGGCTTCCACTGCTTGTACGTATGCGGTTTCAGGTTCTATTTCACTCCCCTCACAGGGGTTCTTTTCGCCTTTCCCTCACGGTACTGGTTCACTATCGGTCAGTTAGGAGTATTTAGCCTTGGAGGATGGTCCCCCCATATTCAGTCAAGATTTCTCGTGTCCCGACCTACTCGATTTCATGATAAGTTTATTTTCGTGTACGGGGCTATCACCCTGTATCGCTGTCCTTTCCAGAACATTCCACTAACTTACAAACCACTTAAGGGCTAATTCGCGTTCGCTCGCCGCTACTAACGAAATCTCGGTTGATTTCTTTTCCTCGGGGTACTTAGATGTTTCAGTTCTCCCGGTTCGCCTCATAACGCTATGTATTCACGTTACGATACCCGCCTTACGACGGGTGGGTTTCCCCATTCAGAAATCGAAGACTATAACGGTTTTTATCACCTTGTCTTCGCTTATCGCAGATTAACACGTCTTTCATCGCCTCTAACTGCCAAGGCATCCACCACATACGCTTAGTCACTTAACCATACAACCCCAACCAGTCTTTCAACTTTCGAGTGACTTGGTGACAAAACCAAATCTGAATGTACGTCTGACATTTTCACGCATTCAATAAGAATGAGATAACTTATCAACAAGTTATCTATCTCAAGCATTGCTGCTTGAGCCTTGAGTAAGAACAACTAACATAACGACTATGTTAGTTATAATGTCGACAATCTAATGATTGTCTAAATGTGTTTCTGTAAACAGAAACTCATTGGTTGATAATTCGCATGCGTTTATGACTGGTGATCATAAACACGAATTATCGGGTTTAATATCAGCTTTCCAAATTGTTAAAGATCTAATCAACGCTCACATTCGGCGATGATTTTGGTAACCTCCACGGATGGAGGAAAATCCGAAAATTGTAGGAACAATTTCGGTAAAAAACCAAATTTAAAAAATCCAAGAGGATACTTTAAATTTGGTTTCTATCCTTTATTAATTGTTATCAGTGCAATTTGTGTGAACACTCAATGACCTCCAAGGATGGAGGAAATGTCGAAAAATTGTAAGGAACAATTTCGACCGAAGCTGAGAAATTACTTAAGGTAAGGAGGTGATCCAACCCCAGGTTCCCCTAGGGTTACCTTGTTACGACTTCACCCCAGTCATGAATCACAAAGTGGTAACCGTCCCCCCGAAGGTTAGACTAGCTACTTCTTTTGCAACCCACTCCCATGGTGTGACGGGCGGTGTGTACAAGGCCCGGGAACGTATTCACCGTGGCATTCTGATCCACGATTACTAGCGATTCCGACTTCATGGAGTCGAGTTGCAGACTCCAATCCGGACTACGACAGACTTTCTGGGATTCGCTCCACCTCGCGGTCTCGCTGCCCTCTGTATCTGCCATTGTAGCACGTGTGTAGCCCATCCCGTAAGGGCCATGATGACTTGACGTCGTCCCCACCTTCCTCCGGTTTATCACCGGCAGTCTCCTTAGAGTTCCCGCCACTACGCGCTGGCAAATAAGGATAGGGGTTGCGCTCGTTGCGGGACTTAACCCAACATTTCACAACACGAGCTGACGACAGCCATGCAGCACCTGTCTCAGAGTTCCCGAAGGCACTAATCTATCTCTAGAAAATTCTCTGGATGTCAAGGGATGGTAAGGTTCTTCGCGTTGCATCGAATTAAACCACATGCTCCACCGCTTGTGCGGGCCCCCGTCAATTCATTTGAGTTTTAACCTTGCGGCCGTACTCCCCAGGCGGTCAACTTAGCGCGTTAGCTACGCTACCCACAGATCAAGTCTACAGACAGCTAGTTGACATCGTTTACGGCGTGGACTACCAGGGTATCTAATCCTGTTTGCTCCCCACGCTTTCGTGCCTCAGCGTCAGTATCTGTCCAGGTGGCCGCCTTCGCCACTGATGTTCCTTCCAATCTCTACGCATTTCACCGCTACACTGGAAATTCCACCACCCTCTACAGTACTCTAGATAGCCAGTTCGAAATGCAGTTCCAAGGTTGAGCCCTGGGCTTTCACATCTCGCTTAACAATCCGCCTACGCACGCTTTACGCCCAGTAATTCCGATTAACGCTCGCACCCTCCGTATTACCGCGGCTGCTGGCACGGAGTTAGCCGGTGCTTCTTCTGTCGCTAACGTCACAGATGCAGAGTATTAATCTACACCCTTTCCTCACGACTGAAAGTGCTTTACAACCCGAAGGCCTTCTTCACACACGCGGCATGGCTGCATCAGGGTTTCCCCCATTGTGCAATATTCCCCACTGCTGCCTCCCGTAGGAGTCTGGGCCGTGTCTCAGTCCCAGTGTGGCTGATCATCCTCTCAAACCAGCTAGAGATCGTCGCCTAGGTAAGCCATTACCTTACCTACTAGCTAATCTCACTTGGGCTAATCTAAAGGCGAAAGGTCCGAAGAGCCCCTCCTTTGGTCCGTAGACATTATGCGGTATTAGCAGTCGTTTCCAACTGTTGTCCCCCACCTAAAGGCATATTCCCAAGCATTACTCACCCGTCCGCCGCTCGTCATCTTCTAGCAAGCTAGAAATGTTACCGCTCGACTTGCATGTGTTAAGCCTGCCGCCAGCGTTCAATCTGAGCCATGATCAAACTCTTCAATTAAAAAGTGTAATGTGAACCAACAAGTGGTTCGGCTCAATGAATTCTGTACTCTTATTTCCGAAGAAATAAGTTTCAAATAAAACGTACTTATCTAATGTTATAAAAACATCGTTTAAGTATGTATATTTGTGTAGTCATTCACTGAGTAAGTTTTGAGTCCGAAGACTCTGGTAAAATCTACATCAACGTGAATGTCCACACAAATTGCATGATAACTAATTGTTAAAGAGCTCTCTTTCGAGAAAGTGATAATCGCATTCGTTACACTCTTTGCTTCAGCAGGCCTTAGAGGCTTTGCCCGAAGCGGATGCGCATTGTACGCCATCCAGTTTTGATGTCAACAACTTTTTTCATTAAATCGTAAATTAAATTAAAAAGTTTTCTTAACCGTTTTGCTATCAATATCGATAACCAAACTTATCAAAACACTGCCTTGGGATGTCCCGAAGAAGTGGATGCGCATTTTAGGGATTTTTAAGAGAAGATCAACAGTTATTTTCAATTAATTAAAAAAAACTTATAAAATGACTATATTCCGTACAATCCTTATAATTAAGGGTTCATAATATGTACAAAGCAAGAATAACGGATCAGAAAATTAACATTTTAAACTAACTAAGAAGCATAAGATTAAAATATATTTTTAACGAGTAACAATGTAAAAATAGATATATAGAGTTGTATAAATCATTCTTTTCGAGGCTTTAAACTTTATAAATAGCTTATTTAACTAAAAATACAAATATTGTATTTTTGAAAATCCCCTATTTAGCTCTAAAGTATCCTTCTTTTTCAGTAGAAATGTTAATTAACTTTAGCTTCGTAATCCTTTAGTGCTTTTTTAATTTTATTTTTATGCCAATCTCCGAGATCTACCGAATACTTAATCGCCTGGTGTTGATATTTAACGGCCTCGGAGTAGTCACTTAATTGTGCATAAGCTTTCGCTAAAGAATGATACGCATAAGCACTCTTGTTATATGTAGTGACAGATAAAGTTAATATCTCAATTGCTCTGTCAGGATCAGTCTCAATTAACGAAAAAGCCAATAGTTCTAGCGAGCCCTGTGCCGACACTTCGAATCCAAATTTTTGTTCAGAAAGATATTGGTAATGTTCCAATATAGCCACTTCTCCTCGTTTGGATATCTCAGATTCGGGCTTAAGATCGTTATGTATGTCATTAAACAACAGTTCAATTCCACTTAATACCGCATTTATAGGTTGAGTCATATAATAACTATCGTCAAAATACTTAATGTGTATTTCCATATTATCAAATGAATTTTGAGCGAATATTTTTTCCAGCTTATTAAACTCTTTACGGTGTGGCTTTTCATAACCACTATTACCAGTGGACAATAAAATAAAATTTGGCTTATCGTTTAGAAGCTTTTGATAATTGCTGGCTTTGCTCATTATATTTGCAAAGTTATTGGCAAGCATCGGACTAGCAAGAAAGTAAGCATTAAACATATCTGGTTTATCAAACAGGATACTTAGTCCAGCCGAGGCGTTGCTTACAAAGCCACTATAGATTCTAAAGCCATTGGTTCTGTATTTTTTATCTACCTGCTTAAGTAGGTCTTTTTCCAAAAAGTCTATTAGCGGCTTGCTGTTATTTTTATCAATGAACTCAACAAACAATGGATGAGTTTCTTGATTACTCTTATGAGGTGTGACAATAATTGTTTCAAGCCATGGCCATTCTCCATTGTGACTCAACCAATCATGAGAGCCTGATAAGTAGCTTATGCTTTTGGGATGAAAATCAAAAAGTAATACGTATTTCTTATCTTTATTATCATTATATCCGGGTGGTAGAGTTATCTCGAATTTAGCAGGTTTAATAAGCAGCTTTGAATTTACGGTTATAACTTCAGGTTCTGTTTCAAAGGAAAGTACGTTTGAAGAATATATAAATAAACCAATAATTAATATGAATTGCTTGAACATTGATAAAGTTGCTTCTAATGAATTGTTGAAATAGCAACTTAGCATATAGGTATATCTAAAACAAATAGCGCTAAATTGAGTTAACTAAGTTCGTAGATTAAATAGCTATGCACTTTAAAGGCCCATAATACCTAATGGAGCTTCCATCCAAAAGCATGATGGGATGATGTATAGGATATACGAATGCCGCGAGTGCATGGATGCACAGGAGTGGTGACGGCGATATTTTTTGTGTTTACTTGGGGGTATTAGAATCAATTTAACGTCATTCCGGAAGAACCTAAGCGAAATCCATACCGTCCCACTAAAGTGTGTCCGACTGGACAAATAAAAGGTACCGTCCCAATAAGTGTGTCTCTCTTAATTTAATTTCAGTTTCAAATCTAATTAATTAAATAGCTCACTTTTTTCAAATCTACCTATTGGATATCGATAAGTCGTATTGTTCATATCAATTGCTACTTTACTCAGTAGCGTAAGAACTGAGTCGACACTTGGCATAGAATTTCTTATTTTCAAGGTACGTTTAAACGACTTATTCAAACGTTCAATCCAGTTAGTAGTATAAATCATATTCCAGATCAGTGGCTCAAAGTCCAAGTAAGTAGCATAATATTGAAGATAATCTTGATCATTGAATATAGATAATGTTCGATATAGCTTTCCCCATTTTTCATAAAGCCATTTTGCTCGTATCATAAATTCTTCCCGATCATCACTACGTTCGTCTAGGTTAAACACATAACGCAAATCGTCCGCAAGCTCCGAACGATGGGCCTTTTTCACTTTCCTGAGAATGTTTCGTTTCAGATGCAACACGCATTTCTGTATGCGACAGTCAAAGTGGCGCTCAATCGCAGTATCAAGCCCTTTCAAGTTATCAATCACAACTAGGTCCGTTTGTTTCAACCCCCGAGATTTTAGGTCTAATACGATGTCATCCCAGTTTGAGGCTGATTCTGTGGGTGCATTGTAAATGCCAATCACTTCACGAGTCATGTCATGCTTTACCGCTAAAGCAACGTAATAAGCCTCGCTAGAAACGGTATCACGCTTTGTTTTTACGAATGTCGCATCAAGGTAAACAATTGGGTAGTATTCACTAATTGCCTGTTCACGAAATGATTTCATTTCGTCATAAAGGTTTTTGGTTATACGGGATACAGCACTGCGTGTGAGCTTTTGACCATAAATCGATTCCGTGACCGATTCAATATCTCGAGTCGTTAGGCCCTTTGCATACAACTCAAAACAAAGCTCGTTCAAGGTATCGCTTTGCTCCTTCATCACATTCAATATCCAGGGCTTGAATTGATTGAGGCGATCACGAGGAACCTGAAGGGAAAGAGAGTCGCCAATGCCAAGTCCTGTAATAGAACGATAGCCATTGCCCTTATTTCCGTTAGCACCTCTTAGATATTCTGTTCGCTCGGCCTTCATAAATGAATTAAGGGCTAATTCTAATACTTGGTTTAAACCACCAGGTTTTTCTACCAAAGCTTCAAGTGCAGCTTGAATTTGTTGTGGATTCAGCGTTAAATGACTCATGGTCTCTCTCCGTTTGTTGTTGATTGTTTTTTGGTCGAAACTATCAACTAAACTAAGAGAGACTTTTTTATTTGTCCAGTCGGACACACTTTAGTGGGACGGTATGAAATAAAAAAGCCTGCTCGGAAGCAGGCTTTATAATGATGGTGGAGGGAGGTGGATTCGAACCACCCAAGATAGCCGGAGCCGTCTGTTAAATATTTGCTTTATTTTTTAACTTTAAAAACCAAAAAAGCCTGCTCGGAAGCAGGCTTTATAATGATGGTGGAGGGAGGTGGATTCGAACCACCCAAGATAGCCAGAGCCGTCTGTTAAATATTTGCTTTATTTTTTTAACTTTAAAAACCAAAAAAGCCTGCTCGGAAGCAGGCTTTATAATGATGGTGGAGGGAGGTGGATTCGAACCACCGAAGGCGGAGCCGTCAGATTTACAGTCTGATCCCTTTGGCCACTCGGGAACCCCTCCAAAATTAGAAGCCTGGCGATGACCTACTCTCACATGGGAACTCCCACACTACCATCGGCGCAATTGCGTTTCACTTCTGAGTTCGGCATGGGATCAGGTGGGGCCACAATGCTATGGTCGCCAGACAAAAACTTGTTAAACAATTTCGAAAGCTGAATGAGATCCTGAAACAAGTTCAGGAAGTCGATATTAAACGTTTTTCTCAAGTATTCTTTTTAATGCGTGAACTCTCTTTCAAAGAGTGTCAAACAACATACAACATACGACCTCCATGGATGGAGGAAGTGCTAGAAATTGTCTGGAACAATTTCAGTGCATACTCAAACAAAACTGTTTGGGTGTTGTATGGTTAAGCCTCACGGGCAATTAGTATCAGTTAGCTCAATCCCTCACAGGACTTACACACCTGACCTATCAACGTTGTAGTCTCCAACGACCCTTTAGGGGACTTAAAGTCCCAGTGAGAACTCATCTCAAAGCCTGCTTCCCGCTTAGATGCTTTCAGCGGTTATCAGTTCCGAACGTAGCTACCCGGCAATGCCACTGGCGTGACAACCGGAACACCAGGGGTTCGTCCACTCCGGTCCTCTCGTACTAGGAGCAGCCCTCTTCAATTCTCAAACGCCCACGGCAGATAGGGACCGAACTGTCTCACGACGTTCTAAACCCAGCTCGCGTACCACTTTAAATGGCGAACAGCCATACCCTTGGGACCGACTTCAGCCCCAGGATGTGATGAGCCGACATCGAGGTGCCAAACACCGCCGTCGATATGAACTCTTGGGCGGTATCAGCCTGTTATCCCCGGAGTACCTTTTATCCGTTGAGCGATGGCCCTTCCATACAGAACCACCGGATCACTATGACCTACTTTCGTACCTGCTCGACGTGTCTGTCTCGCAGTTAAGCTGGCTTATGCCATTGCACTAACCGTATGATGTCCGACCATACTTAGCCAACCTTCGTGCTCCTCCGTTACTCTTTGGGAGGAGACCGCCCCAGTCAAACTACCCACCAGACAGTGTCCCCAAGCCCGATAAGGGCTCTAGGTTAGAACATCACGCATACAAGGGTGGTATTTCAAGATTGGCTCCACCACATCTAGCGACGCGGTTTCAAAGCCTCCCACCTATCCTACACATGTAGGAGCAATGTTCACTGTCAAGCTATAGTAAAGGTTCACGGGGTCTTTCCGTCTAGCCGCGGGTATACGGCATCTTAACCGCAAATTCAATTTCACTGAGTCTCGGGTGGAGACAGTGTGGCCATGATTACGCCATTCGTGCAGGTCGGAACTTACCCGACAAGGAATTTCGCTACCTTAGGACCGTTATAGTTACGGCCGCCGTTTACCGGGGCTTCGATCATGAGCTTCGCAGAAGCTAACCCAATCAATTAACCTTCCGGCACCGGGCAGGCGTCACACCGTATACGTCATCTTTCGATTTTGCACAGTGCTGTGTTTTTAATAAACAGTTCCAGCCACCTGGTTACTTCGACTCTCCTGTGCTTACTCCGCAAGGGATTCACACTAGAGAGCGTACCTTCTCCCGAAGTTACGGTACTATTTTGCCTAGTTCCTTCACCCGAGTTCTCTCAAGCGCCTTAGTATTCTCTACCTAACCACCTGTGTCGGTTTGGGGTACGGTTCCTATATATCTGATGCTTAGAAGCTTTTCCTGGAAGTAAGGCATCAACAACTTCAACTCCGTAGAGTCTCGTCTCGTATCTCAGTGTTAACAGCGTCCCGGATTTACCTAAGACACCCACCTACATACTTTCACATGGACAACCAACGCCATGCTTGCTTAGCCTGCTCCGTCCCTCCTTCGCAATATATAGAAGTACAGAAATATTAATCTGTTTCCCATCGACTACGCGTTTCCGCCTCGCCTTAGGGGCCGACTTACCCTGCCCTGATTAACATGGGACAGGAAACCTTGGTCTTTCGGCGGGGGAGTTTTTCACTCCCCTTATCGTTACTCATGTCAGCATTCGCACTTCTGATACCTCCAGCAAGCTTTACAACTCACCTTCAACGGCTTACAGAACGCTCCCCTACCACTCTTACAAAGTAAGAATCCGCAGCTTCGGTGCATAGTTTAGCCCCGTTACATCTTCCGCGCAGACCGACTCGACTAGTGAGCTATTACGCTTTCTTTAAAGGGTGGCTGCTTCTAAGCCAACCTCCTAGCTGTCTATGCCTTTCCACATCGTTTCCCACTTAACTATGACTTTGGGACCTTAGCTGGCGGTCTGGGTTGTTTCCCTTTCCACTATGGACGTTAGCACCCATAGTGTGTCTCCCGGATAGTACTCATTGGTATTCGGAGTTTGCAAAGGGTTGGTAAGTCGGGATGACCCCCTAGCCTTAACAGTGCTCTACCCCCAATGGTATTCGTCCGAGGCTCTACCTAAATAGATTTCGGGGAGAACCAGCTATCTCCCGGCTTGATTAGCCTTTCACTCCGACCCACAAGTCATCACCGCATTTTTCAACATACGTGTGTTCGGTCCTCCAGTTGATGTTACTCAACCTTCAACCTGCCCATGGGTAGATCGCCGGGTTTCGGGTCTATGCCCTGCAACTAAACGCGCAGTTAACACTCGCTTTCGCTACGGCTCCCCTAATCGGTTAACCTTGCTACAGAACATAAGTCGCTGACCCATTATACAAAAGGTACGCAGGCACCGGACTAAATCCGGCTTCCACTGCTTGTACGTATGCGGTTTCAGGTTCTATTTCACTCCCCTCACAGGGGTTCTTTTCGCCTTTCCCTCACGGTACTGGTTCACTATCGGTCAGTTAGGAGTATTTAGCCTTGGAGGATGGTCCCCCCATATTCAGTCAAGATTTCTCGTGTCCCGACCTACTCGATTTCATGATAAGTTTATTTTCGTGTACGGGGCTATCACCCTGTATCGCTGTCCTTTCCAGAACATTCCACTAACTTACAAACCACTTAAGGGCTAATTCGCGTTCGCTCGCCGCTACTAACGAAATCTCGGTTGATTTCTTTTCCTCGGGGTACTTAGATGTTTCAGTTCTCCCGGTTCGCCTCATAACGCTATGTATTCACGTTACGATACCCGCCTTACGACGGGTGGGTTTCCCCATTCAGAAATCGAAGACTATAACGGTTTTTATCACCTTGTCTTCGCTTATCGCAGATTAACACGTCTTTCATCGCCTCTAACTGCCAAGGCATCCACCACATACGCTTAGTCACTTAACCATACAACCCCAACCAGTCTTTCAACTTTCGAGTGACTTGGTGACAAAACCAAATCTGAATGTACGTCTGACATTTTCACGCATTCAATAAGAATGAGATAACTTATCAACAAGTTATCTATCTCAAGCATTGCTGCTTGAGCCTTGAGTAAGAACAACTAACATAACGACTATGTTAGTTATAATTCGACAATCTAATGATTGTCTAAATGTGTTTCTGTAAACAGAAACTCATTGGTTGATAATTCGCATGCGTTTATGACTGGTGATCATAAACACGAATTATCGGGTTTAATATCAGCTTTCCAAATTGTTAAAGAACAGTGAGTTAAAAACTCAAACGAAGCGTCATGCTTCGTTTGAATTCTCAATAAAAAGACAATGTATTTTAAGTTTAATCAAGGCGTTTAATGACGACGTGTGGTTTTTCTACACGAGTCGTTAAACAACGCAGAGTAAAGTTAAAATTGGTAGGTCTGAGTAGACTTGAACTACCGACCTCACCCTTATCAGGGGTGCGCTCTAACCAGCTGAGCTACAGACCTATTATATAACTACAAATCAGAAATGGTGGAGCTAAGCAGGATCGAACTGCTGACCTCCTGCGTGCAAGGCAGGCGCTCTCCCAGCTGAGCTATAGCCCCATTTTACTGAGTATGTCTTTTTACGTTCGTTATCAGGCAATTTGTGTGAACACTCAACGAAGTTGAGAAATTACTTAAGGTAAGGAGGTGATCCAACCCCAGGTTCCCCTAGGGTTACCTTGTTACGACTTCACCCCAGTCATGAATCACAAAGTGGTAACCGTCCCCCCGAAGGTTAGACTAGCTACTTCTTTTGCAACCCACTCCCATGGTGTGACGGGCGGTGTGTACAAGGCCCGGGAACGTATTCACCGTGGCATTCTGATCCACGATTACTAGCGATTCCGACTTCATGGAGTCGAGTTGCAGACTCCAATCCGGACTACGACAGACTTTCTGGGATTCGCTCCACCTCGCGGTCTCGCTGCCCTCTGTATCTGCCATTGTAGCACGTGTGTAGCCCATCCCGTAAGGGCCATGATGACTTGACGTCGTCCCCACCTTCCTCCGGTTTATCACCGGCAGTCTCCTTAGAGTTCCCGACACTACTCGCTGGCAAATAAGGATAGGGGTTGCGCTCGTTGCGGGACTTAACCCAACATTTCACAACACGAGCTGACGACAGCCATGCAGCACCTGTCTCAGAGTTCCCGAAGGCACTAATCTATCTCTAGAAAATTCTCTGGATGTCAAGGGATGGTAAGGTTCTTCGCGTTGCATCGAATTAAACCACATGCTCCACCGCTTGTGCGGGCCCCCGTCAATTCATTTGAGTTTTAACCTTGCGGCCGTACTCCCCAGGCGGTCAACTTAGCGCGTTAGCTACGCTACCCACAGATCAAGTCTACAGACAGCTAGTTGACATCGTTTACGGCGTGGACTACCAGGGTATCTAATCCTGTTTGCTCCCCACGCTTTCGTGCCTCAGCGTCAGTATCTGTCCAGGTGGCCGCCTTCGCCACTGATGTTCCTTCCAATCTCTACGCATTTCACCGCTACACTGGAAATTCCACCACCCTCTACAGTACTCTAGATAGCCAGTTCGAAATGCAGTTCCAAGGTTGAGCCCTGGGCTTTCACATCTCGCTTAACAATCCGCCTACGCACGCTTTACGCCCAGTAATTCCGATTAACGCTCGCACCCTCCGTATTACCGCGGCTGCTGGCACGGAGTTAGCCGGTGCTTCTTCTGTCGCTAACGTCACAGATGCAGAGTATTAATCTACACCCTTTCCTCACGACTGAAAGTGCTTTACAACCCGAAGGCCTTCTTCACACACGCGGCATGGCTGCATCAGGGTTTCCCCCATTGTGCAATATTCCCCACTGCTGCCTCCCGTAGGAGTCTGGGCCGTGTCTCAGTCCCAGTGTGGCTGATCATCCTCTCAAACCAGCTAGAGATCGTCGCCTAGGTGAGCCATTACCTCACCTACTAGCTAATCTCACTTGGGCTAATCTAAAGGCGAAAGGTCCGAAGAGCCCCTCCTTTGGTCCGTAGACATTATGCGGTATTAGCAGTCGTTTCCAACTGTTGTCCCCCACCTAAAGGCATATTCCCAAGCATTACTCACCCGTCCGCCGCTCGTCATCTTCTAGCAAGCTAGAAATGTTACCGCTCGACTTGCATGTGTTAAGCCTGCCGCCAGCGTTCAATCTGAGCCATGATCAAACTCTTCAATTAAAAAGTGTAATGTGAACCAACAAGTGGTTCGGCTCAATGAATTCTGTACTCTTACTTCCGAAGAAGTAAGTTTCAAATAAAACGTACTTATCTAATGTTATAAAAACATCGTTTAAGTATGTATATTTGTGTAGTCATTCACTGAGTAAGTTTTGAGTCCGAAGACTCTGGTAAAATCTACATCAACGTGAATGTCCACACAAATTGCATGATAACTAATTGTTAAAGATGGCTACACGATGTAGTTATGCAAATCTGTTCATGGATGAACGTATTGATTTGTATTCTTTTCATGTAGAAGTGATAATCGCATTCGTTATTCACTTGGTGCCCCGTTGGCCTTGGCCCGAAGCAGGATGCGTATTTTACTCATCCTCGTTTTGAAGTCAACAGCTAATTTAAAGTATTTTCAAATTAAATTGTCAACGTTTGTAATCAGCGATAAACGCAATCCCAAACCTTCAAACTATTCTAGGCAATCGCCGTAGAAGAGGTGCGCATTTTAGGGATTTTTTGGTTAACGTCAATAGCTTTTTTTCTAAACCAGTAAAAATAAGGATCGTTTGCGCAAAAAACACTCAAAAAGAAAAGATCATGATTAAAAAACAGCCTTAAAAATTTGAGAACCTTAAAATTAAAAGGATCTTTAATTGCTTATTGAGGGAACTTATAGTTAGATATATGTTCAAAAAAATAATAAAAGTATCTCTTAGGATAATAATGAAAGTACTAAAGATTTTAGTCTGTATCGTCAGTATTAGTATAAGTAGCCTTACAACTGCTGCTACTAATCAAGAGCAAGTTCTAAATAAGATGTTCAACAAACATAACGAACAACAAATTTCAGTTGAACGAAGTGTGAGTAGCTTATTAAAGAGTTATCCAGAATTACAAGAGAGCATCATTACATTAGCATTTAAAAAATACCCAGATAAATATAAACAAGTGATCCGCGGTTCTCTTAGTGCAGCTCCTTCTCATGCACATAAAGTAATTGAAATTAGTATGGAACAAGAAGTTGCACACTGCGATGAGATCATTAAAGTCGCAATAAACTTTGAACCCGCTTATGCTGATGACATTGTTTTGATGGCAAGTGAACTCCACCCAAACGATCGTAATCAAGTATATATAACTGCACTTAATGCTAAACCGGTAATGGCACCAAGTGTTGTAAACTCAGTTATTCATCGATATCCAGATGATTTCGACGAATTATTAAATATTGCTTTTGAGCAATTACCTGATTCAGTAACATCATTGACTAATAACGCATACACGAATTTTCCCGATAATGGCGAGAATATTTTGAATTTATCACTTAAAAATAGTACTGATAAAAACTTAAAAGAAATTGTAGAATCTGCAACTAAAGCAGGATTAAGTAATAGCACTATAATCGATGCGGCTATAAATGCAGGTGTAGAAAAGGAAGCGGTAGAAGAGATATTTCCAAGTTAAATTGTAAAACTATTCTATCGTATTATATGTTCGTTGTAGCTTAACAATACAAGTTAATAAATCAAAAAGGGAAGCTAATGCTTCCCTTTTTTAATTCTGTGATTTTAAACTCGTTCAAATACAGTGGCGATACCCTGCCCTAAACCGATACACATAGTCGCCAGTCCAATATTTGCATCTTTTGCCTCCATTAGGTTAACCAAGGTGGTAGATATACGAGCACCAGAACAGCCCAGCGGATGACCCAGTGCTATTGCTCCACCATTAAGGTTAACTTTATCATCCATTACATCTAACATATCAAGAGCTTTCATACACGATAGCGCTTGTGCTGCAAATGCTTCGTTAAATTCAGCAACATCTATATCTGCAACACTAAGGCCTGCACGTTTTAGTGCTTTGTTGGTTGCCGGAACTGGCCCGTAACCCATAGTCGCAGGATCACAGCCAGCAACGCCCATACTGCGGATCTTCATTCTTGGAGTTAAGCCTAATTCTTTGGCTTTTTTCGCAGACATGACAAGCATCGCACTTGCACCATCCGATAACGCAGATGAAGTACCAGCAGTAACAGTGCCGTTAACAGGATCAAATACCGGACGCAAACCAGATAAACTTTCAACGGTACATTCTGGACGAATCACTTCATCTTGAGTAATAAGCTTCAATGTTCCTGTAGCATCATGACCATTGATTCCAACAATCTCATTATCCCAACGACCTTTTTGTTGAGCAGCAAAAGCTCGTTGATGGGAACGTGCACCAAACTCATCTTGCAACTCTCGGGATATGCCATGCTGTCTACCAAGTAACTCTGCTGTTAAGCCCATATTGCCACCAGCTTTAGCCATATACTTAGCCATCGCTGGAGCAAAGTCTACATCGTACATCATTGGTACGTGACCCATATGCTCAACGCCACCAATTAAAAATACATCTCCTTGACCTGCCATAATTGACGTAGATGCATCGTGTAAAGCTTGCATAGATGAACCACATAAGCGATTAACTGTAACACCAGCCACTGACTTAGGTATGCCAGCAAGTAGTGCTGCGTTGCGAGCAATATTAAACCCCTGCTCTTTAGTTTGTTTTACACAACCCCAGATAACATCTTCAATGTCATTAGGATCTAATTTAGGATTACGTAGCAAGATTTGCTTCATCAAATCTGCTGATAATTGTTCCGCTCGAACATTGCGAAAAACACCCGCTTTTGAACGCCCCATTGGCGAGCGGATACAATCAATAATAACTACTTCGTTCATAACTTACTCCGCTCTACTTAGCTGTTTTAACATCAGAAGTGAAATACGATTTGCCAGTTTTCGCCATCTCGCGAAGACCGTCAGTAACTTGGTATATTTCGCCTAAATGGGCATATTTATCGGCAGTGTCAATGAAAGACTGTAAACCTACAGTTTCAAGGTATCGAATTGGTCCGCCTCTAAATGGAGGGAAACCAAGACCATATATTAGTCCCATATCTGCTTCAGCAGCAGTGTCGACAACCCCTTCTTCTAAACAGCGAATTGTCTCATTGATCATAGGGATCATTAATCTTGCAATAATTTCGTCCGCTTCAAATTGCGCAGGTTCAGCACAAATACTCGACATTAATGCAATACTTGATTCACTTGCCACTTTTTGTGGACGACCGCGTTTGTCTTTAGAATGCTCATAAAAGCCAACACCATTTTTCTGACCAAAACGATTATCTTTATAAAGCGCTTGCACTGGATCTTTATCACTTTTAGCCATTCGAGTTGGAAATCCTGCAGCCATTACATCTGTACAATGGTCAGCAGTATCAATGCCAACAACATCAAGTAAATAAGCAGGTCCCATTGGCCAGCCGAATTGCTTCTCCATTACCTTATCAATGGCGGTAAAGTCTGCACCTTCAACTAATAGCTGCCCAAACCCAGCAAAGTAAGGGAATAGAACTCGGTTAATATAAAAACCAGGGCAATCGTTTACAACAATAGCTGACTTGCCCATTTTCGTTGCATATGCAACAACTGCTGCAACGGCTTCCTCAGAAGTCTCTTTGCCACGAATAATTTCAACTAATGGCATCTTGTTAACTGGATTGAAGAAATGCATACCACAAAAGCGTTCCGGCTTGTCGATGCTTTGTGCTAATAAGTCAATCGAAATTGTAGACGTATTCGAGGTAATAATCGCATCATCAGCAACGCTTGCTTCAACTTCCTTTAATACCGCAGCTTTAACTTTTGGATTTTCTACTACCGCTTCAACCACGATATCAACGTCAGTCATGCTGTCGTAAGTTAATGTTGGTGTAATACTATTAAGGACTTGCGCCATTTTCTTGGGTGCCATGCGCCCCTTATCAACTAATTTTGTTAAAATACCTGCAGCTGTCGATAATCCAAGATCTAACGCTTTGTTATTAATATCTTTCATAACAATCGGTGTGCCTTTATAAGCCGATTGATAAGCGATACCGCCGCCCATAATACCTGCGCCTAAAACAGCCGCACGTTCAACTTTCTTGGTAGCAACTTTAGATGCCTTTTTGGCTTTACCTTTAACCACTTGATCAGATAAAAACAAACCAACCTGTGCAGCACATGCATCGGTTTTAGCCAACTTTCCAAAGGCTTCGTTTTCTAGCAGCATCGCGCCGGTACGATCTAGTTTTACTGCTTTCTCTAATAAGTTAACTGTCACCATCGGTGCTGGGTAATGTTTACCAGCTTTTGCAAACACCATACCTTTAGCGGTATTAAAGCTCATTGCATGTTCTATCGGCGATAATAATACAGGAGATAGTTTTTCTTGTTTACGAGCTTGCCAATCTAAATTACCAGCGATTGCATCTTTAACCATACTAATAGCAGAAGCTTTTAAGTTTTCTGGCGCAACAACGGCATCAATGGCACCAAAGTCGAGTGCTTGTTGTGCTTTATACGCTTTGCCCGTAGTCATCCATTCAAGAGCGTTATCAACACCAATGACACGAGGTAAGCGAACTGTTCCACCAAACCCAGGCATTAATCCTAGCTTAACTTCTGGTAAACCAATGCTCGCAGTAGTATCAGCAACTCTGTAATCACAAACTAGGGTAACTTCACAACCGCCACCTAAAGCGAAACCATTAATCGCTGCAACGGTAGGGATGTTTATATCTTCAAATAAATCAAAAATATCGCTACTTGATTTAAATACGCCAGCAATTTCTTCATCTGGGGTTTTAAATAATTCAGTGAATTCGGTAATGTCGGCGCCAACAATAAATGTTGATTTAGAAGAGGTGACGATTACGCCCTTTGCTTCTGAACATTCATTGATAGCAATTATCGCATTTTTATATTCTTGTAAGGTTGCAATATTTAACGCATTTACAGAACCTTTTGCATCAAAACACAATTCAACGATACCATCGTCAAGTAACTGAACTGACAGGCTATTGCCTTGATAGATCATACCTTAACTCCTTCTTATAGCTAGATTATTGATTACCAAACATAATAAATTAATGTTCAATATTTTTTAATTTTGTTGCCAAAGTTTGCCTTGTCTGAAATAGCAAAGCAACCATTATTTAAACAAGCGTTTTAATTTGTTGTTTTAATCTACAAATTATTTTTTATTAAATATCCCATTTTCACAATATTTTGCTAGAATAGCGGGCAATTAAAGGAGACTACTTATATGCCAGCTTACGTTGTGGGACACAAAATCCCTGATTCAGACTCAATTGCGTCTGCCATTGCTTTATCATATTTAAAAACATCTATCGGCGAACCAACGGTTCCTGCACGTTTAGGTGAACTTTCACCAGAAACTTTATTTTTGTTAGAAAGATTTGGCTTTGAACAGCCAGAGCTAAAAACAAGTTATGCAGGTGAAGAGATTTATATTGTAGACCATTCTGATAAAGTTCAGGGGCCAGACGATATAGATGAAGCAACAATATTAGGCATTATCGACCATCACAAGTTAGGTGACATTACTACATCAACACCTCTAGAAATTTGGGTTCGTCCTGTAGGCTGTACTAATACCATCATTAAAATGATGTATGATTTTCACAATGTTGCAATCCCTAAAGAGATTGCAGGTTTAATGATGGGCGCTATTCTAAGCGATACCGTTATCTTTAAATCACCAACTTGTACGACTGCAGATATCAAATGTGTAGAAGCATTAGCTGACATTGCAGGAATTGAAGATTACAAAGCATTCGGTATGGAAATGTTTACAGTGAAATCTGCAGTGCTAGGTACACCAATTAGGGATTTAGTATTACGTGATTTTAAAGACTTCAATATGGGCGGTAAAAAGGTTGGCATCGGTCAGTTGGAAGTTCTAGATTTATCGATTTTCGATGCAATGAAAGACGACTTACAAGCAGATATTGCCACGTTAAAAGCAGAAGGTGAACGTCATAGTGTTATGTTGTTATTAACAGACATTATGAAAGAAGGCTCAGAAGTATTAGTGGTAAGTGATGATAATGACTTAACCTTGAACGCTTACGGTAAAGCAACGACTGACGGAAAAGTATGGTTGGATGGCGTGCTTAGTCGTAAAAAACAAGTCGTGCCACCGCTGCAAGACTCACTAGCATAGTCAGAGTTAGAAAATAAAACGGGAAGCAAATGCTTCCCGTTTTTGTATCTTATCAATTCGAATATGAATTTTTTAGAAATGAACTTCAATACCTGCGTATGCACCGTCAAATTCTAGATCTGCATAAACATCATCAACATCATCTAATTCAACTTCTAATACTCGATATCCGGCCATCAAACTAACATCAACGATCATATTATCAATAACTTTCCAAGCAACACCCGCTTGATAATCTAATAACGTATTGTCGTCAATGCTTAAGAAGTTTCCTTCGGCGACCAAACTCAGACCTGTAAGAGGTAATCCGATTTCAGTTGATAAGTACAATAATGGAATAATTTCATCTACTTCATCGATATCAAAGTCATCGGAGATTTCACCGTCTAATTGTTTACCTGTTATACCAAAATCAAATGAAAAAAGGCCGTTATCAAACACTTCATAATAAAGCGTAAAGTCCGTGTGCGTTAGGTCAACTTCACTATCGATACTGATACTCGCGTTATCAATCAACATACCGCTAGTTGTAAGTTCTGAATGAGCTACTTTCAAATTAGGAATAAAAGGAACCGGGTGCTCTAATTCAATATAAAAACGCCCGAGCGTTTCATCTTCAAATGAATACTGATTATCCTGAAAGTCTTTTGTTTCACCATGGCTACCAGAAGCGGCCATATCCCAACCTTGAGCACCAACGTAAACACCAAAAAGTGTGTCGGCAGCAGCTGAAGTACTTGTTAACAACATTAACGAACTAATTAACGCAGCTGTTTTATTCATATTTTATTACCCTGTTTTTATTATTGGAATTAACCTTGACTTAATAATTCTCTTAAATCAATTAATGCGGCGTTTGCTCTTGATATATAGTTAGCCATTACCAATGAATGATTTGCACCAATACCAAAACCACTGCCATTTAAAATCATTGGACTCCAAACCGGCTCTTGTGTCGCTTCAAGTTCTCTAATGATTTGACTTACACTTACTGATGCATTTTTAGTTTCTAAAACATCAGCAAAATCTACTTCTATCGCTTGTAACATGTGAAGTAATGCCCAACATGCACCACGCGACTCATAAAATACATCATCTATTTTCCACCAACTTGTTTTCACAATAACTGCTGAAGCAGACATGGTTGACTGTTGAGCATTTCTTTCGCCAGCTAAATCAGTGTTTAATTGGTTTCTACCTACGCTAGAACTTAAACGTTGAGAGTAACTACCAAGACGCTTTTCGATTTCTCTTAACCAATCTCTTAAATTATCAGTTCGAGCATAAAACTGAGCATCTTGAATCAAAGGATCAGCTAAATTATTACGATACTTATATAAATCTTCAATTGCTGACGAATACTCACCTTCAGCACTTGGGATAGCCCAGTTGTATGCATCAATATTAAACTTAGGTTGTGCTTCTTTTAAATGTTTATTTTCTAATGATTGAGACTGCGAACGACTAAACGATTGACGCATTGCCAACGACATATCTCGAACCATTTCTAAAACACCGAATTCCCATGCAGGAATATTGTCTAAAAATAATGATGGCGGCATTATATCATTAGAAAGGTAACCACCTGGTTTGTCCTGTAGTTTTTCAGCAACTCTGATTAATGTCGTTGTTGTGGTATAGCCAACAACTGGCTTAACACCTTCTGCCTTGGCGTCTGCAATAGCTTGTTCACGAACATCAAACATGTCTGGTTCAAAACTCCAAAACACACCCAATAAATAAAATAGAAAAACCACAACCAGCGATATGGTTGTAACTGATTTAAATGAAAAATTAAATTTCATGATCTAATCCTTAGTGATGATGACGTTTCTTTTTAATGCCTTTCACCGGCATTAAAATTTTAATTGGCGGGTGATTTTCAAACTCCAACGCCATGGTAATTTCAGTATCAGCAACGAGCGGCTTATCAATATCAAAAATCATTATATGATAGCCATGGGGCTGTAATTTCACATTGTCATTTGCTTTTATAATAATAGAATCAACTTGCTGCATTTTCATCATATCTTCTGTCATTATATGTTGGTGTAACTCAATTCGAGAACTGACATTAGACTTAGCAGCCGTTAGTATTAGTTCTTTATCTGAGTTATTGGTGATCAACATATAAGCAGAACTAATTTTAGTACCAGGGATCGTTTCACGAACATATTGTTCGCTCACTTCGATATCTGCGGCAAAAACATTAAAAGTAATTGATAATAAAGAAAGGATAGATAAAGTTTGTCTAATATTCATCAAGATATTCCATTTAACACTAACTATTTGAATAATCCCTTATTTATTAACATTGAACAATGAAATTTTGGGTTTATTTTGAAATAAATGGAAATAAAGCCAATAAATCAGACTTTATCCTAATTATACTGGCTTTGAGGTTTGTCTCGAGTACAAGCGTAGATTAACAATGCGACAATCAGTACCGGCCAAAAAACAGATAGGCCGAACACAACAAACGTTGCTACTAACGCCATCACGGTAAAAATTAACGCTCCGAATATACTTAGTATAATCGCCAACGCGACTAACACCATTACTACTGCAGCCAATGCTGACATGCTAATAGCTTGGATTGGTTCTATTTTATCTTGATCGATATAAATATCGATATTGAACCAATCGATAACGCTAATACCTAGTATATAGGTCATCAGTATCGTCGCCATAATTGCCAATAATAAAGATTTGAAAAAAGTCATTTCGAACTCTTTATTAGTATCTGTTTGGCATTAAAAGCGCCGCTACAAAATATGCGACTACGGTTGCAACTGGCATCATAAAACCTAGTACTACTGTTGCAGCTCTTACACCAAATGTTGGTAAATCAAAGTGACGCGCAATACCTGCACAAACACCGCTTATTTTCTTGTGGACTAAATCTTTACGTAACCCGTGGTCCACGCCGTATTTTCTGCTAGTCATAATCTTCTCCAAATTTCTTAGTTAAACAATTGCAATTAAATCTAATTTACTTTCTCAGTCTTGGCTGCCTTTGTTAGCTTTGCAGGGCTGTTTTATTTGTTGTGATATCACAACTTAATTTTTAAGCCTGTAAACGTCTTGCTAAACCAAATACCCCTGCACCAACAAAAAATGTTAATACTGGAACTAACCAAAGTGTAAAAATAATTGAAAACGGAAACATAACATCCTACCTGTTTAAACATGAACGGCTTAGCCGTTCACTACTTTTTTCTTTAATTGAGCTAATTGCTCGTTTATTAAATCGTCATTTTCTAATTCAGCGAACTGACTTTCTAAGCTACTTTTTTGGGTTAAATCAAATGCTTCAACTTGAGCTTCTAAGTCGTCTACTTTTTGCTGGTAACGTTCAAACTTTTCGATCGCGTTATCGATATTACCGCTATCAAGTTGCTGCTTTGCTTTTAAACGAACTACTGCAGATTGTTGACGCATGGTAAACGTTTTTTGACGTTGCTTAGCTTCAGCCAGTTTGTCTTGTAAACGCTGACAGTCTTCTTGGATCGAATTTAAACCTTCATCGATTATGGCAACCTGTTCAGCTAGTTCTTGTTGTTGTTGAACGTACTTTTGTTTTTCAACAAGGGCGCTGCGAGCCAAATCTTCACGGCCTTTAGCAAGCGCTAATTCTGCCTTTTGCTGCCAACTATTAAGTTGATTGTCTACATTACGTTGTTGACGTGAAAACGTTTTTTTCTCTGCGATGCTTTTGGCTGCTTGTGCTCTAACTTCAACTAGAGTCTCTTCCATTTCTTGCACGATCAAACGTAATAGTTTTTCTGGATTCTCTGCCTTTTCTAATAAGCTATTGATATTGGCATTGATGATATCTGTTAATCTTGAAAACATTCCCATGAGTTATCTCCTTATTATGGTTTAATTAGTATTGGTCTACTTCTACTTGCTTTAGATCTTTGTTATGAGCCACTTGTGCAATCTCACGAATTTGAACTTTTGGCATACCCTTGTCTGATTTAAAGCTTGAGTTGATATTAAAATTACCTAAGCCTTCTTCAATGCTATAACTGATGTCTTGTTGAATTTGGTTAAACACAGCAGACGCTTGTTGTTTCACCATCATGCCAACAGCGGTTTCTAGAGATACTAGTTGCTCAGCTTTAGCTGAAGTCATTGCCATTGCACTTACTGTTAATAATGTTGCTAAAATACCTACTTTCTTAGTTACATTTTTAGTTACCGAATTAGTTACTGTGTTCATTTTGTTTTCCTCGCCTATTTTGTTTAGGTGTAATCTGTTTATAATAAATTTGTTAACTTGCCGATATGAATACAAGTGCCGTGCCAACTATGTAAAAAACTTGTTAACCCTTTATTTTAATTGGCTTACAGCACTATTAATAAATTTAACAGTTTCAGAAAAACCACTATTCAACAAAAACAATATAGTCAAATACACCAACTATTTAGTTATTTTGACCAAACAATTCTAGACGAACAAAAACACACAAAAAGTATCTAAGAAAGGATAAATAGAAGCTGCTTAAAACTAGTTAAAATTGCTATAGGTCGAGATAGGAGAAATAAAAAAGCCTTAACATCAAAGTGTTAAGGCTATCATTCAAGGTTGTTCTATGGGTTAGTGCAAGAATTATAATGCTGAGCAATGGCTATAAAGAGTTACCATTAATAGTCTCCATTAGACTAACTAATAGCGAACCTGTTAATAAACAAGCTCCCGGTAGCAGCAATAACCAAAACATTTGAATTAAAAAAACCATAAAAAACCTCAATCAAGATCTTGTGAATATACCTATTAGTCGCAGCTAATTACAAAAAGGTTTAATTTTTTGTTAATTATTTTTTAAAAGTTTTTTAACACCCCATATGGAACCTATTTTCTCCATATGAGGAATTAGCTAGGAAGTCGTGTGATATGAGTGAAACTTGAAATTGATACTAGGTAGTGAGATTTTAATAAGAATTAAAAATCGAGTTGGCCGGTCAGCGCAAACGCTTCACGCAACACACTCGAATCAGCCCCTTCGCGGCCAGCATTTTCACTTAGATAGCGGCGGTAGCGTCTTGCGCCGGGCAAACCATTACAAAGGCCGAGCATATGCCTCACTACATGCCAAACTCGCCCACCGTTTGCAACGTTTCGATCAATGTAGTCACACATAATTTCGATAACTTGTTCGCGAGTAATTTGAGCTTTAACGGCGCCATAGACAAGTTGATCGGCTTCACTCAACAGATAAGGGTTTTGATAAACTTCGCGTCCAATCATTACACCATCAATATGCTGTAGATGGTCAACGGACTCTTGTAATGTCTTAATGCCGCCATTTATTGAAATCTGTAAATTAGAAAAGTCTTTCTTTATCTGGTACACACGGGAATAATCTAACGGCGGTATTTCACGGTTTTGTTTTGGGCTTAAGCCGCTTAACCAAGCTTTTCGAGCATGAACGATAAAGTGTTCACAACCTGCTGAAGAAACTTTGTCGATAAATGTATGTAAAAATTCATAACTGTCTTGGTCGTCAATACCAATTCGAGACTTAACAGTGATAGGCACAGACACTGCTGATTGCATTGATTGAACACATTCAGCGACTAGATCAGGCTCTGCCATCAAACAGGCACCAAAACGACCATTTTGAACTCTGTCGGAAGGACAACCAACGTTAATGTTTATCGCATCATAACCTAGCTGCTCTGCTTTTTGCGCACATTCAGTTAATGCCTTTGGATCACTGCCACCTAATTGCAACACCAATGGATGTTCCTCTTGGTTATAAGACAGGTAATCCCCCTTACCAAATAAGATAGCACCGGTCGTAACCATTTCGGTATACATCACGGTGTGACTCGAAAGCTGTCTTAAGAAAAAACGACAATGGCGATCAGTCCAATCAAGCATTGGAGCGACTGAGAGTTTTTCAATAAATGGTGCAGAATTCAATGCTAAAAACCTTAAACAAGATGATTATGAAAAGACGTTAAGTGAATTATTATATCACTAATTCACTTCGCTACTGCAAGCAAATGTTACGGTACTCTTAAGTGTTATAGAAATTTAACTCACAATATGAGTGAGGCTGTTACTTAATAAACACTGTGATACACTGTCGGCATTACTTAGCATTTTTACAAACTTACGATAACTCAGATGGACTCAACACAATTACTTGAACAAGCCCGCAAGCGCTGTCAACAAAGTGGAGCGCGTTTAACTACCGCTCGAGAACAAATATTTTTGCTTATGGCAGAAAATGAAGGTGCTATAGGTGCTTATGATTTATTAGAAAAGCTTAAAGTAATCGACCCTGGAGCTAAACCTGCCACGGTTTATCGTGCACTTGATTTTCTTGCTGCCCAAGGGTTTGTCCATAAAATTGAATCTATTAACTCATTTCTGTTATGCCACCATTTCAGTGATTGCAATCATCCAGTACAGTTACTTATTTGTGATAATTGTGGGAGTGTAGAGGAAATTCAGTCGAACAACCTAGATTTAGCTATTCGAGCGATGGCAGATGCAAGTGGATTTAAGATCAGCCAGCAAATAGTAGAGGCACACGGCCACTGTCAAAGCTGCCAGTAAAGACGCCCGCCATTACTTTATCTTGCTGTTTTCGCAAATATAGAACGGTCACCCAATGCATTTCGTACATTACAAATACCATCTAAAACCGCGACAATGATTTTGTTATCTCGATAAGAAGATGGAAAAACAACTCGTTCATCTTCGCCAACATCCAGATCTGTTAGCACATCCGAGCATATTGAAGTCATATCGTTGTGATCGTAATAAAGTACAGTGATTTTATCTACGTTATTTCCCATTACACTAACCCTTTGAAAAGTATAGATATACCTCACTTAGTGAGTATCCCTTTGCTCTTAACATTCTTTTGAGCTAAGCACACTATAGCTGTTATTAGTACATTCGTCTATTTTATGAGCAGTTAAAGTGGAAGACAATCTTAACTGCTACATTGGTTAGGAGGTCGGGGACAAAAATAAAGCTTAATCTTCATCCATAATTCCGCCAGGTCCGGCAAAATTATCAAAACGTGAAAATTGACCTTGGAAGGTTAAACGAACGCGTCCTATCGGACCATTACGTTGTTTACCGAGGATGATTTCTGCGGTGCCTTTATCAGGAGAGTCTTCGTTATATACTTCGTCACGATAGATAAACATAATCAAATCAGCATCCTGCTCTATGGAACCTGACTCCCTCAAATCTGAGTTGATAGGACGTTTATCAGCACGTTGCTCTAGGCCACGGTTTAACTGAGAAAGTGCTATAACTGGAATATTTAATTCTTTTGCTAATGCCTTTAATGAACGAGAAATTTCAGCAATTTCCAAGGTACGATTATCACTAAATTGAGGCACCCGCATAAGCTGTAGATAATCAATCATGATCATTGATAGGCCGCCATTATCACGATGAATACGGCGAGCTCGAGAACGAACTTCTGTTGGTGTTAGACCTGCAGCGTCATCGACGAACATTTTACCTTTTTCCATCAACAAGCCCATCGTTGAAGATAGGCGAGCCCAATCCTCATCGCCTAATTGGCCAGTACGGATTTTGGTTTGGTCAATACGACCCAATGATGCCAACATACGCATCATGATCTGTTCTGATGGCATCTCTAATGAAAAGATCAGGGCAGGTTTGTCCTGCATCATCGCGGCATTTTCTGCCAAGTTCATCGCAAATGTTGTTTTACCCATTGATGGACGGGCAGCAACGATGATTAAGTCCGACGGCTGCATACCAGCAGTCATTTTATCTAAATCGGTAAAACCGGTCGATACACCAGTTACACCATCGTGTGGTGTTCCATATAGTTTTTCAATTCTATCAACGGTCTTTTCCATTACAGAATGAATATTTTCAGGGCCTTCTGATTTATTGGCACGCTGCTCTGCGATTTTGAATACTTTCGACTCGGCAAAATCAAGTAATTCTGCACTATCTCGACCTTGCGGATCATAACCTGCGTCGGCGATGTCATTGGCGACTTTAATTAACTCACGAGTAATCGCTCGTTCACGAACAATATCGGAATAAGCCAAAATATTTGCAGCTGATGGCGTATTTCGCATCATTTCAGCAAGATATACAAAACCACCAACATCATCAATTTGTTGTTGGCTTTCTAACGCCTCTGACAAAGTGATTAAATCAACCGGATTGCCTTTTTCAATTAATTCCGCAACGCATTCAAAAATAATACGGTGCGCACGTGAATAAAAATCTGCAGCAACAACTCGTTCGGCTACGTTATCCCAGGCACTATTATCAAGCAGTAAACCACCTATCACCGATTGCTCAGCTTCCATAGAATGTGGAGTCATTTTAAGTTGCTCAACCTGTTTATCTTTAAACTGATTGTTAGCCTGTTTTTTAGACTGGCCCTTAGCCTGGTTTTGCGCCATTACTGCCGTTTTCCTGTGATAATTTGAGAAATTTACTCGAGCTAGACGAGATTTTATTGAACTGCATAATTTAAGCTATTTAAGGGAAATATAGAAGTAAAAGTTCGGTAGATGAGAATAAATTATTTTTAACGTTATTTTTTTTATTAGGGTCAATTGGCTATGAGTTTACTATGAGCATATGTTTATCAAAGACTTAACTAATATAAAAAATCGAGTGACAACAAAGTTTGTCACTCGATAATATAATGCTGATTTATTTGTCGATGTTATTGATAAGACAGTTTAATGCGGCCACTCACTGTTGATGCTTTAATCACACCGCCGCCTGAGCCTACAACGGTATCTAGTCTTGAAGAAGGTCCATGTTTGGCTTTATCAACCGGTGTATCATTTAATTTATTAATCAAGCGGCCGCCAGCATCACTGCGAATGGTAATATCGGCATTTAATGATTCATTTAAAGCTAAGCTAACATTACCACTTACGGTAGAAAACTTTACTATGCCATCGTCGCTTAAATCTAATTCGCCGTCGATATCACCACTAACAGTATTCATACTTAGTTCAACAACCTTAGCTAGAGCAAGGATCATGTCACCTGATACAACCGATGCTTTCACTTTTTCAGCATCGCTCGTTGCATTTACGTCACCGCTCACCGCATGATAACGCAAGTCGCCTTTAGAGCCTTTGTCGATAATATTGCCACTAACTGTAGATAGCGTAACACTGCCACTTAATGCTGTAGTTTTAACATTTCCGCTAACACTTTGAACGTTAATTTCGCCGGTTAACTGGCTCGCTAATACTTTTCCACTGACGTTATTTAAATTTACATCGGCGTTTACATTAGAAATTTCAACATCGGTAGAGACACCAGAAAAATCAACATTCAATCCACCCGGAATTTCAATCAGTAAATTAGATTCTTCACTTTCACTATTCCAAAAACTGCCACCAACGTGGCTCGGCATTTTTACTTTAACAACAACATCTTTGCCCTGTTGTTCAAAGATAAATTCTGTCGACTTTTCGTCTAAACGACCTACTACCCAAACCTCTTGATTTGATGTGCCGACGATAGTTACTTTACCGCGCATATTTTCGATAATGACATTGTCAGCATCTTTAACTGTAATACGTTGATCAACTGCCTTGGCAAACGCACTGCCAGCCATCACTGTGGCTGCCATAACTAAGGAGAAAATGGCGAAGATAGATTTGTTAATTATTTTGTAATCAGACATAACGTTTCCAAATTAGATAGTTTGCCATTTCGGCGTATAAATTTGTTCAAGTAAATTCAACTCTTGTTGTTGGGTCCACTGCAACAAATTCAATAAGTTGGCATTTTCTGGGTCATCTTTTAATGCTGTTAGTAAGGACTCTCTGGCTGCTTGTAAGTCAGCAAATTGCTTTTGCATATCAATAGGCAACGCAGTTAAATCCGGTCTACCAAAACTCACCAACATGGTTTGCTTATGTTGATCATATTGTTCAGTTAGCGTGTCGATCGCACTTACCTTGGCAACAACCTCAGATTTATTAAAATCGACCTTCCACGTTAATAACATCGCTAACGCTAATGAGGCAGCAAACGCATAAGGCTTTATACTTTTAGGCTTTTCAGCCGTTTGGCGTTGGTGCTCTAACGCATGCTCTATGCCTGGCCATAAATCGCGGCTAGGTTTGATCTCTGACTGCAAATTATCGATTTGCTTTTGTAGTTCGGCATCTGTCATTGATTTATTCATACTACAACCACTCTTTAAGTAAGTTACGCGCTCGATGATAATGTGATTTGCTTGAGCCTACCGCCATATTCAACATGGTCGCTATTTCCTCATGGCGATATCCTTCCACCGCAAATAATACAAAAACTAATCGAGCTTTCTCTGGTAACCGTAAAATCATTTTATCCATATCAGAAAGATCTGAAATTTCGTTACCCGCTTGTTCCGCCTGTGGCTGCTCTTCAATACTAAACACTTTTTGCAGCCAATTTTTTTGCTTACGAATATGAGTTAATACCGTATTGGTTGCCACGGAATGCAACCAGGTAGAAAATTTTGCATCACCACGGAAATTGTCCATTTTCAGCCACACTTGTACGAACACCTCTTGGGCGACGTCTTCTGCTTGGTCGGCGCTTGATAGCATGCGATAACATAGTGCATAAACACGACCAATATGTAGTTGGTATAAGTGATTAAACGCCTGTCTATCGCCCTGCTTCGCCTGCAAGATCCATTCGAGCTCTTGCTTTTCGGCGAATACCTGTTTGGCATCGATGACTGAACTTTGTGCTGACAATTTTATTTCCAGTTTTTAGTTATTCTGTAAGCTTGTTAAATAAGATGCGAAAACTTTTGAAAAGGTTTAAAAAAAATTAAATTTATTTTTCGCACACTAAGATTGTTGTTATTGATTTAAATATACAACATTAATCAACGACTTATTTAAATTTATCAGAAATTAGAAACACTAGAGTTTATTTAGAAAGGAAAACTACTTATGAGAAGGCTCAGTCGATTGACAAACTTTTAAGTTATAAACCACTAAAAAGCCAATTAACAGCAGCACAATTGTCGCGATTTGGCCATATACGTTAGGCAACATGATTACTGAACTGCCGCCAAAAACAATAATACTTAGCATCGCGATACGTTTCGCTTTTAGAGGTATACAGCGACGATGATGCCAGTTATGTAGGATTGGACCAAATAGTTTATTGTTTAGCAGCCATTGATGGCAGCGTTTTGATGATTTAGCAAAACAAGCCGCTGCGACTAATAAAAATGGCGTGGTCGGTAATACCGGTAAGACGACGCCAGCAAGTGCCAGCGCGACGAAACCAAAACCAACCGCGATAAGAAGGTAGCGCTTCATTACTCAGCTGCTGGTTTAGCCCAAGGATCACCGTCGTGATACTTAACTTGCATACCTTTTAAGAAGTTACGCAGAAATTGATCCTTACACTGTCGAAAGTTTTTGTGGGCAGGCTTTCTAAAAAACGCACTTAATTCTGACTTGCCTATGCGAACATCGGCTAGTTCCATAATGTTTATCATATCGACGTCATTAAGGTTTAATGCGATTTTAAGCTTACGTAGTATAATGTTGTTATTTAAATTTGACTCAGGTTTTGCTTGAGGACCGTCCTTTTTGCCGCGATTTTTGTTGATAAATCCGTTTAAAAAGATGGCTAAATTAGTATCCGTTAAGTTAACGTATTTCTCATCCTCTTCTTTTCGCATCCAGTGATGATATTGTTCAATATCAACGGTCAAATCCGCTTCAGCAAAAATACTAAGCATGTGTGAATCGCCATAATTAAAGATGTAGCGGATGCGGCGTAAAATATCGTTATTGGTCATTACAATGCCTATAGTACTTGTTTTATTTCGATCATAGCTTCGCGGCTATGACCAGTCGTGGCAAGCGCATCAAGATACTCCTGCCATAGACGAGCTTTATTGTGGGCGAATTCTTCTAGGATCTGTGCGCTGTAGATAGCATTATGCGTATCATCAAAGTGCAATCGAAAACCATGTTTAGCAACCGTATCAATCGCGACTAAATTCACCATTTTTTGGTTGCTTACCGGCTGGTTTGGTTGACCTTTTTTCGCGGCTTTAATTGCGGGAGAATAAACACGTAAGAACTCAAAACTTAAGTTTTGTTGAAATTTATCGGCAAACTCAATGCTTAATTGATTATTGCTACGATCAATTGTTATGCGTTCGATTGGCATTTATGCTCCCTCGTTAAAACCGTCTGCTATCAGTATGTCGTTAATTATAGAATAAAGCGACTTAAGTCTTCATCTTTAACTAACACATCTAATTTAGATTCAACGAATGCTTTATCAATACTAATGGTTTGACCGCTTTTTGAGTCCGCACTAAAAGATAATTCTTCAATCAGGCGTTCCATAACTGTATGTAAACGACGGGCACCAATGTTTTCGGTTGTTTCATTTACTTGCCATGCTGCAGTAGCTATCGATTTAATACCGTCTTCGGTAAACTCAACCTTCACCCCTTCCGTCGCCATAAGAGCAATGTATTGCTCTGTTAATGACGCATTAGGTTCGGTAAGAATACGAACAAAGTCATCAACCTTAAGGGCTCTTAACTCAACACGAATTGGTAAACGACCTTGTAATTCTGGAATTAAATCACTCGGTTTTGACATCTGGAATGCACCAGAGGCAATAAACAAAATGTGATCTGTCTTTACCATGCCATGTTTAGTGCTTACTGTTGAGCCTTCGACTAATGGTAGTAAATCACGTTGTACACCTTCGCGAGATACATCAGGACCAGAGGTATCTGCGCGCTTACAAATTTTGTCAATCTCATCGATAAAGACAATGCCATTTTGCTCTACCGCATAAATCGCTTTTTCTTTTAAATCGTCTTGATTAACTAATTTGCTCGCTTCTTCTTCTTGCAATGCTTTAAACGCGTCTTTGATTTTCAGTTTACGTTTTTTAGTTTTATCTTGAGATAGGTTTTGGAACATACCTTGTAATTGGTTGGTCATGTCTTCCATTCCAGGAGGTGCCATGATTTCCATGCCAATTTGCTGCTGGGCAACATCAATCTCAATCTCTTTGTCGTCTAATTTGCCTTCACGTAACTTTTTACGAA
Organism: Thalassotalea crassostreae; assembly: GCF_001831495.1. Lineage (NCBI taxonomy): Bacteria > Pseudomonadati > Pseudomonadota > Gammaproteobacteria > Alteromonadales > Colwelliaceae > Thalassotalea > Thalassotalea crassostreae. The sequence continues at coordinate 3,321,665 of NZ_CP017689.1, forward strand.
ATACCTGACGAGTCGATGAATTATCCGTTGTTTCTTCTTCACCAAAGTTATTGCGGGGGTTAGGGATCAAAACATCTAAAATGCGTTCTTCAGCAGCTTCTTCGGCTAAATGCTTTACTCGCTTCATCTCTTGTTCTTTAGTCAGCTTTACTGCCATATCTGCAAGATCACGAATAATGGTTTCAACTTCTTTACCAACATAACCTACTTCGGTAAATTTGGTCGCTTCCACTTTGATAAATGGTGCATTAGCTAGCTTGGCTAGTCGGCGGGCAATTTCAGTTTTACCAACACCCGTTGGACCTATCATCAAAATATTCTTAGGCGTTACTTCTGCACGTAATTCATCGTCAAGTTGCATGCGGCGCCAGCGATTTCTCAATGCAATTGCGACGGCTTTTTTAGCGTCATTTTGACCAATGATATGGCAATCTAGTTCGTGAACAATTTCACGTGGAGTCATATTTGACATGAAAACATTCCTATATGTCTGACAGCGAATTTCAATCGTTGATAGTTAATTGTTAATTGTTAGCAACTTGATTAAAACTCACTGTGATTAAATTTCGTCAATAGTGTGATTTAAGTTGGTAAACACACAGATATTGCCAGCGATAGTTAAAGATTTTTCAACGATATCACGGGCGCTTAATTCAGTATTTTCAAGTAGCGCAATGGCTGCTGATTGTGCGTAGTTTCCGCCTGAGCCGATTGCGATAAGATCATTTTCTGGCTGCACAACATCACCGTTACCGGTAATGATTAATGATGCGGTTTCGTCGGCAACAACTAACATCGCTTCTAGCTTGCGAAGTGCACGGTCGCTGCGCCAGTCTTTGGCAAGTTCAACAGCTGACTTAGTTAAGTGGCCTTGATGCATTTCAAGTTTGCTTTCAAAACGTTCAAACAGGGTAAAAGCGTCTGCTGTACCACCAGCAAAACCGGCTAATACTTTGTCATTATATAAACGACGAACCTTACGGGCGTTACCTTTCATTACGGTATTACCTAGGGAAACTTGGCCATCACCGCCAATACATACTTTGCCGTTACGTCGAACAGATACGATAGTAGTCACATTAAACCTCTATAAATAAAACCGGAGTGCAAATAGGCACTCCGGACAATGTCTTAACTTTAATGTGGGAATAGATCCCTTGGTTTTCAAGTCCAAGGATAAATTTTGCAGTAATTAATTTGATTGGCGCGTAATTTATGTTTGGCTTTTTCAGCACCGCGTTTGTTCTCGTACGGTCCTAAAACCACTTTGTACCAAACCCCATTTTTACCATTAGATTTTCGAACTTGTGAGCTTAACCCAGAAAATGCAATTTTTGCCTTTAACTCTTCTGCTTTGGCTGATGTTCTAAACGAACCACATTGTAATTTTTGCGGTCCTTTAGACTTTGTTTCATAGGTTCCTTCAACAGAGACTTCACGCTCTTCTAAAATATCATCGTAGGTCCATTTGTCTTCTGGCGGCTCAGGTAAATCGCTGCTTTTTGTTTTCGGCTTAGTCGTTTCCGCTGGCGTTAACTCTATTTCAGGTACCGTGACATCATCTGGTTTATTCGCTCGTAAACTTGTTAGCGCCCATACCACAGCAGCGATAATAGCTACGATGGTAAAGATATTGATCATTGCTTTCATACCGTTTTGTGGCGTAGCTTTTTTACCCTTAGCTTTTTTTTGATAAGGGTTTTTCTTTTTTTTTGTCGTACGAGGACGGGAAATGTAATCTTGATGAGCCATACAATCAAAAAACTTATTATTAGAATATTAAGGTCAATTTTAACCAACCAAACCTTAATGTACAGTGTTTTATCTTGATACTGCTGTAAATATTAAGTTAGCGCATGATTATTCAATACTACCAAGATAACTCTTGCGGATCGACGTCCACTGACCAACGTACTTTATGTTGTGCCGGATGGCAATGGATATTGGCAATGATCTGCGCTACCGCTTGGTGTAAATGATTGCGGCTCTTCGCCTGTAACAACAAATGAAAGCGATATTTTCCGGCTTTCTTTTCTTGTGCGGCAGCGATAGGACCACTAACCATGCATTGTTCAAATTGACCTTGACTTATATCCCTTAAAAACGACATGGGTAAGTCTGCATAGTTTGCTTCAGCGCGAAACAATGATTGAAAAGAAAATGGTGGTAGCATGGCTTGTTCCCTTTCGATAAGTGCATATCGAGCAAAATGACCATAGCCATTATTAACCAAGTCCTGTAGTAACGGATGTTCAGGAAACCTTGTTTGTACAATAACTTTACCAGGTTTACTTTCTCGTCCAGCGCGACCTGATACTTGTACTAACAATTGTGCCATTTTTTCTGGCGCTCTAAAGTCATAACTAAACAGAGCGCCATCAACATCTAGAATGGCAACTAAGGTCACGTCGGGAAAATGGTGACCTTTGGCTAACATTTGTGTGCCAATCAAGATTTGATGTTCTTTGTTCGCCACTTGTTCCAATAGTTTTGCCAATTCACCTTTGCGACGAGTGCTATCTCTATCGATGCGCACTGACGAATAGTCTGCAAATAATTCTTGGATTCGATATTCCAGCTGCTCAGTACCTTGTCCGAGCGGCTTTATGCGAACACTACCACATTCACCACATTGTCGAACAATACGTTTTTGACTACCACAATGATGACAAACCAAAAGGTTCTGAGTTTGATGCAATGTATAGGGTTTATTACAACGTTGGCATTCACAAATCCAATTACACTCTTCACAAGAAATTGCCGGCGCAAAACCACGTCGATTTAGAAAGATTAGGACCTGCTCGCCGCGTTCTAGAGTCTTTGCTATTTGTGCTTTTAATGTACCGGATAAGCCAAATTCAACTTGTTCGGTGTTCATATCAACCAAACTTATACTTGCTAAGCTGCTTTTTCCTGCACGCTTTGTTAGTTGATGGTATTGGTATTTATCCTGCAAACCATTTTGCAGTGTTTCTAACGATGGTGTGGCACTACCTAACACGATAGGAATATTCAGCGCTCGTGCTCTTAAAATGGCTAAATCACGAGCGTGATATCGAAACCCTTCTTGTTGTTTTAATGACGCGTCATGCTCCTCATCAACAACAATGATGCCGGGATTAGCTAACGGTGAAAATACCCCCGAACGAGTGGCAATGACAATACCCGCCTGTCCTTGCTTAACCTGACTCCAGGTTTGTAAGCGTTCGTTGTCATTGAGTCCAGAATGATGCAAGACCACCGGTACCTTAAAGCGTTTCTCAAAACGCGATAAGGTTTGCGGCGTTAAACCAATTTCAGGAACCAAAATCAGTACTTGTTTGCTATTAAGTAATACTTGCTCAATTATTTGCAAATACACTTCGGTTTTACCACTACCGGTGATGCCATCGACTAAATGACAAGAAAACTTATCGAGTTGCTGATTAATAGCAGAAACAATTACCGATTGTTCAATGGATAATTGCGGTTTATCAGCTTCATTTACCGCTGCTTTAGACATGCTAAATGGGCGCAGCTTAATTTGATCTTCAAAAATCAGCTGTTTTTTTAGTAGCGCGTTAATTTGAGCCTTAGTAAAACCCGCCAGTCGAATTTCTGGCCAAGTTAACTCTTGTTGGTTGGCAATATAGTCAAGCAAAGCGACTTGTTTTTTCGCTGTTTTGCTAATAGTGGCTTTTGTTTTTTCAAAATCTGCCGCTGATAGCTCATCATTTATTCGCCAACATGCTGGTGGCGTTAAATCAACAGGCTTTACTTGTCGAAGTAATACCGGCAACGCTTGAGAGATAACATCCCCAATTGGATGATGGTAATAGCGGGAGCAGGTATTTAGAAAATTAACTTGCTCCTTCGATAGGCGAGTAGTGTTATCAAATCGGCTAATTATTGGTTTAAGTTTGTCCTTATCTATATCACCAAGGCCTATATCACCAAGCTCATCGGCAAAGACTGTTTTGAGAACTATGCCTACCACTTGTCGATTGCCAAATGGAATGAGCACACGATCGCCAATACTAAACTCTAGATCAGCCAATTTATCTGGGATCGAGTAAGTAAAACTCTGCCGCATAGGCACAGGAACAGCAACGCTCAGATAGTTAGGTTTATTAGCCAAAATAGTGATTCAAATTATTCATTTATACTTTTATTAATACATTCATTTTGACTAGTAATGATCACTTTGCCAAGACAATTTAACGGAAATTTTATTGATTGCGCGCTAAAATCCGTTTCAAATTGTAAAGTTTTTATGTTTTTGGCTATTTTTTAACTGATTTAGTTGAACTCATGCGAATGTTGCCGTATGATTCGCACCCTTAAATAAATGTAACTCGTATGGTGTCTGGCAATAATGACCAGATGGCGATACGGCCTAAATAAGGTAATCCCATGAAAGACGGTATCCACCCAAATTATGTAGCCATGAAAGCAACTTGTTCTTGTGGTCACGTTATTGAAACTCGTTCAACTAAAGGCCAAGACATCTACTTAGATGTTTGTTCTGAATGTCACCCATTCTACACTGGTAAGCAAAAAGCTGTAGAAACTGGTGGTCGAGTAGACAAGTTCAACAAGCGTTTCAGCATCTTAAGCAAGAAGTAATATTACATTACTTACTTGGACTACTTAAGTCTGACAGTTTGAAAAAAGCGCCTAAAAGGCGCTTTTTTAATGCCTAAAGAAAAGTCACATCGTTTTATTCAAGCAATGAATAATAAATTTTCACTTGTCGACAATATCAAAGACGTTATACTTATTGTTAATTCAAATACTTACTAATACTAACGTTAATTCAAACCATACAAATACTGGAGTTCCCGATGGAATACAACACGTCTGAGCTATGCAACCTTTACGCTGATTCTATCGATGTTTTAGAGCCAATGTTGAGCAATTATGGTGGCATCAGTTCGTTTGGTGGCAGTGTAGTGACAATAAAATGTTTTGAAGCGAATGGTTTGATCAGCGAAACCGTCGAGCAAAACGGTGAAGGTAAAGTCTTAGTTATCGATGGTGGTGGCTCTACGAGACGCGCGTTAATTGACGTATATATTGCAGAAACTGCGGCTAAAAATGGCTGGCAAGGTATCGTCTGCTACGGTAGTGTTCGCGATGTAGATGCACTAGAAGATATTGAAATTGGTATCCAAGCAATGGTTTCTATTCCAGTCGGAGCTGACGATAGTAATGTTGGAGAGGATGACGTTGCGGTGAACTTCGCCGGCGTAACTATTTTACCCGACGATTTTATCTATGCTGACAATACTGGCATTATCTTATCGCAAGAAGCGCTCGATATAGACTAGTAATTTTTAGCTTTTAAACATTAACCGTTAAAGTTTTTGTTTGGTAATTCAAAGCATGCATTCATAGAGTTTGCATGTCTAAACTGGAAAGGTTGAGGCTCTATTTTCAACTTTTTCAGCATATCGCCGTAAGGCCCTTCTCCTATCTTTAATACGCCTGGATCATCTCCGCCAGATTTAAATAATCTATCCATATGTTTGATAAGATTAAATTCTCCCTTAAATTGAGTCGCACTTTGTTTTAGTTTGCCATCTAGAACCGAATACAAGTTTGAACGCACGTCAAAAGCCACTGGTTTGCCGTTAGTTGGCACTTTTAACGAAAAATATTCATTGCCCCACTCGTCTGTCGCCGCGATATGACTTACATCATTAACAACGTCGATGTTTATATCATCAACTACTTTTGGCAGGCCCCAAATTTTACGACCTCGGATTTGATTCTCCAAAGACGTTACCGGCATATGAAATACATGATAGCCAAAGTTTTTAAATAATTTTTCCGCCACCATCGGTAGAAGTGGCATATCAATACCGTCGTCGGTCATCACCGGGATAGTCATCGCTATTTCATTATAAGGTGCTACACCTAAAACATTTCGGTATTGATAGCAGGAAAAGGTAATTAACGCTCGGCCTTTTAGCATGCTGACAGGTTTTAATGATGAATGCGGCAGAAGCTTTTTCGCTTGTTCATAATCACAAAGGAAAACCGCGATTGCACACGATGTATCGCCATAAAAAGTTGGAAATAAATAGTCTTTAGATAGGCTTGGTGTTAATTCCAGCGGTGTATCTCTTTTATTCACAGTAAACTGTTTGAAAAAAGGGTCGTTAAATTCACTTAGGTTATCAAGTAAATCTACATCTATATTATTGTTAGCTTTCATAGGCTCACTTTCAAATAAACTCTGGCTATTAATGGTATATCATTTGTATTAGCTAAAGTTTAAGTGAAAATCACGATAAGTGTAATAGTAAAAATTACCTAATGATACTGCCGGGCAAATTACTCGGCCGAATTGCTCACTCTATACTCCGGCATAATAGTGACTTAACCGCAGCAACAAGGAAAACGGTTTAGATAACTTTCTTACCTTGTTTGTAGAGGCTACTTAATGGGTTTACACCGTATTGGTAGCACAATTGGGCCGGTTGTTGAATATCCCAAAGGGCAATATCAGCATCCATACCTACTGCTAACTCGCCTACTTTATCTTGGATGCCTAATGCACGCGCGGCATTACAAGTAACTCCTGCCAGTGCTTCCGTCGGCGTTAATCTAAATAAGGTGCAGGCCATATTCAGCATTAATTGAATCGAGTTAATAGGAGAAGAGCCAGGGTTAGCATCCGTGGCAATTGCAATACGCACATTATTATCACGTAACATCTGTACCGGTGGTAATTTAGTTTCACGTAAGAAGTAAAAAGCACCTGGAAGCAATACTGCAGTCATGCCACTTTGCTGCATTGCTTTGACGCCAGCTAAAGACAAATACTCTAGATGATCACTAGAAAGCGCATTGTATTTAGCGGCTAACTCAGTACCGCCTAAATCAGACAATTGTTCGGCGTGTACTTTAACATTAATGCCATGTTCTTTAGCTGCTTTAAATACGCGTTCGGTTTGCTCATAACTAAAACCTATACCTTCACAAAATACATCAACTGCGTCGGCTAAATTAAGATTGGCAACTTCCGGGATCATTTGCTGACAAACTAAATCGATATAGCCATCACTGTCATCTTTATACTCGACAGGCAATGCATGAGCACCTAAAAATGTTTTTTGTACGCTGACCGGTAAACTTTGTTGTAAACGTGCTGCGACCTTTAGCATTTTAACTTCATTTTCTAAATCGAGACCGTAGCCAGATTTTATTTCTAAACTTGTTACACCTTCATTATGTAGGGCGCCAAGACGTTTGTAAGCACTTGCAAACAATTCATCTTCAGTCGCTTCTCTCGTCGCTTTTACCGTTGAAACAATACCGCCACCATTTTGGGCAATCTCTTCATAACTCGCGCCTTTTAGACGTAATTCAAATTCGTTTGCACGGTTGCCGCCATAGACAATATGAGTATGACAATCAATGAGACCTGGGGTGATCCATTTACCTTGGGCGTCGATCACCTCAACGTTTTCTGTGTCGTATTGTGGCAGTTGCTCGATATTACCTAACCAAGCAATTTTACCGTCACTTAGAGCAAGTGCCGCATTTTCAATTTCACCATAGGAAGTGCCACCTTGAGTCATAGTCGCAAGGTTTACATTGATAAAAAGAGTTTGCCAAGAATGTGATGAAGACATAAGACGTTCCTATGATTTTACTGCTGTTTGAAAACGATGGGCAATGTAACCCAAAATGCAGTAATGAGCAACACATGTATATACAAGTGTCGCTGCAAAAACGCTTTAAAAATTACATATCCGTTAAGAATTTTTTAATGACATCGCGGTAATTTCGGCTGACTTTAACCTGGTCGTACTCACCAAGTTTTAGAAAGAATTCACCTTTAGTGTGCGGAATTACTTTTTGAATAAAATTAAGGTTTACGATGGTCGAACGATGCACACGCTTGAAGATACTCGGATCTAATTCTTCTAATAAGCTTTTAAGTGTACTGCGTTTAATGTGAGTTACGCCGTCGGCATGCAAACAAACATAATCTCCAGCAGCATCAATCCATTCAATATCAGCTTGTTTAAGCAAAGTGATATCATCTCTGTCTTTAATCACGACTTTACGCTCTACAGCTGCTTGTTGTAGGTCATAACCTTGCTCTGTGTCGTTAAATTGTGAGGTAAATCGAGTTTCAACAGTTTGCTTTTCATTGATACTATCGATAGCACCAATAATTCTCGTTTTGTTATCTTCACTATTTTCGCCATCACCACGATTAAAGCGATTAATTGCTCGTGTTACTGCACGCTGGATATGCTCTTCATCGATAGGCTTTAAAATGTAATCTACCGCATGAACATCAAACGCATCTAAAGCATACTGTTCAAAAGCAGTAGTAAAAACAACCATAGGCACAACATCGGTTTGTAATTTTTTAATGACTCCAAAGCCATCTGTGCCAGGCATTTGTATATCTAAAAAGATAATATCTGGTGCCAAATCCATTGTCTTTTGAATGGCTTCGCGACCATTTTTACATTCAGCAATTATTTCCAATTCGTCAAACTTACTAAGCTTTGAGCGAAGCAGTTTTAATGCAAGTGGTTCATCATCGACGATAATAGCTTTTAATTTAGTCATAGTGTTTCAACGTTACTGCTTAATAAAATTTATGATGAACTAACTGCTGATTCATACGGGATGGTGATCGTAGTTTTCAACCCCCCCGATGCAGAGATGTTCAACTCAAAGCTGAAGTTCTCACGATAAAGTACCTTAAGACGTTCGTCAATATTACGAAGTCCAACGCCCCTGCCTTGAGATATCTGTAATTTACTGCGCCCCACTTTAATACCAGAGCCTGTATCTGACATTTCCAAAACTAACTTGTCATCAATAACATCAGCTTTGAGGCTAATCGTACCGCCTTCTTCATTTTGGGCAATCACATGTTTCATCGAGTTTTCAATTACTGGCTGTAGAATCAAGCTCGGCACCTTTGCATTTTGCGCCTCAGAGCTTACTTGAAAATCCAGTGCTAATCTGTCGCCAAAGCGAGTTTTTTCAATATCTAAATATAAATTCAATGCATTGATTTCGTTGCGCAAAGCAATTTTATTATCGGGGTTATGATCTAATGAGTAGCGTAAAAACTTACTCAATTTGACTGTCATATCTTGTGCGATCTTAGATTCTTCCGTTTCTATCAACGCATTAATCGCATTTAACGTATTACATAAAAAGTGGGGGTTTAATTGATAGCGCAACATCTTAATTTGCGCTTCTCTAGCTTCAGTTTGGGCAATAATTCGCTTCATTAACTCTTGCTTGGTTTCGGCTTCAGCCTTTAACATGATGCGATGTTCTAATTGCAAAAGTTGATAATACCTAACGCCGTAGAAGACACCTGTCCAACTCAAAAATACGAAAATACTAGAAAAAAACCAACCGCCAAACTCAACCCAAATATTATCCTCTGGTACCATCATTACGATGAATATTTGCATTCGGATCAAAGTCCAAACCAATGAAATAAATATTACACCAATAAGTGTTGCGAATAATCTGCGGCTCATCGGGGATTCCCAAAAAGCCATAATGAATTTACACAAAGGAATTGAAAGTATAAAGCCCAATACCGACTGCACAAAGGTATGCATCACATTGGTGATATTGAAAGGCCCATACCAAACGGTTAGCGTGAATAAGCTAATCAGACATATAAAAAACCAATAGCCTAGTTGAATTAACCAAAAATGGCTTGATTGGTTTTTGAGGATATCTTTAAACATTCAATAAATCTCAGTAAGCAACACCCTAGAATATAAGTTACTAGGGTAAGGTTAACTTTATCGTACTTAGTTTCAGTATTTAAAGCTATAAATTTAAATAAAGATACTATATTTCTTGCTGACATTTATAAACATTTCTTTACTATCAACACCTTAAAAAACTAACAAGCAGCTGTCAGCTCCTTATCGCTAGTCTTAAATAGTTCCGCCATGACTTTTTTAGGTTTGCGATTTACGTCAAATAAACCCCAATGTTTTTCCGGCTCTTGTGGATGGTCAGAGCCTTTCCAAGGTTCATCAAAGGCTTCAAACACATAAATCAAGATATTATCGCTGTAACTCCAATCAAGTAACTGCTGATAATATGTCGCTTGTAACTCTGGCGATGCATTCCATGTTTCAATACCTCGACCATTCGATTGAGTAGCCCAACCAGCTTCAGTTATAACGACTTGCTTATCCGGGTATCTGTTAGCCACAAAATCATAATTTTGTTTTGTATAATCAATTGCTTCTTCAATAGTCTTATACTCCCATACCGGATAGGTATGAATCGAAATAAAATCTAGCTCAGCAACTAACGGCGCAAGTTTTTCAACCCAAGGGAGATAATTTTCACAGAAAGTTACCGGTAGCTTTATCTCTTCTTTAATACGACGAACATAACCAATTAAGCGATCAACGGGTACTAAGTGATCACTCCAATCAACACTGGCTTCATTGCCTATCGAAACTGAAGAAATATAAGCCTCATAGCGTTTTGAGAGCACGATTAAACGTTCAATTTGCGCTTCATTTGCATTTTTGTTTTCGAGCAATTGGCTATCTGAGTATTGGGCTCCCCAAGGACAGTTTGGATTGCCAACTTCTGCGCCAATATCAGCGCCTAACATCACTTTAAGATCAATTTTTTCGCCTTCAAGAACATTGAAAACAATATCTGCATGTGGCCCACAATCGTAAATACGAATGTGTTGCCAATACTTTGATAATATTAATAAATCTTCTTTAACTTGGTCATAGCTTGGATAAATTCCTAGTCGTGGATTTTGGTCCTCGCGGTAACCTGAATAGCAAATTGCGCTACCATGCTTTATGTTCATTTCGTTACAACCTTTATTTGTTATTTATTTTGTTTTTTATTCTTATTTTTACTTTAGTTTTGATTTTAATTTTTTATGTTTTAAACGTCTAAAAACTAAACGGTGCTGTTAAATGCTAGTTATATACCCCTAAATCTAAGCCGCTTAACCTAAACCGCTTGATCGTATTTTAGATTTCCGTCTTTATCCCATACTCCCCAATAGGCACCAACATCACCTTCGGCAGCAACTTTCCATGCCTCATCAAATGATGAAAAATAGAAAATGTCGATATTTTCTTGCTCAGCCCAAGCGAATGTATTGATAAAATACTTCAAAGAATTATCGGTAGATGGGATAGCACCGTATTCCGCTGTGCCCATTTCTGGCCAACCAGTTTCAGTAATAATAACCCGCTTACCATTACCTGCTTTTAATGCGCGCTGGTACATATCTTTCATATAAAGCAATGAATATTCTAGTGCACACCCTTCCCAAAACGGGTAACAATTGGCAAGGATTAAGTCACACGCATCCGTTACTCTTGGGTGGTCTTCAAATTCATAATATGCATCAACATAACCAACTTCGATATCGGGCAACGCCTGTTTTGCACGATTGATATAATCGATTAATTGGTCTTCGGTTAAATCGCCCCTAAGTAGCACTTCATTGCCGACCGCAAGAATATCAACATGACCTGCTTTTGCGATTTCAATCGCATTATTCAGCTCTAATTCATTGTTTTTCAAGTCATCGTCCAACCAAACGCCAACCATGGTATTTAACCCTTGTTGCTTTGCTATCTCAGCAATTTGTTCGTTGCCTTCAGTACAAGAAAACGTTCTCACCCAATTAATATTGTTTTGTATTATTTGCAGACGGTCTTTAATTTGCTGTTTGCTAATTTGACTGCCCGGCCCTTGCCCTTCAACGTAAGGACTAAAAGAAATACCGTGTATCTTGTCATCAAGCACAGCTTTCGCGATTGATTTTAGCTCATCAGTCGAAACATTTTTATAATCGTTTCCTGCCAACAGCTGTCTTTTATAAGCATTACCTGACACGTTAAACTCCAAAGAAAATAGTAGTAAAAATAAAATTAGTTAGTGTTATTCGCCATGCAATTTAGCTGGCGAAACATTGATTGTTATTTGACTGATGTTGCCATTTTTTTCAAATACATCGGCACTTAAATCAGTAGTTAATGCAAGTGAATCTATTACTTGTGTACTGCCATCGTTGAACTTAACAGTTACTGGTGCTGCATTGTCTTCTGTTAAGTTATAAACAAACGGAATTTGACACCAAGTAAACGCCAACTGCTTCGCCGACAAACCAATAGTTTTCCATTCACTGTGCACATCTAAATAGCGGAATTCACTTGCATCAGTTAAGAATTCACATTGACGTAATAGATAAGGTGAAAATGATACTGAACCATTGTTCACTCGAATACCAAACTCAGCAAAACGAGTTAAGATTTCTTCTTTTACTTGTCCGGTCATACCTGGTTGTTGTGCACCAGCATGTTTTGGCGTGTGTGAATAAGGGTCGGTTGGGAATGCGCCATACTCTTTCGGCGTTTTGTTAAAGCTTAAGCCTTCTCTAACGCGATAGTAATAGTTTGCTAATTGGTGACAAACTTCGGCATCTTCGTTATTTTCAACCGCTTTAAAGAATACTTCTTCTGCCGCTAACAATAGTTTCGATACCATATGCCAATAGATACAACCCAAACCTTCAAAGCCAAACATACCACCCGAACGGCCGGTAAATTGTTGATGATTGAAAACCGATTCATATATCGCAATAAGAGCTTCTTTCTCAGCAATTATTTCATCACCGTAGCGTCCTTCTAACGCATCGATAGTTGCGATTAAATCATTAACGTTTTTAAATTCTGCGTTAAATCTAAATGCACCATTTGAATCTTTTTCAATAATTTGACGGTCATCTAAAGTCAGCATTTTACGTAATATGGTAGAGCCATAAACGTCATCGCTTGCAATAACATTCTTCTCTAAGAAGCTTGGTAATTTGCGTTCTGGGTAAAGTAAGAAGCTTTGCTGGTCTTGACGATAAACGGTGCTTGCAAACAATGATTCAAATACCTTGATCGATTGTTCTGAACTTAAGGTACCTGAGCTTAATGCAGCAACTTGTCCTTCCAACATTGGATATAAAGTATCAACTTGTGCCGATTGCTGCTCAAAGCTGATCAAGTTGTACGCATTATACAGACCATCACTGCGCTCATTAACTGCCATTGTATGATCAATTGCCGCTAGAGCATTACTGAGCATGTTATTAATCACTTCAACAGATTGTGATTGTTGTCCAGAAAATACTTGTTGTTTATAAATAGTTTGACGGTATTCACAGGCAGCATTACCAAGTTTTTCTAACTGTTCATAGCGTTGCTGATCTGTCAGTTGATTACCATTTAGCTTGCCACCACTAATCAGCGGCTCTAGTTCATTCATTGCCTCAGCGGTTTTGAGTAGCCACTGATTCACTTCCGTTGACAGCAAAACATCGCTTGTTTGATCAACTAATAACTTTTGCAAAAACGTTACATAGCGACGCAAGTAAGACAGCGTTACCATGGATAACCCTTGTCCAACGAGCGCATTGTTAGCATCGTTCCATTCCGGGCGTTGTGTATTTAACCAGACACCACCTTCAACAACAAAGTTGCCAAGTTTGGCCAGCAAGGTTACCAGTAATTTTTCAAGTAAGTTAACTAAGTAAACATTGCCATTGTTATCGAGCAACAACTTGCCATCAGCACCAATTTTTTCGACTCGCTGTTCAATTTTTTGCGCTAATTCTTCATCAAAAAGTACGGTATCTTTAGCATTAAAAACAAGATCAGAAAAAGGCTTTATGCGATAAGGCACATTGGCATAACTAAATATCTGTTTAGTTAATAATTCATTTAATCGTTGCGGATGAAACTGTTGAGAAAGCTCAAGTAGCTTTTCAAGATAGATGATCTGGTGATCACCCCAGTAGCCGATATAACTCCACGGATCCGCTTCATCTTCTACTTCCCAATCGATGCCATCTTTGGTGATCCGATATGGGTTATAGCCATCAATCGTCGAGGCGTTAACAAATTTAGCGATGACATTTTCGATAAACTCAGGATAACTAAACGTTAGCGCTTCCCAGTTTTGGAAGATGTCACGCCAGTTGCCTTGATAAGTCAGCAAACGATTATCATTTTCGTCTTTCAATTTAATGGCAAAGTCATTCCAAGGACGGCTCGGATCACCGTGACGACGACCAAAAGCGATTGGTAAATACTCATAACAAATGCGCAATAATTGCGGGTCATTAGCCTGTTTAATATGTGTTAACAGACTTGGGAAAAGTTCTTGCTTTGGTAATCCAGACAGTAGCTCTTGATGACGATTAAATACATCAAGGTTGAAGTGTTTAATGCTATGAACAAAATCGGACGTATTAATCAAATATTGATTATCAACGGCACCACCGCGAAGCAAATTGAACTGTACATTGGCATAGTGATGCACCGAAACTTCTTCTTCTGCGGTCATCTGGAATGCATCACCTGAAGCCATGATTCTAGATAATTCATCACTGCCATGAGCAATACTCTGCTCAATCGTATTGGCTAAAGCGCTGCGGTCATTTAGCTGACTTGCTAAACTAACCACTTGTGTCTGTGTCTGTTCTACATTGGAAACTATTTGCCAGCTCTTACTGCTTTGGCCACTCAATGCAAAACTTGAGTTAACAAAATAGCAACCACGGATCCCGCGTTTATGCGGTTCTGCATTAATACTTTGTCCCTGTCTAAATGCTTTTAATTGCTCAGCCGAAAGTAGTACAGATGCGTTATCAAGACCCAGATTAAATACGGTATTAGCCTTTAATGACTCAGCAGGTTCTGCTCTATCGGTAATGGCAGAAAACAAAGTGAAACACGCTAGTCCTGTTTGAACATCGACCTCACTCCATTTGTAAGCATCGACTAAGTTACTTGAGTTGGTCTGTGTAAAACGCGGGGTACCAGCTGGCAACAAGTTTTGTAAGCCATCGATTAGCTCTATATTTCTTGCCATTGAACCATGGTTTATAAGTTCACTATTACGGACAAAACCATATTCTTCACTGAACAACCAGGTGTATCTAAACGTAAGTTGTAAATCGTGGTTAATTTCCTCGAAGCACAATTTATTACCTAAGATGTTTTTATAGAGATTACGAGTTATATCATATCTACCGTCATGCTCCTTATTGAATGCTTCCCAGTGAAGGTAGTTGTTATTATCTTTGATTCTAAAAAGAGTTTTACTGCCAGTGTGTAAATAACTGTCATGAATTTTATCCACGGTAACGTAAGGAAAAAGTGGCGTATTGGGTGAAACACGACCTGCGGTTAAGCCGCCAGTAGATGAAATAAATAACCAATGATCACTGTTTGATATAACGCTTATAAAAAATGGATCCATTTGATCCATATTATTAATTGCATAGTATCTTTCGTCAGCTAAAGTAACGAAGTTACCGTTTATCGCTTTAGGGTTCATATTAAGTCCAACCTAAATAGGTTTAAATGTTTTGCGTTTGCATATTGCGTAATTTTACTTAATGCCGACATTAATCAATAAAATATCTAGTGCAATCGAAATAAGTTCAAGCGGACTTAAGGAGCGACAGGAAGTCCACTTTGTCGATAATTTAGCTGGATGATGACTGCTATTTATGTTGTTCTATAGAAAGCAATATTGCAGCAAATTCAGGACGAAAAAATGGATTTGTCCATTTTAACTTTTCCTTAATCCGTTTTACCGTATTTCATTACTATTTAAAATTTTGCTGTGGTACCACTAAGCTAAGACATTAACAATTTGTTCATTTTTACATTCAATCTCTACAACTATAAGAATGCGAGCTGAACAAAATCTCTGGGGAGAGAACATGACTAAAATAGGTAGCGCAAAACTTAAGTCTAGCGCCATTGCAACAATGATCGGTGTTTCCGTAACAGTAGGCTTAGCAGGCTGTGACGACACAAACACAGACACGGACTATAAATCAATCGACGTTAGCCAGCCGGTTAGCGATTGGGAAATGGTTTGGAATGATGAATTCGATGGTGATTCAATCGATTCGAGCAAATGGTTCCATGAAATTAATTGTGATGGTGGTGGTAACCAAGAAGAGCAGTGTTATACAGATAGCCCTGAAAACTCATATGTTGCCGATGGTGTATTAAACATTGTCGCATTACCAGCAGAAGAAGGCGCACCTCAGCCATACACTTCAGCTCGTTTAAACACAAAAAACTTAGGCGACTTTAAATATGGTCGTTTTGAGATGCGAGCGAAACTTCCATACGGTCAAGGTTCACACCCCGCATTTTGGATGCTACCTACGGATGACGTATACGGTGGCTGGCCAAATTCTGGTGAAATCGATATTTTAGAAGCCGTTAATTTAAAAACAATTAACGATGAAGGCGTTACTGAATCTCACATTTACGGTACGTTACATTACGGTAAAGATTCACCGAACAATTCTCGCTCTGGTAAAGAATACATGATGCCAGCTGACTCAAATCCTGCTGATGACTACCATACCTATGCAGTTGAGTGGCAAGAAGGTGAAATGCGTTGGTATGTAGATGGTTACTTATACGCGACTCAAATGGCTTCAAAAGTGAGATATAACTCAAAAGGTGACGCAATTGGACTAAGTCATCGTGGTTGGTTTGTAGAATACTACAACCAAGTTACTGGTGAGCTTGAAACTCATTGGGATGAAGCACCGTTTGATCAAGAATTTCATTTATTACTCAACTTGGCTGTTGGCGGTACTTGGGCAAGTAATGTAAATGACGGCGGTATCGACCCGGCAGCATTTGCCGATGGTCAAACCTATTCAATTGATTACGTACGTGTTTATGAGTGTTCTATAGACCCAGACACGGGTAAAGGTTGTGACACAGTACGTGCCGGTTATAAAGATGAAGAAGACGCACTTGTTATAGGTGCAGCGCCTATTCCATCGCCACCTTCATCAGGTATCCCGGTTAACTTAACTATTTTTGATGACGCTGAAAATCCTTTATGGCAATTATGGGATTGCTGTGGCGGTTCAACTCCAGAAGTCGTTGATGACGAAGATGCTAATTACGGTGCGGTTTCAAGATTTGAAATCGGCGCTGCCCCAACAGTAATGGGTTATACCACACGTGAAGGTCACGGCGTTGAAGGCAGTGGTCCTTTTGATGCGTCACCTATGATTGCAGATGGTAAAATCGCTTTTGATATGAAAATTGTCACAGCACCGGCTAATGCTACTGCTACATGGCACCTGAAAGTAGAAAGTAGTGAAGGTACTACTGAAGCTGAGTTCCAACTGACCGAAAGCATAGAAGGTGTTGCTCCGGTTGTTGGTGAATGGCAACGTTACTCATTTAACCTTTCAACGTTAGCTGATGCTGGTTTAGACCTTTCAGCAATTGACGTGGTAATGATATTCCCAGCATGGGGTCAAGGTGAAGGTGCGGTTTATCATGTTGATAACGTAACTATTGCACAAGAAGGCGTATCTGCTCCAGAGCTTATTTTATTCGAAGATACGGCTAACTCTGATTGGGCGGTATGGGACTGTTGTAGCGGCACTATGCCTACAGAAGAAATCGATGACGAAGCACACGGTACAACCGTTGAATTTACAATTATCGGTGACGGCGCAACTGTTATGGGCTTCAACTCTCGCTCAGGTGATGGTGGTGCAGGTATTCCATTTGATGCAACAGCAATTCTCGCTGATGGCGTATTCCAATTCGAATTAAAACTAATGACACCAGCTGATGGTGGTGATGTTGATTGGAAAGCAAAATTAGAATCGGCTGAAGGTGATACTACTCTTGATTTAGATTTTGTTCTAGATAGCCAAGAAAAAGTCGCACCAGTAGTAGGGGAATGGCAAACCTATACATTCAAGTTAGCAGATTTGTCTGCAGCGGGTCTAGATGTTAGTGCCATTGATGTTGTCATGATATTCCCAGCTTGGGGAACAGGTACCGGTGCAGTTTACCGCGTAGATAATGCCAAGATTTATTCTCCAAGTGCAGCAAGTAGTGGTGGCGGTTCAGCGTCTGGCATGCTGTTCGAAGACAACGCGACATCAGGTTGGGTGTTATGGGATTGTTGTGCAGGCTCTACACCAACGGTTGAAACCGATGATGAAGATCACGGTGCGACAGCAGAATTCTCTATCGGGGCAACAGCGACGGTAATGGGTCTTACTTCACGTTCTGTTGATGGCGGTGGCGGTGTTTCATTTGATGCCAGCGCGTTATTATCAAGTGGTGTCGTGCAATTTGATATGAAAGTTGTATCTGCGCCAATTGACTCAAGTGCCGATTGGAAATTTAAAATTGAATCGGGCGGCGGTGATAAAGCTAAAGAATTTTCTTTAACTGAAAGTCTTGAAGGTGCAGCACCAGTAACAGGTGAATGGCAAACCTACACATTTACTATTCTAGATATATTCGATGCTGAAGTTGATATTAGTGATATTGATGTATTGATGATTTTCCCAGCATGGGGAGCGGGTGAAGGCGCGGTTTATCGAATTGATAATCTGAAAATTGCTAACCCTTAATATTAATCAATAACAAATATTAATGTGCGACGTATGACATTAAAAATGACAATAAATCAGTCATACGTTGACTTCACATTGAACATAAATACTTAAAAAATAAGTAGGAAAATTATGAAACAAGTTAACTTTAATAAAAAACAACTTGCTGCCACTATCTCAATACTACTAGGCACAAGTATGCTAATGCCGGCTTATGCCGAAGAAGAACAGGCTGCTAATGAGGCGATTGTCACAGAGCAGCAAGAAGATGAAATAGAAGTCATTGAAGTTCAAGGTATCAAAGGCAGTTTAGTTCGCTCAATGGATGTAAAACGTAGTTCATCTGGTGTTGTTGATGCAATTTCATCAGAAGAAATGGGTAAATTTCCGGATACCAACTTAGCTGAATCCTTGCAACGTATTACTGGTGTTTCAGTAAGCCGTGCCAACGGTGAAGGTAGCCAAGTAACGGTTCGTGGTTTTGGTCCTTCATTCAACTTAGTAACTCTAAACGGTCGACAAATGGCAGGAACGGGATTTACTCGTTCATTTAATTTTGAAAACCTGTCATCTGAAGGTGTAAGTACATTAGAAGTATACAAAACTGCACGTTCAGATGTTCCAACAGGTGGTCTTGGTGCAACAATAAATGTTGTAACGTCTAAGCCATTTCAAAATCCAGGTCAAAAGTTTTCGTTTATGGCCAAAGGAATACACGACACTTCAGTTGAAGCTGGAGATGATTTAACGCCTGAAATTTCAGGTATTTACAGTAATACCTTTGATGACGATAGATATGGTATATCGGCCAATTTCTCTTATCAGCGTAGGGATTTTCAGAGACAAGCAGCGAATGTTCGCTCTTGGATAGTTAACCCTTCATTGTCAGTAGACGATGAAAATATCACTGACAACAGACCTGTGGATGCTAATGGTGAAGTAGTTAAACAGTATGTCGGTATGAGAACGGATCCAGAAACAGGTGAACAATCTGTAGGGCCAATGGCTGCAACTTTCTTCCCGCAAGAAATCAGCTTTTCTAGAGATGACGTAGAGCGTGAACGTATCAATGCGCAAGTAACTTTTCAATTTGCAGCAACGGATGATCTGATTTTTACCGTTGACCATACCATCACTAAAGCAGAAACAGGCAATAACTCTCTTTCATGGGGGATATGGAATGGCTCCTTTGGTGGTAACGCAAATTCATATGAGGTAGATGAAAACGGTACTGCGATTTATTACAATTCATCAGGCGATGATGGTTCATTTACTTCCTTTAGAGAAACCAGTGAAGTTGACTCAGCTGCAACCGGTATCAATATCGAATGGTACGTGACTGATGATTTGAGCTTTACCCTTGATGCACATAATTCTAAAACTGAAACCGACAATGGTGCAGATTCTGGCCTTGGGGCAAACGCAAGAGTTATCTTAGGCTCTGCCGATCTTGCAAGCAAAGAATACTTTTTCCGAGGAGGCGACATTCCAGGCTTTAATATCAACTGGAATAACGGTTCTCAAGAAATACACCCAAGTCAAATCGGTTCAAACTTCAGTATATTTACAAGAACACCAGGTGAGTCTGAAGTTTCCCAAATTCAGTTAGACGGTAAGTGGTTAGTTGAAACTGACATCGGGTTAAACACCGTGAAGTTTGGCGCAGCTTACACGGAACAATCTCTTAGTGGCTGGGGTGGTTCAAACAACGCAAATGCACCAGGTTTCAATAATGGTACTTTTGCTGAGATCTTTCCAGACGGTATGTTTACAAGAGTCGACCTAGGCGGCTTCCTTGATCAGTTTTCTTTCGGTTCAGGTGGCGTAGCTCCAGGTTACGCGTATACGTACGATATCGAAGAAGCAATCGCTAGACAAGAAGCTGTATTAACTGAAGAAGTGCTTGGTAGTGATGCATATGAAATTGGAACCTTCGATGGTTTTCCAACGAATAAAATAGAAGAAGATACAACCAGTTTCTATGTATCAACAGATTGGGACTTTGAAATTAGCGATTATTACATCGAAGTAAATGTTGGTGTGCGCTATGAAGAAACCGAAATAGTGAGCCCTGCAAAGAGTCAAGTAGCTGAGCTCGTTTATTGGGCAGGTGGTTCAGAATGGATAACACAGTTTGCTAGTGGTGGTGAACTTGTTGAAGTTGACTATGAAGGTAGCTACGACGTACTTCTTCCAATGCTAGACATAAAACTTGATATTACCGACGATTTAGTTGCTAGAGCATCTTGGGGACAATCAATCACCAGACCTACACTTGGTGATATGCTTGGAAACCTAAGCTTAACACCATCACCGAAAATTGGTTCAAGAAGTGGTAGCCGAGGCAACCCAAATTTGAAGCCATTTAAATCGACTAACATAGACCTTACATTAGAATATTACTATGACGATGCAAGTTATGCAGCTGCAGGTTTATTTTGGAAAGATGTAGATGATTGGATTGACAATACAGAAGTCACTACTACGTATGATCATTTACATGATGTCTACCAAGGTCAACGCTGGAACAATGCTGTAAGCACTATAGAAGGACGAGGTGAGCAAGCGACTGACACTGCTATATACAATGAGATCGTGAGCAACGGCGTAGGTATTGGTGAGAACAATCGAGTTCTACCAGACCCTGCCAGTGACCCATTGATTGACTGGACAATTAGTTCTCCAGAAAATGTTGGCTCACGTAAAGTTAATGGTATCGAGTTAGCAATTCAACACATGTTTGGTGACTCTGGTTTTGGTACTGGATTCAATGCAACGTTTGTTGATGGCGATGTTGAATACGATAATTATAGCTTGTTATCACAAGCAGTACTGGCCGGGCTAAGTGATTCAGCTAACTTGCAGGGATTCTATGAAAAAGATGGATTGTCAGTTAAGATCACTGGTGCATGGCGCGATGAGTACCTAATTGGCCAAGGTCTTCCAGATGCAGCAGGTTCTCCTCCGCAATACGCAGAAGAATTTCTTCAATGGGACCTAAGCATTAACTACGATGTGACGAAAAATATGACCGTATTCTTTGAAGGTGTAAACTTAACTGAAGAAACCGAGCGTTCATACAGTCGTTTCGAGAGTCAATTCTTAAGTGCAGCTCAATACGGTGCAAGATATGCAGTCGGATTTAGATACACTTTAGGTGACTAATAATGTTGTGAACTAAAGCCGCTCTCCTGAGCGGCTTTTTTATGCCTATCTATACAAAGTCATGTTAAATAGCGTAAATTATTAAAGTAACCCTAAGCTCATATAAATAGTTACGGAAATAAATTAAAAAGGAGTATTTATGACTTGGTCAGCAATTGGTGGCATTGTCGTGGTAATGATTATTATTTTTATCGCAGCAAAATCATCTAAAAAGAAGAAGTAGTGATTAGCTCGAATAAGCGAAGATTCAGACGCACAATATTAGTAAAAGACCATCGTATTTATTTCTATTGTTGTTTAAGGTATCGGGTAGGAAATAACACAAATCCTGCCGATACCTTTCATTCTGATGAATTTTAAGCTGTTAGTACAAGCTTTCCTACCACTTTACCTGATGAAAATCTATCGTGAGCCTTAGCCACATCCCAGATCGAATAATTGCTCTCATCAATAATTGGGGTGATCTTTCCAGCATCAACTAACGCTGCAATTTCAGTGAGAATACGACCATGTGATTGTTGATTAATCCCATGAACAAGTGGGATCAACATTAATACACTATGAAACGACAAGCTTTTAAGCGCAACTTGTAACGGATCCTCAATCGGTAAAATAGTGGATACATGACCGTTAAACCTAGCAGCTTCAAATGATTGTTGAATATTTTCACCTGCGACAGTATCAAATATTTTATCGAAGCCCACACCATTTGTGTAAGTTTGCACATAATCTTCAACTTTTACACTGGTGTAATCAACCAAATTATCTGCACCTACCGTTTTAGCAAGTTCTGCGTTAGCCGGTGAATGTGTTGAAGTAACATTAGCTCCTAATACCTTAGCAAGCTGCACTGCAATATGGCCAACTCCGCCTGTTGTTCCATGAATCAAAACGTTATCACCTGCAGAGACATTCATTTTATTTACAAGTGCTTCATATGAAGTTATTGCAACTAATGGGAGTGCCGCGGCTTGTTTCATAGAAAGTGTTTTAGGCTTTTTAGCCATAAGACGAGCATCAACTAACATATACTCCGCTAAAGCGCCGTCTACACCATTTATACCACCAGCCATTCCATACACTTCATCACCAATAGCAAAGTCGCTCACATCTTCGCCAACTTCTACAACGATACCGGCAACGTCACCATGTAGTATTTCTGGTAAGTTAGCAGACCAAGGAAGTTCAACAGATCTCAACATGACGTCAATCGGGTTTACACTCGTCGCTTTGACTTCTACTACCATATGGCCACGTTTGAGAGCAGGTTTAGCTTTGTCTGCCATCTGGAATACATCAGTTGTACCGATCTCTTTAATTATCATTGCCTTCATAATATTTACTCTGTTGGTTTAAAGTGAGGGCATTTTACCGATTGCTGATAAGGCAAACAATAATCACAAAAGCAAATCACCTTTGCCTTTTAAGCAATGCAGAGTTAAAGTTATTACTAACTAACTTGAAAGGTAAAGTCATGAGCTCATTAAATCGATTGTTGTATTTTAACTGCGTAGTTGAAACAGGCAGCATCTCAGCAGCTAGTCGAATCTATGATGTCCAGCCATCTTCAATTTCGCGACAGCTAGCCGCACTTGAGCAAGAGCTTGGAGTAAAACTATTAAACAAGACCACCAGAAATTCCGGTTTAACAGAAGCTGGAAAAAAATACTATGAATACTCACAACGAATAGTTACCGAATTCGATGATGCTAAAAGAGCAGTAAATGACCTGCAAGAAAAGCCACAAGGCAAGCTCAAATTAAGTATGACGGTTGGTTTTGGTGAAAGTGTTGTGCTGCCTTTAATTAACGACTTCATGCTCTTGTATCCAAGCATCAATGTACAGCTGGAATTGACAGAAAGAGTGGTTGACCTAGTGGAAGAAAATATCGATATAGCCATTCGCAGTGGCCGCTTACCTGACTCAAGCCTTATTTCCCGACGTTTAGCATCAAACAACTTTATATTATGTGCAAGTACTTCCTACTTAGCGAATCACGGTACTCCTAAAGACCCTGATGATTTAGTTAACTTTCAATGTATTCGATATGGTTATTCTCGATGGAAGGATTGGTATTTAATGACCGATGAAAGATCAAAGCTTGTTATTGGTAATGCTCTTACTGTGAACTCAGTCAACGGTCAAAAGCAATTAGTTCTTAATGATGCCGGGTTAGCTTTAATGCCCTTTTGGGCGGTAAAAAAAGAATTAGAAAATGGGCAGCTAACCCAAGTACTAAAAGAAGATGTATTTAGTCCCTATGAAGAGCTGAGTTCTACCTATGCCATTTATTTAAGTCGAGATATGATCCCACCTAAAACAAAGGTTTTTTTAAATTTCTTAGTTGAAAGTATTGCTAAACTGGGTATTTGACGCTGCTCTTATCGACTTTTCCTTCTGGTACAAAACAATCGTAGAAGCATCTCAATAATTTAGTCACAACTTGCTTCAGAAGGTCCCCGATATCGCTTATGCTCCTCGAGGATGACGTTGTATTTTTTCTTATTATGTGTGTACTTCTTCGGGGGTTTTACTAGGTTATATTTATTCCGCTAATGCACTTTTAAGCTGGTCACTGCGTTGCTGAAACAGATCCTGAAACTAGTTCAGGAAGTCGAATCAAGTGTGTTCAGGAAGTCGAATCAAGTGTGTTCAAGAAGTCTATTTTTTCTCGCATTAGATTTATGAGTAGCGAAGAACTAAAAAAGCCACCGATAGTATTCAATTTAATGAATAGTATCGGTGGCAGACGGGAATATCAGTTAAACTTACAGCGAATTTAAAAAGCTCAATAAATCTTCTTTATCACTGGCACTAAGTTGTTGGTATTTAACTTTCGATGCCTCTGATTCACCACCATGCCATAGTATCGCTTCGTCAATGGTACGAGCTCGACCATCATGTAAATAGCTGTGAACTGGCGAACAAACTTCATTACCTTGACCGCCAATCGGATTAATTACACCGCCTGTAACACAAGCCGATAAGCCGATACCCCATAACGGTGTTGTGCGCCACTCTGCACCGGTTGCAAGGCCTTCACCTAAATTATCAGCTAAGCCTTCACCCATGTCGTGCAATAGCATATCGCTGTATGGATGGATTGTTTGGCCAACCAATTCGGTTAGAGGATGATGTTCGCTTGTTGTCAGCGTATCTGTATGACAGTCAACACATCCGATATTGTTAAATAGCACTTTACCATTTTGTACGCCAGCATCGTCTAAATTACGCTGCGCTCTTACGCCTAATAAAGAGATATACTTAACTAAATTTTCTAGATGTTCATCACTTAGCTCAGTAGTGTTACTTCCACATTCATTATTTTGTTTTTGGGTTGCACCACAATCAGGGGTTGGTAATACGCTAGTCATTACCCCCATATCAGTATTAAGCGCCGCTGCGACTTGATGTTTAATACTGCCAGTACCCGCTTTCCAACCGAATCGGCCGAGGCGAGTTTGTTTGGTCACAGGATCGATAACTTTCTGTGCTTTACCTGAAATACCAAATGGAGCAAATTCATCGTTTTCATCAGCTAACGCTAAAATACTTTCTTCAGACACGGCTTCTAATAAACCCAAACCAACAAGTTGTGGTGCTATGCGCGCAGAGAATTTCGCTGGCGCACCTTTTGAAAATTGATAATTTGGTGAGCGTAAGCCATTTTCTTCAGTCCAAGATGCAATTGACACCTCACCTTCACCTATCACATCTCCGGAGCTTCTAGGCTGTAATACATTACCGCGTGACGATTCACTATCGCCGTAACTATCCGCGATCTTAAATACCCACTTATCTAGGTTCTCATTCACTTCAGCAGGAGCCGCGCGGCCATTACGTTCGTGACAGCTAGTACAGCTTTCGTTAATAAAATGAGGTCCAGCTTTGCCAGATAATTCATTAAATTTGCCATTGGCAGGATCTTCATCGTGTTGACCGTCCACAAATGAAGTATGTAGAACTCTTCTACCTAAGACGAAAGGCTGACCATTAACACTAGAAAGGTTAGTCGCCATTTGCATAAAGTGATCGTTCGGTTCGTTGGTATATTGATATGGCAATGTGGTATCGCCACCTAACCAACCGCTTTTGTCAATAGGGTGAGAATTTTCACGCTCTGAAGATTTTATGGCAAAGTCACCAACGGTTTTCCATGGCACCATACCACCTTTACCTACCTGATAAAGATATGTAGTTCCATAGTAGTTCGCACGCCCTTCTGGTACGCCATCGAGAAATTGGCTGATTTCCACTTCCATATATTGACCAATTGCCAACGCTGAACTGCTGCCATTTAACGCTCTATAATCATTGATAACAAGTGAGTACTTATATTGATCGCCTTGGCTACTGGTTTTTTGTAGGTCATTATCAAAGGTTCCCTTACCTTCAACAACAACTTGTGGCTCGTAATTACCGTGATATTCTGCCACTGTATTCATGCCAGAATACCAAGCTCTAAATTCTAGTGCTTGCAGCTTCCATTCAGATACCCACTCTACTTTAATCGAAGAACCACCTTTAGCAACATAATCGGTAAACTTAAATCTCGCCGTGCGATGGGTCCAATAATGTGACAGATAATGGTCGTATTGTTGAAATTGGTCTTCTTTGGCATGACGGTCACGACCACGATCGGCAAACTTGGTAATTACCGCGTCATCGGTTTCATATAAAATAGCCGGTTCTTGTTCAGTTAAAGCGTTGTATAAGGGTACGATATCGCCTAAATTTGGATCCGGCTCAGGAACCACATCATCATCTTTATCTTTATCTGGGTCCACATTAGTGTATTGAAAAAGCTGAATATCCCAGCCATTTATATCGCTACCATTAACATCGCCGGCAGCTAAATCGTTCACATAGTAATATAAAGGTCGGCCTCGATATGCCGCTTGTAAGGTACCATCACTTCGAACAATTGTTGTTAGGTCATCAATACCACTAGCGATTCCATCAGTAACTAATACTGGTGGCCAGGCACTAGCACATGAATCAATACAATTGCTGCCATCTGTATTTAAGTCATCATCAAAAACATACAAAGTAAATCCAGGTTTATCAGCGTTCTCACCACCAACAAGAACACCATAGTTTACTGCTACTTCTAACAAGTCTTGGTGAATATCACAGCCATCGTCACCAACATTAGCCTGCGCTTCAGAATTTGGGCAACTATCTTCAGAATCAACTACACCGTCATTGTCGGCATCGCTGTTATCTGAATTGTTATTATTTGAGTTCTGTTGTTCAGAACCTGCATTTTGGTCAACCTGAGTGTCAACTGTATCAACTTCGTCGCTGCTACCGCCGCCACATGAAAAAATTAGCGTCGTCAAAAATAAAACGAGAATCTTCTCAACTCTTTTTCTTATGTGTTTGATGCCATAGGTGGTCAATTTGTTCATAGATAAACTCTTATCATTTTATCATTTCTTTATATGCTTATAGTTTTAATGTTTTTACTTTTATATTTATACATAACACAACAGCAACTCTGGTTTCTCAAGGCTAAATAGATAGGATGGATTACTATCGCGATAAACTGGACAAGTAAACGATAATTATTGGCAAAAATGGTTATTTTTTTTACGGTTACAAGAATAAAAAACAACCGATATTCCACTTCATCGCTCCCCTCATCCCACTTCACCGCTTTATAGTTGATGATAGATTTTCGATGTTCCATGGTGATATTGGATATTTTTTAATCTTAATCAATTTACCTAAAAAATATATAAATCTAAATGGGGAAAGAAATGACTTTAGTTAACAGCAAAGTCCACCTAAAAAGAGCTTTGTTATCCGCGAGTTTAGCGGTCGCATTAACAGCATGTGGTGGAAATTCAACAACAATTGACGAGGAAGTAGTTAGTGCTTCTACAGTGACAGCGAATACCGCTCCTGTAATTGAAAGCACAGCGGCAGCTTCTATTGAAGTAGATCAAGAATATACGTATATATTTATTGCTTCCGATTCAGATGCAGATACAAGCCTTACAATGTCTGCAAGCACTTTGCCAAATTGGTTAAACTTTGACCCTGACACAGGGGTGTTATCAGGTACACCGACTGCGGCAAATGCAGGTGTTCATACTGTTAGTCTAGCGGTCAGTGATGGCTTTGATGTTCAAAGACAAACCTTCGAAATCACGGTTGTTTTACCAGAAGATTACGAAGTAAATGTTACTAGCTTTGTCGTTTTTGCTGACAATCAATTAGCTAGTTGGCCAGCATGGGACTGTTGTGGTGGCTCTACTCCAGTAATGGTAAATGCTGGTGGTGACTATGGTAATGCAGTTGAATTCTCAATTGGCGCTGAGCCTACCGTTATGGGCTTTATTAGCCGTGCAAGTGACGGTGCTGTTAACCCTATGCCGTATAACGCTAGTGAGCAGTTATTACCGGGCGGAACCCTTTCATTTGATTTAAAAATGACTTCTTCTCCAGGTGACACTACTTGGATGTTAAAGCTTGAAAGTAATAGTGGTGCAAGTGCACTTGAAGTCCCTCTTTCAACAAGTGTTGAAGCACATGCTGCACCAGAATTAGATACTTGGCAGCATTATACATTCAAAATTTCAGACCTAGTTTCTGCAGGTTTTGATCCTACACAAATCGACGTAATCATGATTTTCCCAGCATGGAGTACAGGTGAAGGTGCTGTATACCTAGTCGATAACGTGATGTTTGCTCCTGAAGGTGGCGATGATGAGCCAGAGCCACCGGTTGAGCCTCCGGTAGAGCCGCCAGTAGAACCATCTGCTGATGAAATTACAATTTTTGCTGATACAAATCGTGCTGATTGGTTTGCATGGGTATGTTGTAATACTGACGTAAATACATTAGCTGAAGTAGTTGATGATGAAGATCATGGCAATACAATTGAATTTAGTATTGTAAATGCTGAAACAGTTAACGGATTTAATTCACGTGTTGGTGATGGGGCTGTTGATGGCATGCCATTTGATGCGAGCGATATTACAGATACGGGTGTAATTAAATTTGATTTAAAACTTGTAGCAACACCTGGTGATACCGCATGGTTCTTAAAAGCTGAAAGTGATAATGCTGCGACAAGTACAGGCGATATCGCTTTATCTTCTAGCCAAGAAGGTCATGCTGCTCCTGCATTAGATACATGGCAGACTTATACGTTTAACCTTTCAGATTTAGCAGCTGCAGGTTTAGATACTAGTAAAATCGATGTTGTGATGATATTCCCTGCATGGGGCACTGGCGCTAATGCCGTTTATCGTATCGATAATGTGCAAATCTTAAAAGATGGTAACGACTCGGTTGTTGAACCGCCTGTTGATCCACCGGTTGAGCCACCTGTTGAACCACAACCAGATGAAATCGTTATTTTTGATGATACAAATCGTGCTGATTGGTTTGCATGGGTTTGTTGTAACACTGACGTGAATAGCCTAGCTGAAGTTGTTGATGATGAAGATCACGGTAATACTATCGAATTTAGTATTGTAAACCCTGAAACGGTGAATGGGTTTAATTCACGCGTTGGCGATGGTGCAGTAGGTGGTATGCCATTTAATGCAAGTCCGATAGCTGCTGAAGGTGTATTAACCTTTGACTTAAAACTTATTGCTACCCCTGGTGATACTACATGGTTCTTAAAAGCTGAAAGTGATAATGCTGCGACATCTACGGGTGAAATTGCGTTATCGTCTAGCCAAGAAGGTCATGCTGCTCCTGTATTAGATACATGGCAGACCTATACATTTAATCTTTCAGACTTAGCAGCTGCCGGATTAGATTTAAGTAAACTTGACGTTGTTATGGTATTCCCAGCATGGGGTACTGGTGCTAACGCGGTATACCGCATTGATAACGTAAAAATACTTAAAACAGGAAACGACTCTGATGTAGAACCACCTGCCCCTGACGGTAACGAAATTACTGTTTTTGATGAAACAAATCGAGCTGACTGGTTTGCATGGGTTTGTTGTAACACTGATGTGAATTCACTCGCTGAAGTAGTTGATGGTGATCACGGTAATACTATTGAATTTAGTATCGTTAACCCAGAAACAGTGAATGGATTTAATTCACGAGCAGCTGATGGTGCTGTAGATAGCATGCCATTTGACGCAAGTGGCAGTAAAGATACCGGTGTATTAACTTTTGATCTAAAACTTGTTGCAACACCTGGTGATGTTAACTGGTTCCTTAAAGTTGAAAGTGATAGCGCTGCGACAAGTACAGGCGATATCGCTTTATCTTCTAGTCAAGAAGGTCATGCTGCTCCAGTATTAGATACATGGCAGACCTATACATTTAATCTTTCAGATTTAGCTTCAGCAGGCTTAGATTTAAGTAAGATTGATGTCATTATGATGTTCCCAGGTTGGGGAACTGGTGCCAATGCCGTATACCGCATCGACAATGTTCAAATTCTTAACACTGGTTCTGATGTAGTTGTACCTAGTGGTTCACAAATTGACTTACCACTTAACTTCGAAGCGATGGATGTTGATTACACGCTTACTGACTTTGGTGGTAATACAAGTGAATTGGTTGCAGATCCTGCAGGCACTAAAGGTACTGTTGTGAAAACAACTAAGTCTGATTCCGCAGCATTGTGGGCTGGTACTACAATGGGTACGGATGAAGGTTTTGCGACAGTGATCCCAGTAACTACAACGAACAGTAAAATGAAAGTTTGGGTTTATTCTCCAGACGCAAATATTCCAGTTCGTTTGAAGCTTGAAGATCACGATGACGCAACTCATACCGTTGAAACTGAAGCAATGACTACAGTAGCTAACGCTTGGGAAGAGCTTACCTTTGACTTCAATAATGAAGCGACAGGTACTGAACCGTTGATTCACCCTGATTGGGTATTCGACAAAGCATCTATCTTCTTCAACTTTGGTACTGATGGTGCCACTGCTGGCGAGAAGACTTACTACTGGGATGAAGCAAGCTTCGTAGAGGCAATGTAGTTAACATCCAAATAGTTTTAAAGACAAGTAAAGAGCGATAACGAAAGTTATCGCTTTTTTTTTGGCTCGACTTATATACTTATTAAATAAAATACTTAGTTTTATAATCTGCATTTAATCGTTAAGATGTAGATGTTCTCTTGTTAATAAGGTGTTTTGATTTTATCGTTTTGCCAACCAAAGGAGTTATAAATGTTGGATTTAAGCTTATTGCTGCCAAAAAAAATCGACAACAGTTTTCTTGGTAATAAGATTGCCCTTTGGTTTTTTTATTTATTGACCGCTGTAACCTTATGGCGAAGCCAGCATCATTTGTTTTCGTCTGACGGTGGAGCACAATCTATAGCTACAATTCCTCTCGATGCATATGCACAAGGAGCATCGCTAACGATTATCGGTATTTTTGCGTTGTGGGGACTGTCGCAATTAATAATAGGTATTATTTATCTATTTGCGTGCGTAAGATATCGAGCAATAATTCCTTTAATGTACTTACTAGGAATAATTGAGTACGGTGTGCGAGCTTTCTATATCGGTCCCCATAAGTCAGTTGAAACTTTAGGAGAAGCTCCAGGGGCATTAATTAATCTGCCTTTCATGCTTTTATTTACTCTAATGCTCGTTTTGTCGTTATGGCGAAAGAAGCGATAAGTTGAGGTCAAAACATGCAAGCTGTTTAAGTGACAATGTTCAAGTTTGGCTCGGTTCCACTACGCTATCCAGTTTAGCCAAACATTTGTCAGCCCCTTAACAGGGCGTTATATATCACAAAGGTTCACCATGAAAATTGACATCACATCAAAAGAAGATTACTTAACTTTAATTGAAATTTGGGAGCTATCTGTCCGAGCAACTCATGACTTTTTACCGGAAGAAAATATAAAATCGTTAAAACCTCTTATTCTTAAACATTACTTTGATGCTGTTGATTTAAGAGTCGCTAAAAATGACAAAGAGGATATTGTTGGTTTTATTGGTGTTGCTGAAGGTAATATTGAAATGTTATTTATCACACCTAATTTTCGTAATTGTGGCGCTGGCTCGCTGTTACTTAAAAACGCAATTCAGACTCAATCTGCAACCAAGGTTGATGTAAATGAACAAAACCCTGATGCAATAGGTTTTTATAAGCATTTTGGATTTAAAGTTGTAGGTCGCTCTCCACTAGATGGTCAGGGTAACCCTTTTCCATTACTGCACATGATATTAAGCGAAATATAACAAACTGTTTAAGGAGGTTAGGTTAAAAAATGGATTTTCTATTAGTTATTGCTATTTTAATAGGCTGCAGCGGTTTATTTCTAATTGCTAAGCCCGTAACCGGAGCCAATATTCTTTCCATATTTTTTAGATTCAGTAATAAATTAAGTTTAAGAAGTATTCCGAAAGAAGAAGCCAAAATTCGTCCGGGTCTAGTTTTATTTCTTGGTATTTTAATGGTAGCTTTATCTTTACAAAGTTTGCTTTATTAAATAAGTAACTATCCTTACAAGGCATTCAAGCAGGACTTTTAATTGTTGGTTCGGTTCTGCTTAGTTTTACATTTTAGTTTTACATTGTAGCCAACGATTAAAAGTTTACAATTGAGGCGTTAGGTTTAAGATGCATTACGCGGAATTCTCACCTTTGACAAAGTATGAAAAAGTAGAACTTTGGGTTTTAGGTGTATTCCTCCCCCTTGCTATTTTAATCTGGACATTGCCGTATCTAGTTATTGATTCTGAAGCCGTATTTTATTTTGACGATTATCCAGTTTATTTCTACGGTTTTTCAGCCTATCTAGTAGCCTGTTTCTGGTTTGGTATTTCCTTTTTTTTCTTCACTCACTTTGTTTTATCAAAATTTCGGCGTTATTACTCTACATCGGTCAATTCCAGGTTTTACGCTTTAGGCTTGGTGCTAACAGGAGCTTTATCTGCTTTTTTCTTTGCTTTTGAAATGCAGCGCTATTTTTAAAGCAAGAATGAGTTCTAAGGAAGTTTTTAAATAGTGTATATACGGCTAACGGAGACTCAATAGGCCAAATATCGCTGCAAAACAATTTGAACAGTTTTATTTTTTGCTCGAATAACAAAAGCAATTATTATGGATATTTGGGTTACGCTCTGCGCTTCTTAAATGCGAACAAACCTGCACTTAACAAAGTTTTAAACACAACACCTAGTGCGCTTAAATTTGGCTTTGAATTTTTACCTTTTGCTATTCGCCACATTTGGTGTTCATACCAAACCAAGCCAACCGAAGCCATTCTATCTAATACGGGTTTGCCTGTCGTTGGCACAGCTAAAGGCATACTATGACTGTTATCGGCTAGCAATTTATTAGGAAACTCAGGATCAATGGCCATGGTACGAGCAAGACCAACAAAGTCGGTCGCACTTGTTTGTAACGCTTCATTCATTGCCGAACCACTGCGAAATCCACCAGTAACAACTAGCGGCGTTGCCACCAATTTACGAACTTTTTCCATATAATCTAGAAAGTAAGCTTCGCGTTTTATGGTGCTCTGCTTTACCGTTTCTTTCTTGTCTTTTGCGCCCATCATAGAAGGGCTTTCGTACGTACCGCCAGATATTTCAATTAAATCTATTCCAGCATCAGAAAGAGCCTGAACAACCTGCATTGATTCTTCTTCGGTAAAGCCGCCTTTCATAAAGTCAGCGCTATTTAACTTTATACCGACAGGAAAGATTGGTCCTACTTGTAATCGAATTGCCTGATACACCGACAATACGAAACGCATACGATTCTCTAGGCTTCCGCCCCATTTGTCAGTTCGTTGATTGTGTCGAGAAGATAAGAATTGACTGATTAAATAACCATGTGCGCCATGTATTTGAACGCCGCTAAACCCAGCTTGTTGTGATAGTTTTGCGCTGATGGCAAACTTATTAATGATGCTTAATATTTCTGATTCGGTGAGTTCGCGCGGTGTATTAAAGCCTTTATCTAAACCTCGACCTAATGAAATAGCAGACGGAGCAACAGGTTGATCACACAAAAAGCTGGGAATTTGTTTACCAGGGTGATTTAACTGCACCCAAATATGCGCATTATTCTGTTTGCCCGCTTCTGCCCACTGCTTAAATTTTTGCAAATCACTTTGGTCATCTAAAACGATGTTTTTTGGTTCGCCTAACGCAGTGCGGTCAATCATCACATTACCAGTCATTGCCAATCCTATACCGCCTTTCGCCCATCGGCCATAAAGCGTTGCGATACCCGGTTGTGGTTCATGGTTTTTTGTACCTAGCTGCTCACTCATTGCCGATTTAAACAAACGGTTTTTAATCGTTTGTCCGTTTGTAAGAACAAAGTTATCATTTAACTTAATCACACTAGACTTGGTTACACTGGCTTTTTCGGCAGTATCTGTCATCGCTAAAACCTTACTGTTTAATAAAAATTATAAATAGACACATTGAGGTGAAAAGTTGTTCGATACTCGTCAAACAGATGATTGTTTAACAAGTTAAAAGGACAATATGCATAAACGGAACTTAGGGTAAAAAGTAACAAACTTCGCTAAAACTGTGCCTATCATATCGCACATCAGTGTTATTCACGATTGTTTTTCATTAAAATTCTAAACTTTTGTAACGTCTTTTGGTTAACGTCTTGTGGCATCAAATTATACTGTTCTGCGGGATCATTAAAGTGGTCATATAACTCTTCTGAGATAATTTCTTGATTTTCAAAGTTGACCCATTGCGTGTAACGGTACCGCTCATCCCTTAGTGAATAAGCCATCTTCTTTATTTCGCCTTGGGGCCACGGTCTACTGACTTGGGTGAGCGCTGCTTGCCTGGCTTTTGAATTGGGGTCATTAAAAACTTGGCTAAAGCTTTGTCCATCTAATGCCTCAAGTTCAGGCAGGTTAGCAAGCTCAATAAGTGTTGGAAAGATATCTGTATATTCGACAATGGCCTGTGTTTGCCCAGCATTTTTTTCTGGCACTTTAATAATGAGTGGTACCTGTGCATCTAGTTCGCGTACCATCACCTTTGTCCAATGGTCGTTTTCACCTAAGTGATAACCATGATCGGAAGACACGATAACAATGGTATTTTTATCTAATCCATATTGTTTTAATGCATTGAGTAACTGCCCCACATTGGCGTCAAAGAAACTGGTTGCGGCATAATACCCATGACGCATACGTTGAGCTAATTGCGCTGATACTTCACCTTGCTTTGGTACATCTTTTAGCGTTCTTATTTCTCTATAGTTAAACCAATTGTAAGCGCCAGCGTTTTCTACTCGTTGTATCGAACTAAGTGGCTGAATATCATTCGACTGATATAAGTCCCAGTACTTTTTAGGAGGATTAAATGGCGCATGCGGTTTCATAAAACCAACGGCAAGAAAAAAAGGGTTATCTTTTTTGGCCAACTGACGGATGGTATTCACTGCATCTGATGTTATGCGTCCATCAACATAGGAGTCATCACTGACATCAACACTTTCAGTCACTGTGCCACGTATTTTTCCTTGCCAATTATTAGACTCTAGTGCGTAATCTCTAAAGTGATTTTCTTGATCGAACCTTGCAGGTACCGACCATGACTTGTCATTGTCCTGAATCTTATTATAGTTATGTAAAACCTTGCCTATCGACTCGGTATGATAACCATGTTGCTTAAAATATTGAGGTAAAGTGATGATATCAGGATTTATTTTTCGAAAGTTTTGATTTAACTTCCACACCTTAATTGAATCGGGGCGCATGCCGGTTAACATTGACGCTCGTGACGCATTACAGCTTGGGAATTGAACGTAAGAGCGATTGAATTGCATGCTTTGCTTGCAAAATCTATCCAGGTTTGGAGTGACCACCAGCTTATCCCCATAGCAGCCAATATTCATACGTAAATCATCAGCAATAATAAACAAAATATTGGGTTGTAATTCTTCACCCTCTGTCTGTGCATTTGCATTGTTAAAGCCAACGAAGATTGATAAAACAAATAACAGTTTTGCTAACTTTTGCATCGGATTCCTAAGGTTAATTATGCTCAAATTTAAATAAAAAAGGCTGATAATCGATTATCAGCCTTAGCGTTTTCAACTTACTGTAAAGTTACTCAATTACTTCTTTTTAGGTTTTACGATAATTGGTTTATCGTTATGAGCAAACGGAAACAACTCAGTAGGTACACTCGATTGCTCAAATAACTTTTTGAAATGCTCTACCTTTTCTGGGTATTGCTTGGCTAGGTTATTTTTTTCACTAGGGTCATTATCCAAATTATAAATTTCTATTGGTCTATCAAGGTTAACTTGTACCGCCTTCCAGGTACCTTCTCTTACAGCACGCAATAGTGATTTTCTCGGTTGTTCAGTGAATTTGCGCTGCTCTTCCCAATATAAATAAGGATGCTGTTGCTGCGTACCCTGTTGTAAATAAGTTGGCAATAACGAAATACCATCAAGATTTTTATCAGTTTCTACGCCAGCAATTTCAGCGAACGTTGTCATGAAATCTTGTGATGCACCTATGTGTTTTGATACTGAACCAGGTTTAATCTTATTTGCCCAAACAGCAATATGTGGAACGCGCAGGCCGCCTTCGTACAAATCTCGTTTAAAGCCAGTATATTGGCCATTACTATCAAAAAATCGATAGTCATGCTCACCCGATGTTGTACTGCGTTCATTATGAGGACCATTGTCGCTAGTAAGCACGATTAAGGTATTATCGATTTCGCCAATATGCGTTAGGTAATCAATTAAACGACCTACTTGTTGATCCCATAGCGTAACTTTAGTGGCATGATGGCGCTCACCTTCAGGCCAGTTGTATTCTTTATACATATTCACATTACGCACTGTCCATTCATGTCCATGTGGAGCACGGTACGACATAAATAAGAAGAAAGGTTGTTCTTTCGTGGCTTTATTTTGCTTATGTTTATCTAAAAATTTAATGGCAAAATTAGTTCTAAATTCATCTAGATTATCAAATTGAGTGTAATCATAAAAACTGCTAGATTCACGACCATTTACCCAATGCTCACGTTCATCAAAGGTTGTGTCGTCATCGGCTTTGCCCCATTGTTCTTGTACTGCGTAATTAAACCCACGACCATGAGCCCAAGTAGACGTATCCTCTGGTAATCCTAAATGCCACTTACCGACAAACCCGGTGTTATAGCCCGCGTCTTGCATTAATTCGCCTAATGTTTGTTCGTCTTTTCGAAGCGCTACTCGATCCCACTGCTGCCTGTCTTCATAGTAACCTTGATTACCGCGAATGGTGGCATGTCCTGAGTGCTTACCTGTCATCAATACTGCACGAGATGGTGCACAAACCGCATTACCCGCGTAGAAATCGGTAAAGCGCATACCCATTGTCGCAAGCTTATCTAAGTTAGGGGTTTTAATTTGAGTTTGCCCATAGGCGCCTATTTCACCATAACCTAAGTCATCAGCGAGTAAAAACACAATATTAGGACGTTTATTTTCAGATGTTTGAGCGGCATTTTTAGATTGCTCTGCACTAGCCATAGAAGTGAAACAAGCAGTTATTAATGTAAACGCTATTGATAATTTTGTCGTGACTTTTTTTGAACGTTGTAGCATGAAAAAACCAAACCAATTGATATTATTATCTCTAGATAGTAATGCCTACATTTATGCAAATCAACATTTTATATGATAAATATGTTTATTTAATTTAAATTTTGTTAGATACTAATGAAAATTGTTAATTTTTTGATCTACGAATCAAATCGACAACGCACATGTAACAGCGCTTCAGGAGAAATACGTTGCAAACTTTATTTAAATCTTTTTTTATTGGTCTCTTAATATTGCCAACCTTAGTGGCTTGTCAGCAGAGTGAAGCAGATGCCACATTAGATATTTCCGCTACTGCCAAAATTGTTCCATTTAACCAAGACTGGCAGTTCAAAAAGCTTACTAATAAAGAGGTCGAGCTAACTGACTCTAAGTGGGTTGATGTCACTTTACCACATACCGCCAATGTCGAACCTATTATCGTCAACGATCAATGGCAAGGCTTAGCAGAATACAAAAAAGTATTTACTGCGCCGAAAGAGTGGCAAAACAAAACACTTTTAGTTCGTTTTGAAGCGGCAATGAGTCATGCCCATGTATTTTTAAATGACGTAAAAATAGGCGAGCATATGGGTGGTTATTTACCATTTGCTTTAGACATGTCTGACATCATTAAACTTGGTGAAGAAAATACCTTAGTGGTTAAGTTAAATAACCAAGACAATCCTGATATTGGTCCTAAGCCATTAAAACGATTAGATTTTAATACCTATGGTGGCTTATACCGCGATGTCAATATTATCGTTAAAAACCCACTACACATTACCGATGAAATTGCCGCAAACAAAGTGGCGAGTGGCGGCATATTCATTACCACGCCAGTAGTTGATGAAAAACAATCGAGTGTTAATGTAAAAACACATATTGCTAATACTGAAGATAGCGAAACGAAATTTACTATCCGTCAAACTATCTATAACAGTGACAATTCAGAAGTTGCCTCTTATTCTGAATTAGTTTCTTTACCAGCTAACACCGACAAGCAATTTAGCCAAGACTTACTGGTAAATAATGCCAAACTTTGGAGCCCTAATTCACCAAATTTGTATACGGTAAAAACTGACCTTATTAAAGACAATGCGTTAGTAGAAAGTCAAAGTACTCGTATTGGTATTCGCTCGTTTGAGTTTAATGAAAAACACGAATTATTAATTAATGGCAAGGTAACATTTTTGCGCGGTGTGAATCGTCATCAGGAATACCCATATGTAGGTTATGCAACGTCGCCACAAGCAGATTATCGTGATGCAGTAAAAATTAAATCTGCTGGTTTTGACTATGTACGCTTGTCTCACTACCCTCACTCTAAAGCATTTATGAATGCCGCTGATGAACTTGGTTTGGTATTACTCGATGCGATTTTAGGTTGGCAGTTCTTTGCTAATACACCAGAATTTAAAGCTCAAGTTTTACGTACTTGTCATGACATGATCCGCCGCGATCGTAACCATGCTAGCGTGCTAGCGTGGGAATGTTCGCTAAATGAATCTAAGATGACCAAAGGCTTTATGAAGCAACTAAATAATATTGTTCACGCTGAAGATCACACTCGTTTATCGGCGGGCTGGAAACCAGACTTTGATATCTATTTACAGGCCCGTCAACACCGTAGAAAGAAAGGCCATTATCATGAGCCAACTCAACCATATAACGTTTCTGAATATGGCGATTGGGAATACTACGCCCAAAATGCTGGTTTAAACCAAGATGCTTGGAAAGACTTAAAGAAAGAAGAAAGAACAAGTCGTCAACTGCTAAGCGCCGGCGAACAGCGCTTATTACAACAAGCGTTTAATCTACAAGAATCGCACAATGACAACCTTACTTACCCTGCGTTTGCCGATGGTTACTGGGTAATGTTCGATTATAACCGTGGTTATTATCACGACTTAGAATCATCAGGCATCATGAGCATTAATCGTCTGCCGAAATACAGTTATTACTTTTACCAAAGTCAACGTGATGCGAGCATTCAATCAGATGAATATGCATCAGGTCCTATGGTGTTTATCGCTAACGAGTGGCGCGAAGGTTCAAGCACTGACGTAAAAGTATTTAGTAATGCCGACGAAGTAGCGCTTTACTTAAACGACACGCTTATTAGTCGCAACAAACCAACAGATGATAAGTACTCAACCGAGCTTAATCATCCTCCGTTTGTATTTAATTTAGATGGCTTTAGTACAGGTACGCTAACCGCAAAAGCATTTATTGACGGTAACGAAGTGGCAACTCATAGCGTGACTACACCTGAGCAGTTCGCCAAGCTTACCGTAGCCATTGATGAAAGTGGTGTTGCGCCAGCAACTGGCAGCAAAGATGTTGTCTTTGTACACGCGACCTTTGTTGATGCTAAGGGTAATAAAGTGCCAGTAAATCATGAAGATATTGTATTTACGACGCAAGGTGACATCAGCCTAATCAGCAAAATTGCGGTTAAATCTGAACAAGGTATTGCATCAACATTGATTGAAATTGGTGACACGTTAAAGGGTGCAACAATAACAGCAACACATGCTTCAGGTATTAAGCAAACCTTTACGTTTTAACGTTTAGGCAAAGCACTTAAATGAACAAAATACAAAGCCATCACTGTTTGATGGCTTTTTTTTAAATAAAAAATTTTGGCTTTAAATGACTGATATAAAAAAAACATCGAACAACTCTTCATGTTGCGCATCAAATACCAGTTGTGCACCGAGTATCGAGCGACGTCAAATGCTTAAAGGTTTGAGTGCGGGGATGGCGACGATGACCGGCGCGTTTTCTATGCCAGCTTTCTCTATGCCAACTTTCTCTATGCCAAGAATGGCGGGACCTTTTCATAGTGCCGATTCTTTTACAACTAAAGCTGAAGGCCCTATTCCGATCGATAAAAAGCTGGATAAAGACTGGGTTAAATCTCTCTATGCAAGAGGCAGTGCTACTACCTACAAAGGCTGGCAACAACTTCAATATATTGGTATGCCGATTAGTGGTCTTGGCACCGGCACCGTTTATATTGGTGGTGATGGTAAGTTATGGGTTTGGGACATCTTTAACGAGCACCACGAAGGCGTTGTGCCGCAAGTCTATAACCACCCTACTCTGCGTAATGAACATGGAGATAGTAAAATTAAAGAGCGTAATGGGGCCAATTATATTAGCCCTCCTGCACAAACAAGCCCATGGCATTTTGAGCAAGGTTTTGCTGTTTCTATTGAACAACAAGGACACAAAATTCGCCGTACCTTAGACCATAAAGGATTTGCTGATATTACCTTTAAAGGTCAATCACCAATTGCTGATATTAGTTACTATGACGCTTCAACAAAGTTAAACGTTGAGCTTGAAGCAATGACGCCTTACATTCCGCTTGATACAGACCGTTCAAGTTATCCTGCAACTATTATGCGTTATGTTTTCACCAATAAAAGCGCAAGTTCAATGCTTTTGTCGGTAGAAGGTTGGTCAGAAAACCCTGTTTTGCAAGGAAAGGCTAAACAGCAAAATGCCCGTTTATTAACATCAGAGTATTCGGATAAAAGCGGTATTGGCTTTATTTCCACCGCACAGGGTAATGACGCAACAGCACAACAGGCGATCAACGCCCTGCCAGACTTTGGTTCGTTTGCAATGATGTGCCTTGATAGTAACAGCTCTGTGGCTGTTGACTCAGAATTAGCCACGTTAACAGCAAACTTAGAACTTGAGCCTGGTGAAACAAAAGAAGTCTCTTTTATTGTGTCTTGGTTTTTCCCAAATCAAACGGCGCTATTTAAAAAAGAACACAAAAACATTAAACGTTGGTATGCCTGCAACTATAACGATGCGAAAGAAGTGGCATTAGATATCGCAAATTCTATTAACGACTTAACCAGCTTAACCCGATTATGGCGCGATACTTGGTACGACAGCACTTTACCGCATTGGTTGTTAGAGCGCGCCATTATTCCAACAAACGCCTTACAAACAAATACCGCTTATCGCTTCGATAACAACCGTTTTTGGGCATGGGAAGGAGTAGGTTGTTGTGCTGGAACTTGTACTCACGTATGGCACTATGCACAGGCTGTTGGCCGCTTATTCCCTGACTTAGAACGAGATTTACGTGAACGCACCGATTACGAGATTGGCTTTCAAGACAATGGCGCAATTCTGTTTCGAGGTGAATACAACAACAAAGATGCTACCGATGGTCAAGCTGGCGTTATTTTAAGAACCTATCGCGAACATCAAATGAGTGAAGATGACGCGTTTTTAAAGCGCGTGTATCCAAAGGCTAAAAAGGCTCTAGAGTATCTCATTTTAACAGATGCTCAAGGCGGTATGCCTGACGGTATTACGGAAGGTGAACAACACAATACCTTGGATGCCGATTGGTATGGAAAAATACCGGTATTAAGCTCACTTTATATTGCAGCATTGCGCGCCGGTGAAGAAATGGCTGATGTGGTAGGCGATAAAGAGTTTGCCAAACTTTGCGCGGCAATTTATCAGCAAGGGCAAAAGAATATACTGAAATTATTTAACCCTGAGCATGGCTTTTTTACCCAAGAAATTGACCCTAATCACAGTGATGCTATTGGCATAGGTGAAGGTTGTTATATTGACCAAGTGATGGGGCAATGGTGGGCAAATCAGCTTAACCTTGGCCGCTTATACGATGGCGATACCATTCGCTC
The DNA here is from genome assembly GCF_001831495.1 of Thalassotalea crassostreae. Taxonomy (NCBI): domain Bacteria; kingdom Pseudomonadati; phylum Pseudomonadota; class Gammaproteobacteria; order Alteromonadales; family Colwelliaceae; genus Thalassotalea; species Thalassotalea crassostreae. The sequence continues at coordinate 3,363,485 of NZ_CP017689.1, forward strand.
TGCCCTATCGAGTTTATGGGATTATAACTTTTGCCCTGATATGGGACCTTTTAGAGATTCGATAGCAACACCAACTGCAAAAGGTCGCACTTATGCTCTTGCCGGCGAAGCAGGCTTAGTCATGTGTACTTGGCCAAAAGGCGGCCGTCAAGGCGACTGGGAAAAATATTGGCAATACGGTTATTTCCAAGAATGTATGACCGGCTTTGAATATCAAGTTGCCGGCCATATGGTTTGGGAAAGTGATGAAGAACCAGAATTTTTAACCAAAGGCTTAGCCATCACTCGAGCGATTCATGACCGATACCATGGCAGCAAACGTAACCCATATAATGAAATTGAATGTTCCGATCACTACGCCCGCGCTATGGCATCTTATGGTGTGTATTTAGCCGCAGCTGGTTTTGAAAGTAATGCTCCTAAAGGTCATTTAGGGTTTAAACCAAGGATGACGGACAAAGGCAGTTTTAAATCGGCCTTTACTAGCGCCGAAGGCTGGGGTTCAGTTGATATAAATAATGAAAAATCAGCCTCTAAAATAAATATTACTTTGCATTACGGTACGTTATCGCTAAACACACTTTCGTTTAGAACTGAAGCTAACGAACTGTTGCCAAAGAGTATTCCATCAATGGTGAAAACATCACATGGAAACGCATCAATAATAAGCAAAGGTAAAGACATTACCCTGACTTTTACCACAGCAATTAAACTCGCCAAAGGCGAAACATTTAACGTTGAGGTTTAACCTTTTTAATATGAAAAACTTTAATATGAGAAACACCAAGATAAAAAACTCATTTATAAAACTGTCATGTGTTTTGACAACAGTGTTACTGACTAATATTAATGCCTACGCAGAAGATGAAAAGAGTTGGCGCTTTATCAGCCTTGCCGATTGGCACTGGGCTGAAAAACACATTATGGGGGAACGTTTCAAGGATTACCCCGCTTCGGTTGATCAAAACATTGATACCTTAAAAATGATGAAGCGTGATTATGGTGGCGATCTTATTATTTTACCTGGTGACAGCAATGGTGGTCATTGGGATACGCCGAAGTTCATCAAAAAATTCAATCCAAAATTAACGCCTCAGCAATCGATATTACAAGCTGGAAAACTTTGTTATGACGGTATGATTGATACCTTCACCAGAGGCGGTTATGACACCTTACTAATGGCTGTGGGCGATCACGAAGTAGGCGACAACCCTTGGCCTGTAGGCTCAGATGTATCCAAGTACCAAGCTGAGTTTAGAGAAAGTTTTGCAAACGCTTTTAACTACACAAAAGATGGAAGTCGGTTTAAGTACAGTGAAAAAATTGGCAGTGCTGACTCAAGACCATTAGCAACAAAGTATCAAGATACATCGTACGCTTATCAGCATAAAAACGCGTTATTTGTCACTATGGATGTATTCCATCAAGTCGATTATAAAACCGCTTTAGGTGAGCAAGGTAGTGTTACCGGCACCGTTGTAGGTCCACATTTAGCTTGGTTAGAGTCGGTGTTATCCGAAGCACGTAAAGATACTTCAATAAAACATATATTTGTGCAATCGCATTTGCCGGTAATTTACCCTGTTCGTAAAGTAAGTAGCAGTGGCATGTTGATTGATGATGGCGTCGAAAGCCCGTTTTGGCAATTAATGCGGAAATATAAAGTGGACATCTATTTTGCCGGCGAAGTTCATGCTAATACCGTGACCAAAGATCCAGAGTCTGATTTACTGCAAGTAGTAACTCGGGGTAACTTCTTCACCAATTTTCAAACCATTGATGTTAGCGATGACAAAATTAAAATGACTTTGTTGCGACATTATGGCGAAGACACATCAGATGGAAACTATCGCGAAGCAGGAATATTAAGTGTTGATAAATCAGGCTCTTCTACAAAGATAAGCAGCAGTGGTGAATTAGCATTACTTGCGACAAAATCTAAACTATTGAATTACACCTTTGAGCAAGATTATGCCGAGCAAGACCGCCCTATCAATGGACTTAGCGAAAAGAAAAGCAGTTATGTTCTTGATGGTAAGCGCTGTGAGCGAGTGTTGCCTAATTTAGGTACGTTTGGCGATCAATATGACGCCTTGCAGTGTGACGTAAAACTTGTAAAGGGGCAAAATGGTAACGCTGGGAAGTTCTCAAAAGAATCACGTATGGCTTCTTTTGCCATGGGGCCATTACAAGGTAAACATGCTGTTGCGTTTGAACTGTCCTTTAAAACTGACTCAAAAGCCAATCAAATTTTAATTAACACGGCAACCATTTGGGGTAATAGAACGAGGGATTTTCTAAATCTATATTTAGATGACGGAGTGGCGACGGTTGCAATATCAGATTCAAAAATGCTTAAAGCTCAATCAAATAAGCTTAATGATGGCAAGTGGCATCGCATTAAGGTGAGTATGCCACATGACAATGCAAAGCTTTCACAACTTATTATTGAAATTGACGGCGAGGTTGTCGAGGCAACGCAAACTAACGGCGATGGACAAATAAAGCTCAATCAAAGTATGCGTTTTACCATTGGCGGTATGGGTTATAGCCGTAATGCCTTAAAGGCAGTGCCGGTGACTAATTTTATTGGCTTGATTGACGATGTGTCGCTATGGACTCTGTAGCAAGCAGTGGACTAACGTATAAGAAGGGATTGTAATAATGAATAAATTGACTTTAATGATAACTGGCCTGCTGTTAACCATTAGTGCATACATCGCACCATATTCTTACGCGAAAGAATCAAATGAAAACTTAAAAATAGTGCAAGATTGGCGCGCTGAACTAGCCAAACAACTCCCTGTGCTTGGCCATCGTAATTTTATTGTTATTGCCGATTCTGCTTACCCGCAGCAGAGTAATTCAGGTATCAAAACCATTTATACAGGTGATAGCCAAATTGCAGTATTGAAAGAAGTTCTTGCTGCAGTCGATAAAGCGTCGCATGTCAATGGTACAATCTATATTGATAAAGAACTTTCATTTATTCCAGAGCACAACGCTAAAGGTATTGAGGCGTACAGAGAGGCACTCGATAAAACCTTAGCTAACCGTGACATTCAGCGCCTTGAACATATGGAAATAATTAAAAAGCTTGATGCCAGCAGTGACCTGTTTAATGTATTAATCTTAAAAACCGACTTAACATTACCTTACACTTCGGTATTTATTGAGCTCGGTGCGGGTTATTGGGACGAAAAGTCAGAAAGCGAACTTAGAAACAGCATGAAATAAACCAAAAGACCTGTCGTTATACAACAAACTCGAACTCGACCAAACTGGCTGGTCTTATTTATATTACAGATATTGAATCCTATAAGTGCTCTATTATATAGCTTACCTCTAAGCTATTTATTACCTTATTTATTGAAAAAAATATGAATAAAATTAGCTTTATTTTATACATGAAAATTATAAACGACTAATTTTACCGGGTAAGTCACAAATCTAGGAGGATTTATGAAACTTAGCCCGCTTTTATTATCGACTCTAATTGCTACCGCAATGACTTCCTTTAATTTATCGGCACTAGATAATGTTGCGCTTAAATTTGAGGCTATGGATAACTCGCGAAATACTCTGATATGTATCGCCTCAGCCAGCAACAACATTAGAAAGCTAAAAGCCCTATCGAGAATGGATGAATATGGTGTTAGAGATATCACTGAAAATTTAACCTGTAATAATACAGACGTTACCAGTTTTGCCGCCCAGTATGGCGCTTCAAAGACGACAAAATATTTAAGTATGCACGCACCTAAAAAATATAAAATTAATATCGATGATATAGAAATTGAAGATATTGCTAAAAACCCACAAGGTCAGGTTATTTATGTTGTAAGTAACTAGAGCGGTTTAAATCTGAGTAACATGGGCATTAGCTAATCCAAAATAGCTAATGCCTTTTTGAGTACACTCTTATTCAGAGCTAGGTTTATCACTCGGCTTTATTCCAAACAACCTCACTCATTTTTTGCTCAAAATCTTTGATCAAATCTTTATATTGTTTGTCACCTGCTAAATTATTCCATTCATCAGGATCTTGTTCTAAGTCGTATAAATGACGAGTGCCGTCTGCCATTACGGTAAATCGATATCTGTCGGTTACAACGCCATGGCTTCCTTTAGCGCTGGTGTGAGCAATATTTTCCCATTCAACATCACTGCCGTTTGCATGTAATAAAGGAACTAAACTCGTGCCATGCAATTTAATCTTGCTATCTACCTTAGCACCCGTAAGCTCCATAAGCGTTGGATACAAATCGATATTTTGCACGATTTTGTCAACTACTGTGCCGCCAATTGTCTTTGGTGTTTTGATAAGCAATGGACTGCGTAGTGAAATATGGAATGGCGTGTTCTTGCGCCATAAACCATGATCAGTTAAATGATAACCATGATCGCCCCAAACAATGATAATGGTATTGTCGTACAGACCTTCGTCTTTTAACGCTTTTATAACCTTACCCATTTGCGCATCTGCATAGCTAGTACTAGCCATATAACCGCGTATAAGTTTTTGCGCAGTATTATCATCCACGCCTTCATTCCACCCATGGTCACGGGTTTTGCTTTTATACTTTGCATTATCAAATGCGGCTTTTGCGCCCTGAGGAAAATACGCTAATTTACCGGCATCTTTAGGGTACATATCAAAATATTTCTTCGGCGCAACCCAAGGCATATGAGGTCTGGCAAAACCAGATGCGATCATAAAGGGTTTACTTTTATCACGTTTATTTTTAATAAAATCGACGACATCTACAGCAACCTTACCATCATTTAATATTTCATCAGGACCATCAACTGCAGCATACATCAATGAACCTGGTCCAGCGCCTTTGTCTTTGTATATTTGGATCTGATCTTCACGGCCGCCCATATCGACAATTTTTTCTAAGATTTTAGGACCGCCATCTTGAATCTTGCCCCAAAACTTACCGCCTAAATCCCATGATTTTTTCTCATTGCCCGGCACTTTTCCGTGATATAACTTACCTCTAGTGGCAGTCCAATAACCGTTATCCCTTAGAACACCCGGCCAAGTATCTTGTTTGCTAATAAGCTTAGGGTGCTTATTGTCTTTCCAGTTTTCCGCCTGAAGATCAAAGCGAACGCCCGTTAACATAGACGCTCTCGATGGATTACATAATGGGTAACTTACATAAGAGCGCTCAAACCTTACTGCATCTTGCGCAAATGCATCAATATTTGGGGTTATAGGCTCTGGTTCACCGTAAGCACCAATCAGCGGTCTTAAATCATCAAAAGCGATAAATAATATATTCGGCTTTTGCTCTGCTTGTATCGATGTTTTAGCGACCGATTTGGTTTGGCTAGCGTCATTGGCGAGCAAACCGAAACTTGTCGCCCATATACTCACAGCGCATATGACTTTCACACTCAAATTTTTCATATAACTACTCTTATAATTATTGTTTACGATGTTCATATAGTGAATAACCAATTTTTCTGACAGCCTTAATTGTTTCTACATAAGGTGTATCGGTGATATCAACTAAACCTATCTGATAGTTTTCACCATCTCCTCGGCCTGTGATTGCTTGTGCACGATATTGAAACCAATGGGTACCGACAAATAAAGGGTTGGATAACGCACTGCGCACATATTCGTAATAATGCTGAGCACGTTCTTGTTGATTTGAAACTTCTTGTAAACCAGTATGAAAAACACCTCGATCTAGCGCGCCAAAATGAAACTCTGTTGCCATTAATGGTTTAGTTAGACCTTTTGCCTTGCTAGTAAAGTCACGTAAATTCCTGCGATAAAGATTATAAGAAATCACATCTGCATACTTTTCTGCCGCTCGCAATACCACGGCGTTAGTGTCACCATGTACTCGGCTACCAAGGTATAAATGATTTGGAAACACAGATTTAACTGATTCTCGGCAAATTCGATAGTACTGTTCAACCATCTGCTGATAGAACCACTCACCGTCTTCACCTACTGTATCTTTGTTAAGCTCTTTGCGATTAGCGAGTAATTCTTCAAACGACTGGAATGACGTTTTCCATGCGATATTTAGTTGCTCGATAGTCTTATATTTATCCTGCAAGTGGCTAACAAAAAACTGTTTAGCAGGCTGATCTTTTGGGCTACTGGTAATAATTTTTGCATAGCTCCACGATTGGAAAAAGTGCAATTCATTGTCGACAAAAAATCCAATATTGAATGGTGAATCAGCTTTGCCATTTTTCTTTTTATCAACTAACGAACGACGAATATTGTTAGCAAAATCCTTATCCCATGGATCTGGAAACTTCTCCTCGAGCATTCTAGTTTTATAATTTACTGCGACGGTGAAAGGGGTCTTCTCCTCGCTATAATCTTCTGCCGTTGACCAATTGCCATAAGTATTCATCCCCCAACTTTTTAGTCGTTGATGATTGCGATCAATTGATATTTGCTTCCAATTGCTACCATACTTTCGATATAAATTTGCCATGGTATAGTCGAAACGCAGAGGACCATGGCTTGAATAGAATTTTTTATAGTAACCATTAATATTAGGTAAGTCTTTAAAGTAATGCTCGCGACCTTGAACTCGCGTATTTGCACCTTTAAACCCTACTCCAGTTACGCCGTGAGACCAAAACAAATAGCCTTCAGGATCAACAAACCACCATTTACCATCGACTTGCTTAGTATAAAAATTGCCTGTTGCTGTTTGCTTTGGACCTTTGAGCCAGCCACCATATTTTGAACGGTCATCAGGGCCAGGATTCGCGCTTAAATCGGCTTGCTCTTGCTGTTCGCGCACTTGCCACTGCTTACTGTCTTTTAACTTTGACGGATAATCACCGTGAAGGTATTGACCAAACTTATCAACAAAAGGAAATTGATGCGATGATTGATAATCATGTAATTGATCAAGAGTAAAAGGTATTATTGACTCGATTCGAATTAAGCCGCCTTTGGAAATATAACCATCGTCTGTTAACGGTGAAATTGTGATTTTATCAATATTTGCATTATCAATACCTGCCCAATGACTTGGGACTGTATATGGCCCGGCGTTCATTTGTTGATATTGAGGATGCGCAGCGGCGAAACTTTCGCCAGTTTGATAAAAATAAACCACTAATGTTTTTGTCTCGCCGGAGTCTAGATATAAAGAATTTTCAATCTTTTGCCACTTGGCACTATTTGGAGAGGTGAGTTGAACTGCTGGCATAAATCGCGCATTGCCAGTATTGGTTAACTTGATTTGTAATCCGTGAAATTTTGAGAAATCCCAACCTTTCCCAGCTGTTGGTACGAGGACAACTTTACTATTCTTTCTTGAACTAAATTCAATACTTAGACTGTTGTCGAGGGAAAAACTGGCATTAGCGTTTTGTCGCTGTAACTTAATGGACTGTTCTTTTAACTCAATTTCTATCGCAAATGAAAAAGACACAATCACGTTAATTAGCATTAAAAAAAACAACATCATTGATGCTAATTTGAACCTAGGTTGTGCCCTTCCTTTGCTGTAAAGAGTCATTATAAATGTCTTCTTTTTGGTCTAAAAGAAGTTAAACCAAGTAGCAGCAACACATAGTAAAACGTACCGCCCGAGCCACTTGACGATTTAGTTTCCTGTTCATTAGAGCTTTCAGTTTCGGTTTCAGTAGTGCTTGCTTGGTATGTAATTGTATAGTGTGCTTCAACATTGCCATTTTCACTTGCATCAACAACGCTATTTTCAGCAAGCTGTATTGATACTTCGCCATCACTTATTGGCGCGACATCAAATTGCCACTGCTTATCAGAAAGCTTAATCAAATTACTTAATTCAGCATTACTAACTGTTAAATTAGATAATGAAAAGTCACTGATTAACTCATCAAAAGAAATGGTAACGGTAAAGGTTGTTAATGAAGTAGTATCGGTTTCGTCAGATGAAAAGTCCGCTTGCGGCGCCGTGCTATCAAATGGGTAAATTGCCCCTAAATGTTGATTACCGGTGATTGGATTTCCTAAGATATCTTCACTTAGCGCAAACCCTGCTACCAACCCGATTGGGTCATCCGCAAAGGCAACAATTTCGATACCTTGATTACTTATCAAGTCTTGATTTGCAGGGATGTAATCAGCAAGGGTAAATCCACCTTGATTAGCAAATTGCGGATCACCAACAATCGGATTTGTGCTTACAGCCAAGGATTCAACAGGCCAATCTGTCGCATCTAAGAAAGCGTTATTAGTCACTAAGATATCTTGAGTCGGATTTTCGCCGTCCACCAAATTGTATATATCTTGCGTGATATAGTGAGTATCACCTTCGATAATAAATAGGTTATTAGCCACTAGCAGACCATTGGTTTCATTATGTACGGCGAACTGAGCTAGCTGATCACTTTTTACGTAAACAGTATTGTTGTATATGTAGTTATTCTTGGCGGCAACTTGTGGATTATTCTTACCAACATAACCACTTGTCCACAATATTTTGCCGTCATGTGAAGCACCATTCACACCTTTTTTGCGATTACCATCATTAACACTAACGTTATAGCGATAACTGTTGTTTTCATTGTTGCCTAAAATCTCTATAAAGCCACCGGCATTGTTTTTACTCAAGTTATACTGCACCACAATATTGGTACAGTTAAAATCGATATGAAAACCTGCAGAGTCTGCCGGTCCTTGTGCATCAAAAAATTCGTTATGCTCAATTAATAAGTTTTTACTACCCCATGGCCACATACCACTGCCACGATTCCATTTGCGGCTATCACTGCCGCTACCCGTTCGGTGTACTTTGTTATGGCCAACATAACCACTGTTAGTGCCGCCAAATTGAATTCCTGGTCCACCAATATCATGGAAGTAATTGTTAGTTAGCTCAACATCATAAACATTTCCCCAACGACGTTCTTCTATGTTCCTATTTGAATTAGACGTCACCTTAAACGCAGTGTGCGCTACATCGCCTATTTCAGAATTTTGCATAGTGACATTGGTTAACTTGGTCGTACCGTTGTTATTATTGTATAAGCGTACGCCCCAACCATATGCTTGTGTACCGTTTGGTGTATTAACATCGCTACCACGACCTTCGTAACCAAACTCTTCAAAGTACACGTCATGGATATACAAATTATCAAAAGTAATGTGACCAAAGTCTGCAGCATTATCAAACGAGTTTATATCAACTAATATACCAAGACGCATTGGACTCGAGCCTCGATACTTTTTCTTAATACCGCCATCGGCAGTTATTTCGATATTACTGACATTAATGTGGCGTGGATTTATCAGCTCTATGCCGGCTAATTCCCCTGCAGCATCAATAATTGCTCGTTGCTCTAAATCGCCAAAATTGCTGATTGAAATGGGTGATTCTGCATTGCCAGAGATGTTGCTTAGCTTAATGGTTCCTAGAAACGTTTGGCCGCCAGCAAGGTAGATGTTATCGCCCGGCTGCAACGCTAAAGAATTTAATTTACTTAACGATTGGAATGCTTGCTCTGGCGATAATCCATCAAAATTATCACTACCAGTGTTGTCCACATAGTAATCGGTAGCAAAAGCAGGAAGTGATAAGACAATACTTGCAATTAAAGTACTTTTTTTAATAACTGATGTGATAACTTTCATAGTGTTCTTTTTATTTTATAATATAAATCACACATTATAACAGATGGATAAATTGATCAATCTTTAGACCGCATTTTTGACAAATAAAAAACCAGTTTATCAAGACTATCAATAAACTGGCTTAAACTATAAAGAGCGTTAATTTAACGCTCATTTAACTTTGTTGAAGGTATTATTTTAACGAACGAATATCATCAATTCGTTGCTGCAATTCAGCAACTTTTTCGGGATATTTGTCGGCAATATTTACTTGCTCTTTTACATCGTTGCTCATATCAAACAATTGCGGCACGGTCATTAATCCATTTTCTATCGCTGTTTTATTCGCTAACCAGTCAGGAGTTACACCATTAAACGGTTCGATATATTTCCACTTGCCACTGCGCAGTGAAATAGTAAAAGATTCTTCTAACATTTCATCTCTAGCATCAGCGTTGCTGTCAAGTAATGCAGCTAAAACGTTCTCACTATCCACTGCTTCATTTTCTGCTAACTCAACACCGGTAAACGTGGCAAGCGTGCGATATAAATCAATGTGACTAATTAACGCGTCACTTACACCAGCAGCTACCATACCATCAGGATAGGTAACAATCATTGGCACGCGAGTACCGGCTTCATAGGCACTGTATTTGCCACCTCTAAAACCACCGCTTGGATCGTGTGCGCCACGCATTTCTTCAGCTTGATCGTCATAACCATCGTCCATGACCGGGCCATTATCACTAGAGTAAATAATCAGCGTATTGTCATAGATACCTTGTTTTTTAAGTTCATCAACAATGCGCCCTGTCATCCAATCCATTTGTAAAATGGCATCGCCTCTTGGCCCCATTCCTGACTTACCTGCAAACATTTCATTAGGCACTCTTGGTACATGGATATCATGAAATGGGAAAAACAATAAGAATGGTTCATCCTTTGATTGTTGAATAAAGTCTATTGCCTTATCAGTGAATACTTGAGGAAAGTCTTCATCAATCCATTCAGCTGATTTCCCACCTTGCATCCAACCAATTCGGCTTATGCCATTTACGATAGTGGCACTGTGTTGCAAATCAGCTGTTTGTTTTAATAGCTCAGGCGACTCAGTCCCTACAGGTCGTTCACCAATACGGTCTTCATAACTAATAACGATCGGGTCATTTGGATCTAAATTAACAACCTTGTGATTTTCTAAATACACAGTAGGCACTCTGTCCCCCGTTGCAGGCATTAAAAAGCTGTAATCAAAACCTAATTCTAATGGCCCCGGTTTTACGTCTTTGTTCCAATCGACGGTTCCACGGCCAAGACCTAAATGCCACTTACCGACAACTGCGGTCTTGTAGCCAGCTTTTTTCATCATTTTAGGCAGCGTCGGCTTAGTGTAATCAATAATCAATGGCGCATCGCCAGGCAAAATAGCGGCATTATTTCGAAATGCATATTGACCGGTCAGTAATGAATATCGTGACGGTGTGCACGTTGCAGCAGAGCTGTGTGCGTCAGTAAAACGAATGCCTTGGGCGGCTAATTCGTCAACATTAGGTGTCTGAGTTGCCGTCATGCCATAGCTTGATAAATCACCAAAACCTAAGTCATCCACATAAAAGATAACTACGTTCGGCTTTTTCTTTGCTGGCGTATTTTTATCATTGGAATCTACAACAGTCGATTGTTCACTACACCCCATAGCGGTCAATACAAGAACCCCTAATAAAGTTTGTTGTATTTTTTTAAATGTATTATTCAACATAATTTCTCTTTGTTAGGCCATTAGAAATAAGCAAGCCGAAGCAATAAACAAAAGCATTTGGAAATATTGCTGATACTTAAACTTCGGCTTTAATAAAACAAATTTAATTATTTGTTTTTATTTTTGTTCTTATTCTTGTTTTTATTTTTAGCTTTTTTCTGTTGAGCTTTTGCTGCTTTAAACTCTTCTAACGAAATTTTGCCGTCTTTGTTAGTGTCTTTTTTATTAAAGCCATTTTGGTTCATTTGAGCCCGTTTTTCGCCTTTAAGACCGGCTTTATCCATCCAGCCTTTAGTCATTTGTTTATGCTCGTTAACGTCGATAGAACCATCTTTATTTGTATCGAATTTATTAAAGTAGTCGTTGGCAGCGGCTGAAAAGCTTAATGCCATTAACGCTGATAATGCTAATAATTTTGTTTTCATTGTTATCACCTTTTGTCGTTGTTTTTCTTAGCTCTTTCTATTTGAGTTGTTCCTAATCTCAACAAATTTGGGTTAGTAACCTGTAGCCATAATTTGTTTTAGTCTTGCATCCATTTGCTTGACACGTTCAGGATATTGTTCAGCTAAGTTTTTAGTTTCGCCTGCATCATTCGATAAATCGAATAATTGTGGTTTTTTCATATAACCGCCAGCAATGCCTTTATTATCCTTAATAAAAGTATGTTTCTTTTTACTTCCTGGAATGTATTTCCAATTGCCTTCACGCAACGCACCGCTACCCATAGACTCTTCAACTAAATCTACGCGCCCTTCATTAGATTGCCCTAACCAAACTGCTAGTTGTTGCTGACTATCTTGTGCTTCATTTTCCGCCAGTGGTTGGCCTACTAATTTTGCAAGTGACGCATAAATATCGATTTGCGAAACCAAAGCATCATTTACTTGCGCAGGAATTGTACCTGGCCAATAAGCGATTGTTGGTACGCGAGTGGCTGCTTCATAACGGCTGTATTTACCGCCTTTAAATGGGCCCGCCGGTTTATGGTCACCAAGTCTAGTTACTGATTCATCTTCATAACCATCATTAAGTACTGGGCCATTATCACTGGTAAAAATTAATAACGTATTTTCAGCAATGCCTAACGCTTCAAGTTCTCTGATCACTTGCCCAGTGATCCAATCCATTTGTGCAATTGCATCACCGCGTGGTCCCATATCGGTTGAGCCGATGAATTTTGGATGAGGTAAACGTGGTACGTGAATATCATGGTAAGAATGGAATAAGAAGAAAGGTTTATCTTTATTGCTACGAATAAAGTTAATCGCCTTATCAGAAAATACTTCGGCAAAATCTTCATCAGTCCAAAGCGCTGATTCACCGCCAGCCATATGACCAATGCGACTTACGCCATTAATTATGGTTTCGTTATGTTGTTTATCAGCAACAAAACGCAATAATTCTGGGTTTTCATAGCCGGTTTCACGATTACCAACTTTACCCTTATAACTAACAGATATTGGGTCGTTATGATCTAGGTTTACCACGCGATGATTCTCAAGATATACCGCCGGTACTCTGTCGCCTGTTGCTGGTAATAAAAAACTATAATCAAAGCCAATTTCTAATGGCCCTGGTTTTACATCACTGTTCCAGTCAACATCACCGTTACCTAAACCTAAATGCCATTTACCAACAACACCGGTTGCATAACCGGCTTTTTTAAGCATGCTCGCTAGCGTTGGTTTACCCGGTTGAATTAACGCTGGAGCATCACCTTTAAGAATTTTTGCACTACTGCGAAAACCATGTTCACCTGTAAGTAAGGAATAACGAGATGGTGTACACGTTGCAGCAGAACTGTGCGCATCGGTGAAGCGAATGCCGTTATTAGCAATCCTGTCAATCTCAGGCGTTTGAACTTTAGTCGCGCCATAACTACTCAGGTCACCATAACCTAAGTCGTCAATATAGAAGATAACCACGTTTGGTTTTGCTGTTTTGCTTAAGTCATGTACTTTTGTTTGTTCGTTTGATTCAGGCTGAGAGCACGCGGTTAACGCAATGGATACAACACCTGCCAATGCCAGTTTAAATTTACTATTCATATTGAAGTTTCTCATTCTTGTGCGTCGCTTTGTTCAGCACTTTTCTTGTTATTTTTTTGGTTTTTGGAAGCTTCTGCATTTACAGCTTCTGCATTTTGTTTTTTAAAATCCCACGAACCAAGCTTAGGAAAAGCTCCATCTTCAAGCTCTTCATTCCATTGTTGGTAACTCTGTTGTAGCTTGTTGTATTGTGATTTATTTTTCTTATAGACATTGTTCTGCTCAGAAATATCAGTATTTATGTCGTAGAGCATTTGACTATTTTTCTGTTTGATCATTTTCGTATTGTTAGTAAGCGATGCCTGCCAACGACCATGGCTGCGCCAAAACAGAACATCGTGTGGCTGACCTTTATTTTCACCGGTCAAAAACGGAACTAAGTTGACACCATCGAGTGGTTTGTTTTTACTGATATCTACTTTTGCTTCATCAACAATCGTCGCTAGAATATCCAATGAGATCACAGGCTCATGGTAGTCGAGGCCGGCAGGTATCTTAGCTGGCCAACGCACAGCAAATGGTACTCTTACACCGCCTTCAAATGGCGCACCTTTGCCACCGCGCAATACACCGTTATCCGACGCATTCTTTTCTAATGGACCACCATTGTCAGACAAGAAAAATATGATGGTATTGTCATCTATACCTTGCTCTTTTAAGGTATCTAAAATTTTACCAACGCCATCGTCGACAGAACTGATCATCGCCGCGTAGGTTTTACGACGCTTGTTTTTGATATGTGGATATCTATCTAAGTATTCTTGGGTGGCTTGCAATGGTGCATGCGGGGCGTTATAGGCAACATACAAAAAGAAAGGATTGTCTTTTTCACGCTTGATAAAGTCAACGGCATCGTTAGATAACTCATCGGTTAAGTACTCTTTGATATCGACTCGTTCATTGTTGCGCAATAAACGAGTGTTATACCACTGCCATTTTTTGGTAACTTGCGAAAGGTCGTTGATATTTAATTCTTCAGGAAAATAACGGTGTCCGCCGGATAGAAAACCAAAGAAATGATCAAAGCCACGTTTGTTTGGGTGCAAATCTGGGTGAGTCCCCATATGCCATTTACCAAGAATGCCTGAGGTATATCCTGCTGGTTTCAACACTTCTGCAATGTTTTTTTCGTCTTTTGGAATACCGGCGTTGTCTACCGTAGGATCAATGGTGGGGTTACCAACGAAACCAAATCTGTCTTGATATCGACCCGTTAATAAGCCCGCACGACTAGGTCCACAAACAGGATATGAAACATAACCTTGAGTAAATCGTGTGCCCTCAGTTGCGATTCGGTCAATGTGCGGCGTGAAGATCTCTTTAGAACCATTAAAGCCGACATCTGCATAACCTTGATCATCGGTCAGTATGACAATTAGGTTCGGTTTTTCACTGGCATGCAAAGTAGTTGAAAAACAAAAATTAAAAACAACACATAATACTGCACAGGCATTAAATTTAAGCGTATTTTTAAAATATGGATGTTTCATTGTGTCCCCTAACAAGGTTAATTCTTTGTTATTAGAATTTATAACCTTATGTTTTTGAAAAAAGGCTCTTATATAACTGTGAATAACCTGCAATCGCGACATCTGCTTCTTCAAGCAAAATTGATTCATAGCCAAATATATTCAAGGCCGTGGCAAAGCTTTGCACTAATTTTTTAGAACCGACGATTAGAACACTTTCAAAATTTGATATATCCCATTCGTTTGCATGAATGGCACCATGAACATCACTACCAATTAATATTCCCGACAAATAGGAGCAGGCATTATCTTCGTTAATTTGGCCAAATAGCTGTTTGGTTCGAACACTAAAAATGTTGTGACTTAAACTGGCAACTTCACTATTTTTAATTTGGTTAACACCGAGAGTGAAAGCATCTAAATCAAAATTATCAGTCTGTTTTTGAATCAACACACTATGATTGGTGAGTAGGTCATACAACTCACCGGTCATCGCGGTTTTGAATAATTGAACTTCGCCATTATCAATTAACACCCATTTGGTATGAGTACCAGGTAAACAAATTAGATGACGGCCTTGCTGATATTGTGGTTTGTTTAATAGCAAACCAAATATCTGCAACTCTTCGCCGCGCATTACATCACTGTTATGATCTGCTGTCTCGCAACTTAAGCCTGGTACAATAAATATCTGGTGACCTTGGCAAGAAAACTCAAAACAAGAAGACGCTAGTTTTTTCGGCAACACCGGACATGATAAGTAGTCAGCTTCTTTCCAACCTACTGTTGAACCAACTTGACCAGAAAGAATGATTGGCAGTTGGCCATAATCCTTCCAAGGTGCAATAAGCTGAAATAAATGCTGTTCAAATTGTTTGTCAATTTTAGTTATGCCTAAGCCTTTAGCTGTATCTATTACATCTAAATTATTAGTATCGTTTACTTTGCATAAATAGGCTCGTAAGTGAGTACTGCCCCAATCTGCAACTATGACATGTTCAATGTTTAACAAAATATTCCTTCGTTACGCGCTTTGTCCTAAGCCCGTAATCTACATCTTTTCCATTTTCTCGATTGGCTTATTAGCCAACTACATAAGTTTTTTAGAAGCTAATTTATAATCGCAACTAGATTATATAAGGGTAATTAAAAAACCTTATTGTATTATATATAATATTTTAGTGATTAAGGGAAGAATTATTTTGATTGAACGTCAATTTTGTCCTTAATACTGAGCTCCTATAACACAAGAAACTTTGTATGATTAAAATCGAACAGCTGCTCACTAAATATGAGAAAGCAAAAAGCCCTAATCATAAATATCAGGGCCTTTTACTATGGGAGCTGGTAAATTTTGACTAGTGACTCATTTTAGGAGCTACTTTCATCCAAATACTCATTTCTTTATTCGGTCTCAAACTTGAAAATCCAGTATTTTCAATTCCTTGAGAGTGCATATTGATTGCATCTGGCGAATGGGTGACTGGTTCAACACAAAAGAAGTCTTCTTCTTTAGGGCTATAAACCACCATGAACTTACAGTTTTCAGATGCGGTAATATCTGCTTTAACATTCCACTCTGGCCAAGACACTTCAGCTTTTGCAGGAAAGTCGATAAAGGTATTATCTAATTGATGACTATTCATAACCATGCCGCTGGTACTTTGAATACAACTTGGGGCATCGATCACTTTTATCGGCATAGATTCATGGTCTACTTCCCACATCTTGCTTACATCAGCAACTAAAGAGGCTTGTTTTGTACGAGAAAAATATGGATGCAATCCAAGTCCCGCAGGCATTTCAGATGTACCGACATTTTTCAATGTTAATGTTTGCAGTAATTCGCCATTTTGCAGTTCGAAACGATAAATCGCTTGGTAAGGAAATGGCCAATCATTTGACGTATACGAATAACTTAGAGTGACACTAGCATCGCTTTGCTCTATAACTTGCCATTTAACTTGCCATCCATGACCATGATTAGCGTGTAACTCAGGTAATTGATTTAGTGGTAATTGGATGTCTTTATCTTGCCAAGTAAACTTGCCTTCGCGGATGCGATTTGAAAACGGTACTAATGGGAAGCAAGCGGTGCTTGTAACATCTTCAACGCCGATTCGATTAGGGAAAATTGATATAGATTTATTATTGGCAATATAAGTATAAGCTAAAATACTAGCACCTAAATCAGGTGCTATAACTACTTCGCTTATATTGTCTTTAATGGTAATGTTCATCGATATCAAAAATACTATTTATAATATATAATAATTTACCTTTTGTTTGGCAATAATGCAATAAGAAGTAACTGATTTTGTGTATTAATTTGTATCAGAAATGAGAATCTTCATACAAATTCACCAATTAGCAATTTGTCACACAGAGAAAATCCCTATTTTCAACTTGATAATTGGTTTTGTATCAGCTTATTTTCCAACAAACTTATTACGGTAAGATAAATTTATTTTCTTCTAGACCTGTAGTTCCGTTAACTTGGTAAATAAATAAATTTCCAGCGAGTGGTTGTTGCGAAAGCTCGTTTTCGCTTAGATCCTGCCGCGCTGAAGTGATCATTAACCAATCTAAATTTGGCCCACCAAAAGCAACACAACTAGGTTGTGACACTGGTACATCTATACAAAGATCAATCTCACCCTGGGGATTATAGCGAACAACCCTTGAACCACCCCATTGTGCATTCCAAAGGTAGCCATCTGAATCTATTGTAGATCCATCAGGAAATGAGCCTGGTGCAGTTTTAGCGAAAAGCTTTTTGTTTGATAGTTCTGTGGTTGCTGTATTGAAATCGTATTGATGTATTTTTTGTTGAGGAGAATCGGCATGATAAAGTGTTTTGCCATCAGGGCTCCAACAAAGGCCATTGGCAATTTCAATATTGGTTTCTTTAGCAATAGATTTGCCGCGCGAATTCAGCATGTACAAGAAAGCAGATTGTTCGGAGCTTTCTTTGTTTTCAACCAGAGAGCCATACCAAAATCTGCCTTGGCGATCGACGCGGCCATCATTGAATCGGTTACCTTTGATATGCTCTTCTGGCTTATCAATCCACTCTAATGATTTAGAGCTAAAATCGTAAAACGCAATACCTGATGCAAAGGCGACAATAATTCTTGGGTCATTCTCAATAAAGGCGAAGCATCCGACACGCTCAGGCATTGTATGCTTATTCAATTGACTGCTTTTTGTCGAGTAACTGTATAAACAGGACTCTTGAATATCTGTCCACCATATACATTGACTAAGGGCGTGCCATTGCACGCCCTCGCCTAAAGTATTGGTAACATCGATAACGTTTAAAAGCTTACCTACTGTTACGTTTGCCATCAGTGTTTACCACCAAGCAGAATAGAAGCCGATAAGAATTAAAGTAACTGCAACGGTTGATACGTTAAAACTTTTCGAAGTACTGAAGTCGATGCCTTTTAAATCAACTGCATGTTCATGCTCACCTTTCTTTTCAATAAGTGAAACGATAACAGCAAGTAACATACATAGTACGAAGACTAAACCAACACGGTCCATAAATGGTAATTCTGGCCATAACATTTTAAGTGCAAAAGAAAGTACTGCAGAACCTACTGCCGCAACCAAACCTGCGTTTGCTGTTGTTTTCTTCCAAAACATACCTAAGAAGAATAGCACCACGATACCAGGGGTAAAGAAGCCAGTGAATTCTTGGATATATTGGAACGCTTGATCAAATTGACCAAGTAAAGGTTTAGCAACAAGCATCGCAATTACAAGAGCTGATAAACTTACGATACGACCCACTTTTACGTAATGTTCTTCACTCTTAGGTTTGTTATCATTTTTGTATAAATCCATAGTGAAGATAGTCGCAATGGAGTTAGTCATAGAGGCAAGTGAAGAAACAATTGCGGCAACTAATGCAGCAAACACTAAACCTTTTAAGCCTTCTGGCATCATATTTAATAGTGCAGGATACGCTTGGTCAGGTTTTTGTAATTCCGGAACAAGAAGTACTGCAGCAATACCCGGTAATACTACAATTACAGGCATTAATAGCTTTAAGAATGCAGCAAACGCGATACCTTTTTGGCCTTCACGTAAGTTTTTAGCACCTAATGTACGTTGAATAATGTATTGGTTAAAGCCCCAGTAAGACAAGTTCATAATCCACATACCACCAACCAATACAGATAGCCCCGGTAGGTCCATATAGTGTTCACTTTCTTCGGCTAGAATCATGTCAAACTTCTCAGGAGTTTGCTCAACTAAACTATTAAAGCCTGCAACGATACCTTGACCACCACCGATTAAATCAAGCGCCATGTACGACAAGAACAGGCCACCAGCAACAAGCAAGACAACTTGAATTATATCGGTAAGTGCAACGGCTTTTAGTCCACCGTATAATGAATAAGCGACAGAGAATGCACCTAAAAATATCATGCCATAGACAACATCAACACCAGTGATAGTGTTAATTGCTAATGCGCCTAACCAAAGGATTGCGGTCAAGTTAACAAATACGTAAACACCTAACCAGAATACTGCCATTACCGTACGAACGCGATGATCAAAGCGTTGTTCCAAAAACTGCGGCATGGTGTATATTTTTTTCTCTAAAAATATCGGTAAAAAGTATTTACCTACAATCATTAGCGTAATTGCCGCCATCCACTCATAAGAAGCAATTGCTAAGCCAATCTTATAACCAGAGCCTGACATACCGATGATTTGCTCAGCGGAAATGTTTGCTGCAATTAAAGAAGCACCGATTGCCCACCAAGGAAGAGAGTTACCTGCCAAAAAATAGTCATTTGAATTTTTCTCATGACCGGCCTTTTCGCGAGAAACCATATATGCGACCGCAATAAGTGAGACTACATAAAATACAAAGACTGAAATGTCTAAGGTTGATAAGTTCATAATTTTCCTCTGAAAATATTCGTTAAGATTATTGTTATTTTAAATTTATTTCGTCAGTAAAATTCGAAAACTTCTCAATTTTCACTTTACTTTGCTGATAGCTATCTTTTTCATTATAAATACTATCGCCAATACCAACGCCTTTCGCACCAGTCTCCATCCATTGTTGCATATTATTGGCATTAATGCCGCCTACAGCAACAAAATTAGCATCTTGGGGAGCAATGCTTATTAATGCCTTTAAATGCCCAGTTCCATATGACCCAGCAGGAAACAACTTTAGCCAACGTGCGCCACTATTATACGCGTGATAAACCTCTGAAGGCGTTGCGACACCAGGTGTATGAATCATTCCAAAGTCGTTAGCTTTTTTAATAATTGCGATATCAGTATTCGGTGATATTGCTAATTTCACTTGCATTGTATGTAATGTTTCTAACTGTTCAATTGTTGTAACTGTACCTGCACCAATTAAACAATTTTCCGGCATTTCCTGCTGTAATACTTCAATGCTTTTATAGGCATTATCACGGTTAAGAGGCACTTCCATTATTCTAATTCCTGCCTGATAAAGTAAATCACCAATATCTTTTGCTTGCGCAGGTTGCAATCCTCTAAGAATTGCAATGCATGGATTTATTGACAGTTGAAGCACACTATTACCTTTAGATTCTACATTACACCTGTTTTATAATATAAATCATACGTAATTAAAAGCTTTTATTGTTAATCGCGGCTTAAAAACTCTATTAAGTATTGTTTCTTTGCATAATTATCGAAGTGAAACCTTGAATTGATGTTTGCTTAGCATCATAAATTTTACTCGGACAATCAATGAGATTTAAAACCGTTGCGAAGCATTCACTAAGCTTGATAGAACCAATAATGTGGATAGATTCAACGTGGTCAAGCTTCCAATGTGATGAGCGTTGAGCAGCCCTTACATCAGTACCAATTAATACCCCAGATAAATAAGAAGTCGCTTTTTGTTTGCTCAAATGCTCCATAACTTGCTTCGTACGAACGCTGAATAGGTCGTGGCTAAAATCACCAATATCCCCCGCTAGAACATAGTTTGCACCGTCATTAAATGCATCCTGGTTAAAATCCTGACTTGGTTCTTCAATAATAATACTGTTATTTGAAATGATATCGAACAGCTCACCCGTCATTGCCGTTTTAAACAACTTTATGATGCCATCCTCGACTAAAACCCACTTAGTATGCGTGCCCGGTAAACATAGCATGTGTCTACCTTGTGCGTGAGTAGGATCTAATTGCAGCCATCCTAATATTTGCAGCTCTTCACCGCGCATAACATCAAAGCTTTGATCAGGATATTGGCAAGATGTTCCGGGAAGAATATATAAGTCGTGACCATTTGCGGTAAAATTAATCCCGCCAAAAGCGATATCTTTGGGTTTTAATGGACACGGGAGGTACTGAGTATTATGCCAGCCTAGACTTGAGCTGATTTGGCCTGCTAAATAGACAGGTAATTTTCCATATTGCGCTTCCCAAACAGCAATACAGGTCATCAATTCTTTTTCAAACTCACCGTCACACTTGCACACACCGCGAGCAATTTGCGTATCGATTAATTTTAGTTGTGTTTGGTCTGATACTTCACACAAATAGGCACGCAGAAAACTGGTTCCCCAATCGACTGTAATTACGTATTGACTGGTCATTAAATTTTACCGCCATCTATAACCAGTTTTTGTCCAGTGATCATTGAGCTGTCATCCGACGCTAAAAATAGCGCCAACTTAGCCACATCACTTGCAAGTATGCGTTTTTTGATTGCCATAGATTCCATCCACTGGGCTTCAACCTCGGCATTTAACCAGGTATCTAACTGTCTTTCAGTGGCAACCCAACCCGGTAGGATAGCGTTGACACGAATATTATCATCGCCGAAATCCTTTGCCATACCTCTGGTCATGCCGATAATTCCAGCTTTTGCTGTTACGTAGCCAGACATATTGGCTAAACCAACTATGGCATTAATTGAACTGAAATTGATGATGCTACCACCACCATTTTCTTTAAGGTAAGGATAAACCGCTTGCGAGGCAAAGAAGGTTGGATCAAGATTGATTTTCATGCAGTTATGCCACTGCTTTTCGGTGATTTCAGATACGTGATGACGCATATCATTAGCCACATTGTTTATCAAAACATTTATTGTGCCTAGCTCTTTTGCGGCATCTTGGACAGATTGCTGCAATGCATTTTCATCGGTCGCATTTAACGCATGAAACCATACTTTATCCTGCAATTCATCACATAATGATCTGCCTGCTTCTTCATCTAGATCGATAAAAGCAACTTTTGCTCCTTGTCCGACGAAACAACGTACCATTTCTGCGCCAATACCACTCGCCCCACCGGTGATAAATACGACTTTATTTTTTATACACGGGTAATGAGAAGAATAACTCACAACTGACTCCCAGGATTTTCAAATATCATTTGATATCAAATTTATAATTATTTTAATAACATCAATTTCACATATTTATCTGTTTTAATCAATCAATAAAGCTCTTAAAACAGTCTTTAAACAAGAATGATTATTATTTCGTTAATTAAATCAATCTTATATGCACAACAAGATACTCTTTTGCATAATTATATGATTTAATATCAAATAATATAATTAAGGGAATTTGGTCATGGCTCAAAAACATAACTTAACTTATCAACTAACGCACGACCTTGGTAAAGCAATAGTCACTGGTCGATATCAAATAGGCCAAGGCCTGCCAACGGAAGCAGAGCTCTGTGAACAATATGACGTAAGTCGCAGTGCAACACGCGAAGCCGTAAAAATGCTTGCCGCGAAAGGATTGATTGCTTCACGACCTAAAAAAGGTATTCAAGTATTACCTGAGTCGGATTGGAATATGTTTGATACTGATGTATTAGGCTGGATCCTTAGCTCTAATCCATCATTAACATTATTGAAATCATTTACTGAAGTTCGCGCTGCGATTGAGCCACAAGCTGCAGCATTAGCGGCAGTAAACGCGACTTTCGAAGAACTAGAAGAAATTGAAAAAGCTCTAGCAAGAATGGAAGCTGCAGAGAAAGGGTTAGATGATCCATTAGATTCAGATATCGCTTTCCATACAGGTGTTCTTAAAGCGAGTGGTAACCCTTTTATCATGCAATTAACCGAATTTATCAGTACCGCATTAAAAGTTAGTATTCGTTATACCAATGCAACTAAAGGTGAATCTGGTGATATCGAAAAGC
The DNA here is from genome assembly GCF_001831495.1 of Thalassotalea crassostreae. Classification (NCBI taxonomy): domain Bacteria; kingdom Pseudomonadati; phylum Pseudomonadota; class Gammaproteobacteria; order Alteromonadales; family Colwelliaceae; genus Thalassotalea; species Thalassotalea crassostreae. The sequence goes on from NZ_CP017689.1 coordinate 3,386,534, forward strand.
ATGCTCATATTTTAAATACCATTAAATCTAGAAATCCTGAAAAGGCTCATTTAGCAGTAAAAGAGATCTTAGACGAAGCACTAGCCTTAATTGAAAGCAATTTGAGCTAATTTGAATTAGGTAGTTAATACTTATTTATTTAAAAGGGTGCAATTGCATCCTTTTTTTTCGCATGCAATTTTGTGTAATGTTATATGTGGATAAATAGTGTTACGAAAAAATATATTTGATAAATTCGTTTATATTATTCTAGATTTATTGTTTAAATTTAATATTTAAAGCTAGGGATATTCAGAGAAATGGTGCTAATAGGCAGATTCGAACTGCCGACCTCACCCTTACCAAGGGTGCGCTCTACCAACTGAGCTATATCAGCACGATAAGATGAAGATAATAAAGATAGTGGAGCGGACGGCGGGAATCGAACCCGCAGCTTTAGCTTGGAAGGCTAAGGTATTACCACTATACGACGTCCGCATATCTATTACGATTATCTTTAGTTGAAAAAATGGTGGAGGGAGGTGGATTCGAACCACCGAAGGCGGAGCCGTCAGATTTACAGTCTGATCCCTTTGGCCACTCGGGAACCCCTCCATTATTTTTTCGCCACAATTAACTATATGAACAGTCATTGTGTATTAATGGTGCCGTCTGCCGGAGTCGAACTGGCGACCTACTGATTACAAGTCAGTTGCTCTACCAACTGAGCTAAGACGGCACTACATTAAGTGGAGCGAATTTTAGAGCAATGCTTTGTACCTTGCAATAGAAAAATTAAAAAAACTTCAGCTTTTTTATTGTTTGCCTATTTTTCGCTCTAATTTGTTAGAAATATATTAATTTTTGTGCAAAAAAATATTTTTAACAAAACGATTTATAAGAAACGCTGTAAACCAACAAAAATCAACTGCTCAATAAAATGACAATTGTTAAGACCAAGTTGCTTACACAGTTTTTCTAGCTCTTCACCATATCCGCCGGTAAGAATAATTTCATCGATAGTTAAATTTTGCTGCTGTGCAACATTAAGGGCAGTTTGTATTGCACCAGCCGTCGTCGACCATGCGCCATATTTAACATTGTCTGCTGTACTTTTGCCGAATGCGACTGAATCAATGACCCCAGTTTCACCGAATACATTGTCGGTATTTTGAAATAAACTCTGCATCATCATGTCTATGCCCGGTAATATCCAACCACCTTGATGTTGTTTATTGGCATCGAGTAAATCAAACGTCGTTGCCGTTCCGGCATCAATAATGAGTATATTTCTATTTGGATAAAGCGCTTCTGCTGCAAGCACAGCTAACCAACGATCGGCCCCCATAGTTGAGTACTGAAGATAACTGTTTTGAATACCAAAGGTTTCAGATTGAGTATTTACCTGAGTGAACTCAACGTCATTAAGTCCTGCCCAAGTTTGTAGAGATTGAGAGAAGCTCTGATTGGCCACAGAGACCAACATAATTCTCTTTATGTTAGTATATTGACCAATAATATCGAGAAAGTCAGTGGCCAAGCAGCGTTCTATATTGGCAAATACACCACTTTCAACCTTGGTAAATTTAACTTGTGTATTACCTACATCAACGAGTAGATCCATTAACCACCTCTTAGACTTACTTCACCACCATAAACTGGTTGAACTTTACCGTCTACTTCTAACAACAGTGCACCACTGGCATTGATACCTTTGCAGATCCCGCGGGTCTCGTTGCTGCCGGCAATGAGCTTAACTGGTTTGTTATAAAAGTAATCCTGGCGTTGCCACTCTAAAATCATTGGCGCTAAGCCAAATTGCAAATGCTGCTCTAAACGAGCGCTTATACTTGCGATAAGTTGCGCCGCCAATAGATTTCGATCTACCTGTCGAGCAAGTTCTCGATTTAAGTCGGTCCACGGCTGATCAATTTGCTCTGCCATCATCTGAGGCATATTGATATTTAAGCCCAAGCCAATAACGCAATTTCCCGGACCGATACTCTGCCCTTCAAGCTCCACTAAAATACCAGCAAGCTTTTTACCTTCAACATAAATATCATTAGGCCATTTCAATTCGACGTCTAAATTATAATGCCTTTGCAATACATCACTTACAGCTAGACCTACAACGACAGACACCCCCATTGCCGCAGCGATGCCTTGCTCCAAACGCCAATACATTGATAAGTATAGATGAGATGAAAATGGTGAAACCCATTGTTTGCCACGACGGCCTCTGCCAGCGGACTGAAACTCCGAAACACAGGCTTGCCCATGCACAACATTATTCGGTAAGCGGCGCATTAAATACGAGTTAGTTGAGTCAATAATACTATGTACTTCAACCATATTGTTACAGTCAAGTTCACGCAGATTATCTTGCATCTGTTGTTGGTTTAACAAATGAATTGGACTTGCTAACTTATAACCTTTGCCCTGCACAGAAAAAATGTCTAAGCCCATTTCTCCGAGTGCTTTTATATGCTTTGAAATGGCGGTACGACTTACATCTAATTGTTCTGCCAGTAACTGCCCTGACACAAACTTACCTTCTGATAATCGTCGTATTAATTCTTCTCTAACTACTTTAGCCATTATTTTACTACTTCTATATCGGCAATTAATTGTTCACCACTTTCGCCTATGACTCTAACCTCAGGCTCAAGCATGACATTGAATTTTTCATTGACTACACGCTGCACATGCTGGGCTAAAGCGACAACATCTTGGCCTGTCGCATTGTTTTTATTCACTAGCACCAATGCTTGCAATGTATGCACCGCTGCACCGCCTATACTAACGCCTTTTAAGCCACTTTGTTCGATTAGCCAACCAGCGGCTAATTTCATATCACAGCCATTTGCAGGATACGCCGGAACTTGCTCGTACTGAGCTTTTATCTTTGCATATACTTGATGACTAACGACCGGGTTTTTAAAAAAGCTTCCAGCATTTGGTAACACTTCAGGATCCGGCAATTTACTTTGGCGAATATTGACTACAGCATCAAAAACTTGTTTAGCGGTAGGGGTTTCACCTAATTGATTTAGTCCTTGATATTTTAACGTAGGTTGCCATTTTTTCGTTAAACGTAATCCTATCGCAATAATTACGCCTTTGTTTTTCAACGCACCTTTAAAAATACTGTCTCGATAGCCAAACTGACATTGCTCGGCGGTTAGTCGAACCTCTTTATTAGTTTGAAAATCAAACCATTGTACGTAGTCACAAAAATGAGCCAATTCTACCCCATAAGCACCAATATTTTGAATTGGTGCAGCGCCACAATTACCCGGTATCAGCGCCAGATTTTCAAGGCCTGGCATATTATTCGCTAAGCAATATTCTACTAAGTCGTGCCAATCTTCACCGCTACTGACATGCAATAGGTAATCTTCATTGGTTTCGCTAATTTCAATGCCCTTTATATTAGGGCAAAAGATTGTGCCTTGATAATTATCAATAAATAACGAGTTACTACCACCACCTAAAATATAAAACTGTTCAGGTAATTGCTCACTAAATTGACGAACAGCGTCTACAGACTCGGCTATGACAACTGACTTAGCGTTAGCCTTTAATGCGAAACTATTGAGCTGTTCTAATGAGTAATTTTGATAATGCATGAATATTGCTGTACTAACACTGCTTTAGTTAATGTGGATTCGATTGTAGCGGATAAGGGCAATAGATTCTATATACGAGATGTTTGCAGTTAACAAATAAAAGAGGAGCCTAAGCTCCTCAGATAATACCGACATAAATAACCTAAGCTCTTTTAGGCTTATTTATGGTATGGCTTACTAAACTTGTGCACAGCATCAATAAAATAGCCTGCATGTTCAGGATTTACGTCAGGGTGAATACCGTGGCCCAAATTAAATACATGGCCAGTTCCGGTGTCACCAAAACCATTTAAGATAGTTTTAACTTCTTGTTCGATACGCTCTTTAGGTGCATATAACATTGATGGATCCATGTTACCTTGTAAAGCAACTTTATCACCAACACGAGCCTTCGCATCTTCGATGTTAATAGTCCAATCAAGACCTACCGCGTCACAGCCCGTTGCAGCGATTGACTCTAACCACATGCCACCGTTTTTAGTAAACAGCGTTACAGGCACTCTACGGCCTTCATTTTCACGAGTAAGTCCGTCAACGATTTTTGCCATGTATTGCAAAGAAAACTCTTTGTACATTGCAGGTGACAAAACACCACCCCATGTATCAAAAACCATTACCGATTGAGCGCCAGCTGCGATCTGTGCATTTAAATAAGAAATGACAGAGTCTGCTAACTTGTCCAATAACAAATGTAATGTTTGCGGCTCAGCAAACATCATCTTTTTGATCTTAGTGAAAGCCTTTGAACTACCACCTTCAACCATATAGGTTGCTAATGTCCATGGGCTACCAGAGAATCCAATTAATGGAACTTGACCATCCAATGCCTTACGAATAGAACGAACGGCGTTCATTACATATTGCAGCTCGCCTTCTGGATCTGGGTGGCCAATTTTTTTCACATCAGCCGCACAAGTGATCGGACGTTCAAATTTTGGACCTTCACCTGTTTCAAAATACAAACCAAGTCCCATTGCATCTGGGATAGTTAAGATGTCACTGAATAAGATAGCAGCATCTAGAGGGAAGCGGCGCAATGGTTGAATAGTAACTTCGGTTGCCAATTCAGTATTACGACATAAACTCATAAAATCGCCAGCATCTTTACGCGTTTCTTTATATTCAGGCAAATAACGACCGGCTTGGCGCATCATCCATACTGGAGTGTAATCTACAGGTTGACGCATCAAAGCGCGTAAATAAGTATCATTTTTTAAGTTGGTCATTTTCTATTTAGATATGGTGTTGAAAAATTGAAAGTATTCTAACTAATAATCGAAAAAGATACTATAAAGCAGCGAAAACTAATTTATCTTTTGAAAGTTTTTTGTAAAAAAGTGTTGCACTAATGAAAACCCTTTGTTATAAAATTGGCAAGCTTTTAAAAAATAACTAATAAGAAGCTAGTTTAACTAGACCAAACAGCGAGCATTTCAGGCCTTATCATTGATAAGGCCTTTTTATTTCGTATATCCCTATACTCACCCCTTCGGGGTTGCTTCGCAAAGAAATATTGTTCCAGACAATATTTTATTTGTTACATCCATGTAAAAACCCCTTCGGGGCCGCTTCGCGTATCAAATCTTTTCCCGAAAGATTTGTATTTCAGGTAAAGGATTGCTTCGGGGCTCACTCCGTTCGAAGAAAAAATATTCCCGATAATTTTTGATTTTATGGATTCAAGTCCCTTCGGGGCTCACTCCGTTCGAAGAAATATTGTTCCAGACAATTTGTGAATTTCTAGCTATGATATTGAGATGCTAAATAAATTCTACTTATTAATTTTCATTCTAATCACCTCTTATGCTTGGGGGGACAAAGCCTATGCCTTAGGTGAGAAAGGTCACTACCTTGTTTGTCAACTTGCTTACCAGCAACTTTCAGCAGCACAACAAACAGACGTTAAACAACTAATGAGCTATTTTCCTGAAAGTGAAAGGAAACGTCTGAAAAAACATTTACGATTACCTAAAAAACATCAACTAACGTTTGCTGATGCCTGTTCATGGCCCGACAGCATCAAACAATTAAAGCAATATAAACAGTTCAACCAATGGCATTTTATTAACGTTGGTCGCGATCGCACGATAATAGATAGTAGTTTTGTCAAAAGTAACTGTAAGCTAAACTGCATCATCGATGCGATTAGCTATCATCAAAAACAATTGCAGTCGCAACAAAAAGGATGGTTAAAACTGCAAGCATTGTTGTTTTTAGGTCATTGGCTTGGTGATATTCATCAACCATTGCATGTAAGTTTCAAATCAGACTTAGGGGGCAACAAAAGCTTAATTAAAGACGCTTCCAAATATTGTTCAAATTTACATCGAGTATGGGATAGCTGTTTAATCAATCATCTGAATCGAAAAACTTATGTTATTGATCAAACCTTTAAAATCGATAGCAAAGACCATTATAGTCAAGACAATATAAATTATTGGGCGACGCAATCACTCAAAATTAGTCGTCTACCCAAGACAATGTATTGTCAGATTATTGATAGTCACTGCCAACCACATAAGCAGCCAATCATCTTGCCTAAGAACTATCAACTTGAGCAACAAGAAGTTCTACTTACTCAAATAAACCTTGCTGCAAAAAGATTATTCTTGATGATTAACAGTGACTTATAATTATAATAACGATGAGTTTATAAACCAGAAATAGGATCTATACTCAAAATAGTGATAAAAATATCATTGTATTTAACCGTACATTTGTATTATTACAATAAATTGCTGACCGACAATTGTAAAATAAGTGTTGCAATTTGCTTCAAAATTCAGTGTTATATTAATTATCTTTAATGCGTTGACGACTTGTCGGAGGGAAAATGCTAACTCGTTTAGAACAAGCACAACAACAATGGGGCGGTTCACTCAGTGCAATTGATAATTGGCTCAATGAACGTCAAGAAGTTTTAGTTAGTTACTATCAACTAGCAGGCTTAGCACCATCAGATCAAACAGATAGAGCTTTGCCTAACGCTGCCGATATCCAAGCATTTTGTCAGTTACTAATGGACTACTTATCTGCCGGACATTTTGAAGTATTCGATCAAATCGTTGCCCAATGTAAAAAGAATGGTCCAGACTCATTAGCACTAGCCCAAAAGATTTATCCCGAGATCTCAAAAACTACCGACATTGCGCTGGCATTTAATGATAAATTTGCCGAACCAGAAGATGATTCGTTTTTAGAAAGTTTTGATGCAAGTTTGTCAGTACTAGGACAAGCTCTCGAAGAAAGGTTTGAGCTTGAAGATCAATTAATTGAAGCGTTATATAAAAAGCATAGCTAAACGTTTCATAGTTCATACAATATACATAAAAAAACGAGGCTAAAGCCTCGTTTTTTGTTTATATTTGCTAGGTTATAAATAACGTTAGCCGCTAATTAATACCTTAAATATTATAACGCAGATGCTATTTTGCAGCCGCGTCTTCTGCAGCTGGAGCAGGCGTAGTAATATCTAATAATTCTACTTCAAAAATTAGTGTAGAGTTTGCAGGGATTTGACCAGCTGGGTTCGCACCGTAACCTAAGTTTGACGGAATAACGAACTTGTACTTAGAACCAACACTCATTAACTGAACACCTTCAGTCCAACCAGGGATAACACGGTTTAAAGGAAATTCAATTGGCTCGCCACGGTCAACAGAGCTATCAAATATTGTACCGTCTGTTAATGTGCCATGGTAATGAACTTTTACTGTATCAGTTGCAGCTGGTTTAGCACCTTCAGCAGCAGTTAATACTTGGTATTGAAGACCAGATTCAGTTGTTACAACACCGTCTACTTGAGCATTAGTCGATAAGAAAGCAGCGCTTGCAGCTTGTGCTTTTTCCGCTTCAATGGCAGCAAGTTCTTGTTGTTTCGTTTGCACAGTTTGACCTAAGGCCATTAGTAATTGTTGGATTTGTTCTTTATCAACCTGGCCATTACCAGCTGCGCTTTCTTCAAAACCAGCCATAATTAGATCGTGGTCTAATTGAATACCCATTTCGTCAAGATCAGCAATATTTAAATGCATGCTAGAACCTAATGCATACGCTTGTTTTTGTAGATCAGTTTCAAGTACAGCAGGCTTAGCTTCTTTTTCTTGACAGCCCATCATTGCCATTACGGCAACAGCAACCAAAGTTGGTTTAACGATAAATTTCATTTATTTCTCCAGAACCACATATAAGGAGAAAACCCCAAATACATCGATAATTATTAAGTTTATTAAAAAGACACCATATACTAGCGACTAATTCGATGGTTTCATAGACCGAAAATGCCTCTATTTAGGAGTTATTTTTATACGTATGTTTAATATTGTGACAATTTTAGAGTTTTAAAGGGTAAATTTAATGAAATATGCACAACAGTGGTAAATTTTCTTTAATGGTTATTGTTTTTTAGCGATAATGGCGGAAATTATTTGAGAATGAATATCATGACAGAGCAAAATTTATTGGCGACTATGCAACAGCAAATTGAAAGCTTAGAGACAAAAACGGCGTTTCAAGACCATATCATAGAACAATTGAATAATGAGATTGCCGTGCATCAAGAACAGATCAGAGATTTAGTCGAACAACTGCACTTGATTGGCCAACGAGTTAAAGATATGAATTCATCACCCGTTGGTAAAGTAGAAGACGAAACACCACCGCCACATTATTAAAGTAGCGGCAATATGCTAAGGCTTGAAAACACCAATCACCTGTTCCGTTGAACGTACTTCTTGCTCAACGTTTTCGTCAGGTTGGGTCATTTCAAAGTCACAGCTTACACAAGTAACTTTTTCAACATCATGTTCTTTGTATAACGCCATAGTGTCTAAGGCATTACATTTAGGGCATTTAGCGCCAGAAATAAATCGTTTTTTCATTGGTGTCTACAAACTAAAGCATTTGCGTTATTTTACCGTGAAATAACGCAGATGTAACAGCTAAAAATTAGCAAAGGATTAAATTTTGATTTTTGCATCTGAAATGGGCTTATACCGCGGGGTTAAAACCTTAATAAAGTCATCTAGCTTTACCGTCCATCCTGGACATAAAGTTGGCTTAGTAGGCGCTAATGGCTGCGGTAAATCATCATTGTTTGCGTCCTTACTTGGTGAATTACAAATCGACAGTGGTTCTTTAGAAATTCCGCGTAATTGGAAAATAGCCACGGTAAAACAAGAAACACCTGCGCTTACTCAATCGGCGCTCGATTACGTAATTGATGGCGACACCGAATATCGTCTCTTAGAACAAAAATTAGAGCAGGCCCGTGCAAACAATAATGGTAGCGAAGAAGCTCACCTACTCAATCAAATAGATGTGATTCAAGGCTATAGCCTTCCTGCTCGCGCTGGCGAATTGCTGCATGGACTGGGTTTTATGCAAGCACAATTAAGCGATAGTGTCAGTAGCTTTTCTGGTGGTTGGCGAATGCGTTTAAACCTTGCTCAGGCGCTTATTAGCCGTGCAGATTTATTATTGCTCGATGAACCAACCAACCACTTAGATTTAGATGCGGTTTTGTGGTTGCAACGTTGGTTAAAACGTTTCGAAGGCACACTAGTACTAATCTCTCATGATCGAGACTTTCTCGATGATGTAATAGGTCAAATTTTGCATATCGAACATCAACACGCGAAAATGTATAACGGCAATTATTCAGCGTTTGAACGCCAACGTGCCGAACATTTAGCCCAGCAAGATGCGATGTATCAAAAACAGCAGCGAGAAGTTAAACACCTTACCTCTTTTGTCGATCGCTTTAGAGCAAAAGCGACAAAAGCCAAACAAGCACAAAGCCGTTTAAAGCGTTTACAAAAGCTGCCTGATTTGATGCCAGCACACGTCGATAGTCAATTTAGTTTTCAATTTGAAAATCCAGAATATATGCCTTATCCACTGTTATCTCTTGAACACAGTGATTGCGGCTATTCGGAACAAGCTAAAATACTAACGGACGTTAAAATCAATTTAGTGCCTGGTAGCCGCATCGGTCTATTAGGTCGAAATGGCGCAGGTAAATCTACGCTGATAAAATCGTTAGCAGGCGACTTAGCATTATTGCAAGGTACGCGATTTTGCGCACAAGAGCTTACCATAGGTTACTTTTCTCAACATCAACTTGAGCAGTTACGCACCGACGAAACAGCATTGAATCAAATATTACTGGCTAAACCTGAATACACCGAATTACAAGCGAGAAATCATTTAGGCCGTTTTGGCTTTAGTGGCGACCAAGCACTTAATGTCATTCACACTATGTCTGGTGGTGAGAAAGCTCGCTTAGTGCTTGCCCTAATCGTCCTGGAGAAACCACAATTATTACTTTTAGATGAACCAACTAACCACCTTGATTTAGAGATGCGTCAAGCCTTAGTGTTAGCACTTCAAGAATTTAGTGGTGCAATCATCCTTATAGCCCATGATCGCTATTTATTAGAATCATGTGTTGATGAGTTTTACATTGTTGGCAATGGCCGAGTTGAAGAGTTTGACGGCGATATCGACGATTATCAAAAATGGCTTAGCGATGAAAATAAAGCAGCCAAAAGCAAAAGTAAAGCAGATGGACAATCAGAGCGCCAAGGCAAAGAAAAAGTTGATAAGAAAGAGCAACGTAAGCAACAAGCTGAACTCCGTCAAAAAGCAGCGCCAATGCGTAAAAAAACGCAAAAGTTAGAACAACAAGTAGAAAAATGGCAGCAACAATTAGAGGAAATTGAAAGCCAACTTGCATTGCCTGAAACCTATGAAGCTGAAAATAAAGCCAAGCTTAACGAATTAATGCAACAACAAGCGAAAATCAAACCGCAATTGGAAGAAGCGGAAGAGCAATGGATGGAGCTAGAAGAGCAAATCGAAGAAATTATCAACGGCTAAATAAACTGGGGTCAGAGTCAGGTTTAGCTCGCTAAACCTGACTCTGACCCCAGTTTTTATTACATCTTTTTCACGTAATCGCTGATGATAACAATGCGTGTGCCGTTGACTCTGCCTTCGATATGTAAAGGGTTTGACGTCAATGAAATACCACGTACTGCCGTGCCTCGTTTAGCGGTAAAATTGGCACCTTTTACCACTAAATCCTTAATTAATACGACATTATCACCGGCAGCTAATGGCGCTTTGTTGTTATCTAACGTTGGCTCGTCAGCTTCTAAAGCGTCGCCGGCAGCAGAATCTGCCCATGCTCGTACATCATCTTCAAGGTACATCATATCAAGTAAATCTTGTGCCCATCCCTCAGAATCAAGGCGTTTAAGCATTCGGTAAGCCATTACTTGTACAGCAGGTACTTGTGACCACATGCTGTCATTCAAACAACGCCAGTGATTGGTATCGTATTTACCATCGGTGCTATTTATTTGGCTTTCACATAACGCACAAACTAATACACTTTTGTCAGAATTAGGTTCAGCAACCGGCGGGACTTCGTAAACACTTAAACTATCTACGGATCCGCATAGTTCGCATTTGCTATCACAACGTGTTTTTAAAGTTTGTTCAATTGACATGAAGATTTCCTGGATGATAAAAGCCGCTCATTATCCATAAATTTAGCAATAAAAAAAGAATTAACCACATTTAGCCTTTAATTTAGAGCAAATATAATAGGTTAATAGAAAAAATAGAGTTTCACTATTTCCTATAGACCATTAACACACTATGCTTAACGACAAGACTCAATAACTTCTTTAAACGACATTTGTAAAACTGAAGGCGCAAAATGAGAACAGCAATGAATTTTAAAAATATAATCGCAATAATCACAGCCATGACAATTACCATGGGTTGTCAAAATAATAACGCAGCAGAAAATGAAGAAAACCTAACTCTTGAAGGGCATTATTGGGTATTGAAAACAATAGCTGGCAAGAGCGCCATTAAAGGCGAAAATAATAAGCCGGTTAGTATCGAATTTCTAGCTGAAAACAATATTTATCGCGGTTTCGGTGGTTGTAATAATTATTCTGGTAGTTTCGAAAAAGAACAAAACACGATTAGCTTTGGTCCTGCGCGTGCAACTCGTAAGTTTTGCCAAACCACTATGGACCAAGAATCAGCCTTGTTCGAGATACTAAGTAAAGCAAGTTCATACAAATTAAGTAAAGATACATTAACCGTGGGTAGTGATGTAAATCAGGTGCTTGCTGTCTTTGTCATGCAAGGCCCAACTCCCAGCAGCAAATAGCACATCCCAGTAGTATTGAGAAAAAGGTTTATTAAGCGTAAAGAAAGGTTATAATTCTTGCGCTTAAACTGCTGAGAATACAATGAAACAAACAAGTCAATTCACGCCAGCTTGGTGGCTTGCTAATCGCCACCTACAAACCATGGCAGGGAAGATCTTACGCCGAAAACAACAATTACCTGTTATTGAAGAAGTTTTAGAGCTTCCTGACGGAGACTTTGTTGAATTGGCGTGGACCGAAGATCCAGATAAATACCCAACTAAGCCAATAGTATTTGTATTACATGGCCTAGAAGGTTCAATCGACAGCCATTATGCAAAAGGTATGATGAGCTCGATAAAAGCGCGTGGTTTTGTTGGCATGTTAATGCATTTTCGAGGCTGTGGCAGCAAACCTAATCGTCAGGGTCCGTCTTATCATAGTGGTGATACTTTCGATGTACATTATTGCGTTGATTGGCTATCAAAGCGGTTTGCGCAAAGACAAATGGGCATTCTAGGTTTTTCATTAGGTGGCAATGTTCTCGCTAAGTATTTAGCAGAAGATACTAGCAACCCTTTTAAATGCGCAGCGGTACTTTGTGCACCATTACACCTGGCAAGCTGTGCCGAACGAATCAATCGAGGTTTCTCTAAGGTATACCAAAAGTATTTGGTTGATATGCTAAAAGACAGCACGTCCGAGAAAATAAAGTTGGGCTTGGTAAATCACCTCACTTTGAATGAATTGGAGGGCATTAAAACACTATATGATTTCGATCATAAAGTAACAGCGCTCATTAATGGCTTTGAAAGTGCTAATGACTACTACGAAAAAGCGAGTGGTATATATGTACTAAATGATATTCAGACGCCTACTTTGGTAATTCATGCATTAGACGATCCGTTTTTGTGTCATAACTATATCGACAATTTAAATCTAGATAATGCGCTCGTACACTTCGAAGTGAGCAAATACGGTGGTCATGTGGGCTTTATTGGTGGTAATAATCCATTAAAACCTCAATACTACTTAGAGCAACGAGTACTAGACTTTTTTGCTGGAGAGTTTAGTTAGTGATCATTCCAATTGACCAAATTAACGCAGAAACGTTAGATAATATTATTGAGTCTTTTATTTTGCGTGAAGGTACCGACTACGGCCTGCATGAGTGGTCTTTAGATGAAAAAAAACAACAACTCAATCAACAGTTAATTAACGGTGAAATCGTTGTTGTTTATTCTGAACTGCACGAAACAGTAAATCTAATGCCGATAAGCCAGTTTAATGCTCAAACATAACTTTTATTTATTCAAAAGCAAAAGTAAGTACAAAATTTACGTTTACACTCTTACTGATCATATCTAGCTTAGCTATCTCTTGTAACTTCATTAAACCTTGAGTGAGTGCAAATTCATCAGTATTGATGATTAATGGGGTAATACTTACCACCAGTATTTTCTTTTCTGAGACCTTGGTTACATACACAGGTATTTGTTTTGATTTCTTTTCGCCATGTAAAGATAGCTTGCCCTGTAACATTAGCTCTTTACTCTCGCCAACTTGCAGCTCTTTAATAAACTTCTGACCTACATTTGTTTGATACTCAGCCGTTGGAAATTTTACCGTTTCAAAAAACATTTCTTTTAAGCGCTGGTTACGTATATCAATCTTGGTGTCAACGTCGTTTAAATCAACGATAATTTTGGCCGAACCACTGGCTTGGATATTGCCTTTTAAGGTCGATAATAAATGTGCTTCGGTAATGTGGTGATTCTTGGTACTAGTAAAACTAATGATCGAATCATCGCTTTGCAGAGTCCAAACGGCTAATGATTGAAAACTAAACAGTGTCGTAACAAGTAGAACTAATAAACGCATTGTTATTCCTTTTTTTTGTTTCGCAATTTTTGTATTTTCGATGTTGTCATAATTGCGCGAGTATATTATTCGCGCTTAGCAAATATTTGCGCGAGCTAATATTCGCGTTCGCAGCGGTGCTTGATGATTACATGTGACCAATCGATAGCTTGATTACCTAAGCCAACAAAATCTGGATTCATTAAACTATCTCGTTTGTTATAGCTTAAATCTTGAAGTTCGCTATCTAAAATCGTGCCACCAGCTTCTTCTAGGATACATTGACTTGCGCCGGTATCCCACTCTCCAGTAGGGCCAATTCGTAAATAACAATCGGTCGTGCCTTCAGCTATTTGACAACTTTTAAGTGAACAACTACCAAGCGGGATATGTGCATAGTCTAATTCATCATTTAAATATTGCCCCATTACAGAGACTTTTTGACGACGACTGACACCAACATTTAACGCTCGTTTACCATCATATTCAGCAACAAATATTTGTTTAGTTTCGTTGCCATCGTCTTTAAATGCGCCTTTGCCAGTTTGAGCAAAGTAGGTAAGATTGTGCGCCGGAGCGTGTATAACGCCGATACTTGGCCAGCCATTCGTTACAAGGGCAACATTTACAGCAAAATCGCCGGAACCAGCAATAAACTCACCGGTACCATCTATTGGATCTAATAACCAATACTGATTCCAGTGTTCACGTTCTGCTAACGGCAAATAGGTACTTTCTTCAGAGATAATTGGGATATCTGGCGTTAGTTGCGTCAACATATCAGTCAACACAGTATTCGCCGCTAAATCAGCGCTAGTAAGCGGCGACTGATCATCTTTAGTAAACTCTTCAAAGTTTCCGTCTTTATAATAATCCATCACTTCCAGCCCTGCTTTTTTGGCAGCGCTGATAGCGATTTCTAATAAATTGTCCATTGTTGACATCGTTAGGCCTTTAATAAATCTTTAACTAACATTAACGCGGCAATGCTGCGAGCTTCAGTGAAATCAGGTTGCGCTAATAGTTGTTGGTAATCACTTAATTTCCAGTGTACCGTTTGCAACGGTTCTGGTTCGTCACCGACTAATGAACTTTCATACAAATTTTGACCAAGGAAAATATCCATCTTAGCGTCAAAAAATTGCGGCGCCAGACTTAATTGGTGTACGTAAGTTAAATCGGTAGCGGCCATGTTTATTTCTTCTTGCAGCTCTCGGTTTGCTGCTTCAATTGATTCTTCGCCCTCGTCAATTAAGCCTTTTGGAAATCCTAACTGATACGAGTGTGTACCAGCTGAATATTCACGAATTAATATCATAGTGTCCTGATCAAGCATGGGTACAATCAGCACGGCGCCGCGACCTTTACCTTTGACTTTTTCGTAGCTTCGCTGTTCACCATTACTGAACTTTAAATCAACTTGTTCGACAGTAATTAAGCGGCTTTTAGCAACTTCCTTACTCTCTAAAATATCTGGTAATATAAGTTTAGCTGATTTATTCATTTAATTTTCAACCTAAAATTGGAAATGTGAAAAGTAATTCTTTTACTTACAGGGAAATATGCCTACCATAGCTAGGCGTTAATTTAATACCATTTCGATAAATTGTATTTGCTACTTTTTAGTGATGAAAATGAGCATAGCACTTACCGATTTGGCTTAAATATTAATATACTCAATAAGTTCGTTGTTTTACAGGAATATATGCATGTTTGATTGGTCAAAAATTGAAACAGTACTACTTGATATGGATGGTACGATTTTAGACCTACATTTTGACAATCATTTTTGGCTTGAACACCTACCCAAACGTTACGCAGAAACTGCCGAAATAAGCTTAGAGCAAGCTCAACAATATTTAAGCTCTCGTTATCAACAAGTTGAAGGAACGATCTCTTGGTATTGTCTTGATTATTGGGCTGAGCAAATCAATATGCCGATTGTTGAGCTTAAGCAAGAAGTACAGCATTTGATTCAATTAAGAGCAGATGCCCATGATTTTTTACAGGCATTAAAAGCGGCAGGTAAAGATATTATTCTCGTCACTAATGCCCATCCGGATAGTTTGAGTTTAAAAATAGAGCGAACGGAATTAGATAAGTATTTTGATCAGTTGATTTCTTGTCATCAGTTTGGTGTCACTAAAGAATCTCAATTGTTGTGGCAGCGCCTGCAGCAGCATTTAAACTTTGATCCAGACAAGACTATCTTTGTTGACGATAGTATTAATATACTCGACTCAGCCAAACAATTTGGCATAAAACATTTACTTGCCATTGCCAATCCAGACAGCAAACAGCCGCATCGACAAATAGATGAATACCCTTATATTGCTGATTATTCAATATTGTTAGACGGTATTAAAAATAGTAAATAGTTTAGTAAGAAAAAAGCCCAGATTGCATTGCAATTTGGGCTTTTTTAACGATAACGTTTGCGTTTAGAATTGATAGTTCATTTCTATGCGATGGTTACCGTCGCTAATATCAACATTCTCTGACCAGTTAGCAAAGTAACGCACGTTCATTCTCGGCGTAATTTGATAAGATGCTGCAAATTCGTGAGTTAATACTGCATCATCACCTTCCATGCCGAAATCTTTGTAGTTATCAGATCCCGAGATAGTTTTGCTAAAGAATGGATTGTAGTTTAACCAAATCTTGTCGGTAATCGTCACTTTTGAGTACATACCCACCATTGCGTATGTACCACGAACTGAATAACCGCTATCGATAGTGCCGTCATCTTCAACCACGTTATTGCCAAATGCAACACCTGCACCAGCGAGAGGGAAGAATTGAAACGCGCCCATTTTCGGTAAGGCTTGCATAAAACTGTAACCAGCATTACCTGTTTCACTTTCCACATCGTAGGTTATATCAATTTGCGTACCGCGGCCGTTAACGGTATTTAGCTCAAAGTTTCGAAAACGAAATGAATCAATAGAGTTATCTTTAGCAACATTGCTATCCCAACCCAACTCTTCACCGGCAACGCCCATAATTTCCACTATGTTCATGCCCATTTTAGTCGGATCACCTGTATCATAGGATTCACCGTACTTAAAATTTAAACCTTTATTGGTTACGCCAACACCACCTTGTGTATAAACGGCGGTTGGATCTGACATGTCTTGTACTTCTTCTTCAGCACTTGCTGCAAATGCCAAAGGCAACATCATACTTGCTAGTAAAGTTTTGTTCATCAGTTTCATAAATCACCTCATTAAAGAACTACCTAATATTTAATAAGGTGATTTTAACTGGTTAAGACTTATAACGATAATGACTTTAATGAGTCAACACTTATGCACATAGGTAATAACCCCATGTTTTACATAAGTGTTGTTATCAAGGTTGGAGCAGATATTATTTGCTTGGAATATTGGCTAACACTGCGGTTAACAATTTCCAGTATTCGCCAACAGTTTTAATTTCCACTTTTTCATCTGGTGAATGTGGGAATTTAATCGTTGGTCCAATTGATACCATATCTAAATGCGGGTATTCAGTTTTAAATAAACCACATTCTAAACCCGCGTGAATTACCATTATTTCAGGCAATTTATTAAAGTTTTGCTGATAAGTTTCACGAACGATATTCATAATTGCTGAATCAGTGCTTGGCTTCCATCCAGGGTAGGCACCCGAAAACTCAACTTTTGCGCCAGCTAAGGTAAATACGGACTCGATCATTTCTTCAGTTTCACTACGACCATCATCGTGCAGTGAACGAATTAAACATAAGGCAACAAACTTAGGTCCTTTGCAACGTAGCACACCTAAATTAAGCGAGGTTTCTACAACTCCGGCAATATCATCGCTCATGCGAATAACGCCGTTAGAAACGCCATTTAATGCGCTTAAGATGTTAGATTGACAAGCCTTAGTCCACATTTGATCAAATGTTTCAGGTTGAATCAACATCATGGTTAAATCAGTTTCGATTACTTTTAAGTTTTCTTGGATTGTCGCAAGGTAGCTTTCAAATGCTACTTTAAGTGCAGCAATATTTTCACTCGCCACAACAAAACTTGCATTGGCTTCACGTGGAATTGCATTACGTAAGCTACCGCCATTAAGTTCCGTTAACTGAATACCAAACTGTTTTGTTGCCTGTAATAAGAAACGTACTAGTAACTTATTGGCATTAGCGCGTCCGGTATGGATATCAACACCAGAGTGGCCACCTTTCAAACCTGAGATTGAGATATTGAAAGACTCATAACCACTCGGTACATCTTCCATTTCAAGGGTAAAAGTAGCACTAGCGTCAACACCACCAGCACACCCCATGTACACTTCACCTTCTTGCTCAGAATCGGTGTTAATTAAAATGTCGCCTTCTAACCAACCTGCTTCAAGTCCAAAAGCTCCGCTCATTCCCGCTTCTTCATCAATAGTAACCAATACTTCAAGAGGACCGTGGGCAACATCGTTGCTTGCCAATACAGCCATTGCCGAAGCTAGACCAATACCATTATCAGCACCTAATGTTGTTCCTTCAGCAGTTACCCATTCTCCGTCAATATAAGGACGAATAGGATCAGTTAAAAAATCATGGGCAGTGTCATTATTCTTTTGCGGTACCATATCCATATGCGCTTGCAAAATAACGCCTTTACGATCTTCCATCCCAGCGGTCGCCGGCTTTTTAATAAATAGATTGCCGACCGCATCTTCTTTAACATCTAAACCTTTCTCTTTGGCCCACTCTTGGATCCATAAAGATATTTTTTGTTCATGCTTAGATGGATGTGGAATGCTACAGATGCCAGCAAATATTTCCCACAAACCTTGTGGATGTAATTGATTTAATTCACTCATAACTTTTCTCTAATTGAATACTACAAGCAATAGAGAGCTCTATTGCCAAAACGATTATTAATTTTTGATTAAAGGTTGATGGCTATTACAGATTAATAACCACACCAAATTTATATGGGCTAAACGCCAGCCATTAAAAATTGCCATTGCTCGGTAAAGTTGTCGCTCGGCTTTTTGGCAAAGCCACTGCGTACATAGCCTGAAATTTTACCTTCACTGTAACTCAATAGTGTATTTGCTAATGCAGCTTCACTAATATTGAAGTTTTTTCCTTCACGTAATTTTCGTTCACGTAAAATTTGCTTATATTGAGTTTCTAGTTTTTCAAAAAATTGATGAACACGAGTTCGCAGTCGATCATTTTCACCAACTAATGCATCACCAGCTAAGATGCGACACATACCCGGGTTCTTTTCTGCAAACATTAAGAACACATGAGTAATATGGTGACAACGAACTAATGTTTCTTTTTGGTCGGCTAAAATCATGTTGATCCGTGAAAATATTGATTCTTCAATATACTCAATCAAACCTTCGAACATTCTCGCTTTCGACGGAAAGTGACGATAAAGAGCTGCTTCTGAAAAGCCAACCTCGGCCGCTAATTTAGCCGTAGTAATTCTCTGACCTGGACTTGTCTCAAGCATATGAGCTAAGCACTCTAAAATTTGCTGGCGACGGTTTGGTTTTTGATTCTCTGACATATTAATTCTTACTTAAATGATTGTTCTTTTTGTTTGTATAGTTTTTTGTGTAGTGTTTTTGTATTTGTTTTAGCATCGAGCTAATTTTGCTGCTTTTCGGCAATAAGATTTACTAACGAATCGGCAATTTGCTGCTTATTCGCTAAAGGTAAATCGTGATGACCATTAGTCCAGAAAACTCGTAAAGCATTATCATCGCTATTAAACCCTTGGCCGGCCTTAGCAACGTCATTAGCACAAATTAGATCCAGGTTCTTAGCTGCTAACTTAGCCAATGCATAACGTTCAACATCTTGTGTTTCTGCAGCGAAGCCTACGGTAAACGGTTTCGTTTTTAATGCCGCAACATCGGCGACAATATCTGGATTCTTAACTAACGCGATAGACATATCGTCATTGTCGGCTGTTTTCTTAATTTTTTGTTCGCTAACGTTAGCAACACGATAATCGGCTACCGCAGCGCAGGCAATAAAGACATCTGCTTGTTCAACTAATGCCATCGTCGCTTTATGCATATCAACAGCGCTTTCCACGTCAATACGGTCACAGCTATTAGGTGTTGATAAATTTACAGGTCCACTAACGATACTCACTTTCGCACCTAACTTTGCAGCGGCGGCGGCAATAGAGTAGCCCATTTTTCCAGAAGAATGATTAGAGATATAACGTACCGGATCGATTGCTTCGCGCGTCGGCCCTGCTGTGATCACCCAGTGTTGTCCTGCTAATGTTTGAGCTGAGGTTTGAGCTAAGGTTTGAGCTGAGCTTTGAGAATCTGATTGAAAGTGTTCTACCACCAAATCCACAATTTCTAGCGGCTCTAGCATTCGACCATAGCCAACATCGCCACAGGCTTGTTCACCAGCACCAGGGCCAAAGATCAATAAGCCACGTTTAATTAATCGTGCTAAGTTTTCTTGGGTAGGTAGCGCATGCCACATTTGTTGGTTCATTGCCGGAGCAATAGCAATTGGTGCAGCAGTTGCTAAACAAATTGTCGAAAGCAAATCATCTGCCATACCAGCGGTTAAACGAGCTAGGGTATTTGCTGTTGCTGGTGCTATAAGAATTAAATCAGCCCATTTAGCTAATTCAATGTGTCCCATTGCCGCTTCTGCCGCAGGATCTAACAAACTATCACTTACTGGGTTTGCTGAAACCGCTTGCAAAGTAAGTGGCGTAATAAATGCTTTACCACCATTAGTGATAACAACGCGCACGTCAGCACCTTGATCTTTTAATCGACGAACCAGCTCTGCCGCTTTGTATGCTGCAATACCGCCAGTAACGCCTAATACGATATTTTTATTCTGTAAAAACATCTGCACCTGCTAAAATTACATAAGATAGATAAAAGTGAGGCTACGATAACACGAACTTAGCGCTATATAAAACAGTAAGTTGTGAAATAGTAAGTATTCACATTTTATTAAAAAGTGGCGTACATATATAAGTGTACACGGAATGTTCCACGATTAACCCAATACCATTAATGCAAGGATGCAATTATGTTGAAACACTGGCCAAACCAAGATCGACCGCGAGAAAAATTATTAAATAAGGGCGCAAACACATTAACCGATGCTGAATTATTAGCAATATTTCTGCGCACCGGCGTAAAAGGTGAAAACGTTGTTCAGCTAGCTCGCCGGCTGTTGAAGCATTTTGGTAGCTTGCATAATTTACTATGTGCCGATTGTGAAAGCTTTTGTGGTATTCACGGATTGGGCAGTGCCAGTTTCGCGCAGCTTCAAGCCTGCTTAGAAATATCAAAACGTTATTTAGCCGAACAATTAGCTAATGGTAAAAATCTAACCTCTTCAAGCCAAACCAAAGACTATCTTATTGCTGAGTTACGTCATGAGCCCCATGAAGTCTTCGCCGTGCTGTTTTTAAATAACCAGCATAATATTATTTGTTTCAAGAAATTATTCTTTGGCACTATAGATGCCGCAACAGTTTATCCACGGGTTGTTGTTGAAACGGCATTAAAGCATCGAGCGGCAGCAATAATTTTATCCCATAATCATCCGTCAGGAATTGCCGAGCCAAGTTTAGCCGACAAACAAATTACCCAACGGCTAATTAAAGCGTTGGCATTAATAGACATTAGAGTATTAGATCACATTATTATTGCCGGCCATCTTACCTGTTCATTAGCTGAACGAGGCGATATGTAGGGTCAAAAATTGATTTTTAAGTCGTTGTAAAAAACGTCAGTAACAATTAATAACGAAAAATATCCTATAATTTGAAGCAAAATAGCGTTTTTTACTTGGAATTAGCCCAAAGATCAGTATAATCGCGGCAAATCTTAACATCAGTTTAATTTGTAGCCGATAAAGCTTGATCATTTAGTGAGGGCTATATATAATCTGCGCCCTTTTCAGGATCCCGTGGGCGACGGCCTGGGGATTTACAAATAAGCTATAGCTGAAATATTTTGGAGTGACTCACATGTCTAAAGTTTGCCAAGTAACAGGCAAGAAACCGATGGTAGGTAACAACCGTTCTCACGCGTTGAACTCTACTCGTCGTCGTTTTTTACCAAACCTACAAACACACCGTTTTTGGGTTGAAAGTGAAAACCGTTTTGTAAAATTACGTTTAACACCGAAAGGTATGCGTATTATCGATAAGAATGGTATTGATGTTGTATTAAAAGACATCCGTGCCCGTGGCGAAAAGATCTAAGGAACTGAATCATGCGCGATAAAATCCGTTTAGTTTCATCTGCAGGTACTGGTCATTTTTATACTACTGACAAGAATAAAAAGACTATGCCAGAAAAGATGGAAATCAAAAAGTTTGATCCGAAAGCTCGCAAGCACGTGATCTACAAAGAAGCTAAAATCAAGTAATTGATTTTCTTCTCATAAAAAACCCAGCTATTGCTGGGTTTTTTTTTCCATATATTTTTGAAATCCATTCAAATGATAACTTCTGTTATCAAACTATCTTTCCTAGTACACAATTTCTTCATCCATTAATAGTTGTGTTTGTCTACAGAGCATAGATTGTGCTTTACACCATGAACATGTTTACTTAAGCCAATCTAAATATATACATAAATATAAATATAAAAACTTACTACTTTTAAAAGGTTAACTACATATCACCCTTTAACCGTAGCGGAAAATTACCTTAAAGTTATTCACAAAAGCTAATATAAACGCAATCATTTACATTGAGAACAAGTTGTTAATAAACAATCACTTAACCCAAAACCATTAGTTTCCACATATTTTCAGGATATAAATCTTCTAACTTTTATGATTCGATTATGGACAAAGAATAGCGGTTTTACTCAAACTAATGTCATCGTATACTATATAAGAACACCCATTGTACTGTTAGGAGTATTTATGCATAGAGCATTAAGGATAATTGTTCCATTTCTTTTAGTTTGTAATTTAGCAATTGCTGCAGAGGAGAGTGATAAGTCGAAAGATCCTCAAACACTAGATAAAAGCAATATGGCCGAGCTTGAAAGACTAGCAGGGCCTGAAAAAAAACCAAAGAAGCCACCAAGGTATATTCGAAAACGCTATCCTAAGCTTCCACCTAACTTTGATAGAATAACTAGGGGGAATGTTGATGGTCTTTGTGACAGTTTAATGAAGGCAACAGACGCTTCAAGTTTTAGAGCATCGATGGAAGACATTCGAAAGTACTATGGTGATCCAAGGGAGTTCTTTTATAAGTATGCAATGAGTTTACCATGTTATTATCCATCAGCGAGCCTTGGTGATTTTCTTTTAAAGAGGAATTTCCTAAATTCAGCATTTAGTACAACATTTAAAAAGTTTGGCCGCTTAGATCCAAATACATTCGTTATCATTAAGCGTGAAGGGCTAATTTTTGAAGGCCCATTACATGTTGTCTACAAACATCTAGAAGAGAACTTTAAAGATTCTCCTCTTTATGGGCCGGAATATCGCAATATTACAAGAAGATTAACAGTAAAGAAGTTTGTTAATGGTACACCAAAGAGTTGTAAAGAATTACAAAAGGAAGATCCTGATTTTCCTTGTATACTACCAATGCCTATAGAGTAACAATCGATGAAGATAATTCTTACACTATTTTTCTATGTTAATTTTGCATCTGCAATAGTGAATCATGCCTGAATTACCAGAAGTAGAAGTATGTCGACGCGGTATTTCGCCACACATATTAAATCAAAAAGTTACTGACATTGTCGTTCGTAACAGTAAGATGCGCTGGCCTATTACTGACACCATTGACGAAATCATCGGCGAGACAATTACCGCAGTCGAACGTCGCGCCAAGTACCTTTTGATACAAACAAACAAAGGTACGCTGATGTTACATCTAGGAATGTCAGGCACCATCCGAGTGATCCCCAAAGAATCTGCGATACAAAAACACGACCATTTTGATTTGGTACTCAACACTAATGTAGCACTTCGTCTCAATGACCCTCGCCGTTTTGGCGCTGTTTTATGGATAAAGCGCGATCATCAAAACCCAAATAATGAGCTTCAACATGAATTATTAGCAAAACTCGGCCCTGAGCCATTTAGCTCTGATTTTGCTGATGACTATTTATTTGAAAAATCACGCAAAAAAACCGTGCCAATTAAAACCTTTATTATGAATAACCATATTGTTGTCGGGGTTGGCAACATTTACGCCAACGAAGCGCTATTCCAAGCAGGCATTTTACCGACAGCTATTGCCGGAAAAGTTAGCAAAGCGAGATACAACAATTTAACGGTTATTATCAAAGATGTATTGGCTAAGGCCATAGAGCAAGGCGGCACGACACTGAAAGATTTTACTCAAGTTGACGGTAAACCCGGTTACTTTGCGCAATCTTTGCAAGTCTATGGCCGTGGCGGTGAAGAATGCGTGAGCTGTAAAACCACGTTAAAAGAAATTCGCCAATCAGGCAGAGCGTCAGTATTTTGCCCAAGCTGTCAAAAGAAATAGCAATCAACCACTGCTCTTTCAGTGCAAAGTGAGCATCAATGTTGATATTACTCTTTAGTCTAATTGCGATTGTAGATTCTCAGTGCTAGGTTTTAATGAACACGATTAATTTTAATGACTAGTATTAAAATATTATTTAAAACCTATCACTCACAAAGCTTGGGAATATCATGACCAATTATAAAGCGTTGTATGTCGAAGAAGTCGGCGAAAAAGAATTCGTAAAATCGATAAAAGAATTACCATTAACTCACCTGCCTGATAATGATTTATTGATTGATGTGCACTATTCATCACTTAATTTTAAAGATGCCATGTCTGCACATGGCAACAAAGGCATTACTAAATCTTACCCACACACACCAGGCATTGATGCCGCTGGTGTGGTTATTTCTGACAAAAGCGGCACCTACACTAAAGGCGACCACGTATTAGTATTTGGTTATGACTTGGGTATGAATACACCTGGTGGCTTAGGCCAACGTATAGCAATTCCAGCCAACTGGGCAGTGATGTGTCCGCATGGGTTAACGTTACGTGAATCAATGATATACGGCACAGGAGGTTTAACTGCTGCACTTTGTATTGAAAAATTGGAGCGTATGGGCGCAACTCCAGAACATGGAAATGTCGCAGTAACAGGGGCAACCGGAGGTGTTGGTAGCGTCAGTATCGCCTTACTCGCCAAACTTGGTTATCAAGTCACAGCGTTTTCTGGAAAGCCAGAGCAAAGCGAGAAATTAAAAGCATTAGGCGCCAACGAAGTATTACATCGTGATGTAATTAACGAGATAGGCAAACGCCCAATTGGTAAGCCATTATGGGCCAACGGGATTGATACCTTAGGCGGTGATTATCTCGCCAATTTACTAAAACAAATAATTCCTGGTGGCAGTGTTTCTGCCTGTGGACTCGCTTCATCAATGGATATTCCGACTAATGTATTCCCCTTTATCACCCGTGGAGTATCCTTACTTGGCGTTGATTCGGTGCAAATTCCATTAGCCGCTAAGCAGCATATTTGGGATCGCGTTGCGACTGATATGAAATTAGATAATCTTGACCAATTTTGCGAAGAAATTACCCTTGAACAAGTGCCCGAGTATTTAGATAAGTTTATCAATGGCAGTGTCGTTGGTCGCTACTTGGTCAACCTGCAATAGCGATTATTTTTCACAACAAAAAGCCCTAAAGTTGATACAACCTTAGGGCTTTTTACTATTTCATTAATTGTTATTGGGTTTTAAAACACGCCTAAGCAATCAAATGTTTAGGCGCCATTACTGTCGCTTCACCAGCGATTACTACTTTGCCTTCTGAATTAACTGCTTCTAGCTTGAATGTCACAACCGCTCTTCTTGCTCGAATTTCAGTTACTTCAACTGACGCCGTTATTTCATCATCTAAAAACACTGGCGCTTTAAACTGTACCGTTTGTCCCATAAAGATTGTGCCTTCACCAGGTAAGTCACAGCCTAGGATTGCAGAGAATAAGCTGCTCACCAATGCACCATGAACAACGCGTTGTTTAAAGATTGACGCAGCACCTGCAGCTTCATCTAAATGAATAGGGTTGGTATCAAGTGATACCTGAGCGAATTTTTCTACATCGGCAGACGTAAAAGCTTTTTTTATTGAAGCGCGAGCGCCAACAACTAAAGGTTGAGACATAATGATTCCTTATATACTCAAAGTTTTTTGATTAATAAATGATACTGTGGATGATTAACTATTTTCTAAGGCTAATTTAACCACTGGGTGAACAAATTCACTTACATCGCCACCATGCAATGATACCTCTTTCACTAAAGTCGAAGAGATAAAGGAGTTTTCTTCCGCTGGCGTTAGAAAAACACTTTCAAGTTCTGGGTATAATCGTCGATTCATGTTTGCTAATTGAAACTCATATTCAAAATCTGAAACTGCTCTTAGACCTCGAACTAAAACCTGCGCTTTACAGTCTTTTGCAAAATCGACTAATAAGCCACTAAAACCAACTACAGTAACATTATCTAAATCACTGGTAATTTCACTGATCATCTGTACTCTTTGCTCAAGATTAAAACGCGGTTTCTTGCTAGGGCTAGCGGCTACTCCAACGATCACTTTATCGAATAACTGTGACGCTCTGGCTATTAAGTCAAAATGACCATTGGTTACAGGATCAAAAGTACCCGGATATATAGCTGTATTTTTCATTTTAAGTATTTTCAAGATAGTGTTTATGATGTCATTTTAGCTGTCACATCAAACAAAGCAAACTATTGATTTAAATTCAATAATGAAATTATTAATACAATGTTAAAGTATTTACTCAAAATTCTTTCAATTTAGTCGTTTTTGATTGTATGATGAGTTAGATATCAAACACAGATAGGTTTATTGGCAATGAAAACAAGAGAAAAAATAATTCACGCCAGTATCGAATTATTTAATGCAGAAGGTGAGCGTAATATCACCACAAATCACATCGCATCTCATTTAGGTATTAGTCCAGGCAACCTTTATTACCACTTCCGTAATAAAGAAGACATTATTTTCGCAATTTATAGTGAGTATGCAGATGATTTAATTAATGAATTTAAATCAATGGATACACTCGATAAGAACCCACTTAACAGCATTATGCGTTATATGGATATCGTTTTTGCGTTGATTTCAAAATTCCGTTTTTTCTATTCAAATTTGCCCGTACTATTAGCTAAAAACCCTGCTCTAAAAAAACGATATTCAGAAATACAAAAAGACATCATCGTCAAGGTTAGAACAATGTTAGTGTCATTAAAAGATGCAGACATTATTGCCATCAAAGATGAAGAAATTTCAGATCTTACTACCTTAGTAAGAATCACTACGACATTCTGGTTAAGTTATCTACAGACTCAATCTGAAGATATCACCATAGATGATGTGAGTTTGTATGAAGGTCTATTGAAAATCTTCGCACTGTTCAGCCCATACGTAACTGAAAATGCTCGTGAAGAATTTGAACAAGCTCGAGAGCATTATCGAAACTTACAACAACAGGTACAACAAGATCTAGCCGTATAAGCTTAGCCTTGGTAACCCTGCTCTAATAATTGCCAGCATTTATCTGTAAAATTAAATTCTGGCAATTTTCCTTTCTCTTTATTAAACGAACGAAGTAAACGCTGCAAATTTTGTTGTTGCCAGTGCCCGGCCGTTTCCATTTCTTTACCTTGATCAAAATCGATAAGCCAAATTTTGTTATCGCCATCAATCATAATGTTGTGGGCATTTAGATCGTGATGATAAATGTTGTGCTGATGGAACTGGCGGATGCATTTGCCAATTTCGATCCATAATGATTCAGGCAATTCGGATTTCGACAAAATGCCAACTAAATCAGTTGCACCAGCAATAAGCTCAATCAAAATATCGGCTTGATAGGTAAGTCCACTGCGATTGATTTTTAGCGCCACAGGTTTAGGCGCCGGTAAGCCAACTTTATTCATCTGCGCTAGCAATTCAAACTCTTTTGCCGCTCGCGTATTCATTATTCCAGTAAAAAAATAACTGTCGTTGATTATTTTACCTATAAGCCCACCGCGATAATAATGGCGCAATACTATTTCGACATTCTCATGTTTAACAAACCAAGTAATACCGCGGCCTGTCGCTTTTCCAAGCACGGCATCTTTATTTTGCCAATAGTCTGCATCGAACATTTCTAGACAAAAATCTGGCAGCAATTCTTGCTCATATAAACAGGTTATATTGCCTTCTTTAAAAAGATTTAGCTTTGAATGTTTTACAAATCTCGCTAGGTTCAAGATAATAGACCTTAATTTATTTTATTAGCGTTATACGCTTATTGTGGTGAATGCTTTATGCCAGGTCAAATTGTTAAACCAATTGCGACACCAAAATCTCTTTGTTTATTAAGACTTTCCGCTATTGGTGATGTTTGCCATGCGGTGTCTATGGTACAACAAATTCAAACTCAATATCCAGAAATTGAGATCACTTGGATCCTTGGTAAAGTTGAGCATATGTTATTAAAAGACTTACCGGGCATTGAGTTTATTGTCTTTGATAAATCGAAAGGAATAGACGGTTATAAGGCATTGCGCCAGCAAATGAAGGGCCGCAAATTTGATGTTCTGTTGCATATGCAAGTCGCTTTAAGAGCCAGCATTGCCAGTTTATTTGTCCCAGCAAAAATAAAAGTAGGTTTTGATAAAAGCCGAGCAAAAGAAGGCCAATGGCTGTTTACTAATAAGCGCATTGAAGCTCAAAGCGAGCCCCATGTACTTGATGGTTTTAACGGCTTTGCCAAAGCTATCGGCGTCGATATCAAAACGCCAAATTGGAATATGCCATTTGGCGACAACGAACGTAGCTGGGTTAAAGAACACATTAATCAAGACACGCCTTATGTAGTGATCAGCGCTGCTGCAAGTAAAGCAGAGCGTAATTGGCATGCTCAAGGGTACGCGCAGGTAGCCGATCATATCGTTGCGAAAGGTCTGCAAGTAATACTTTGTGGTGGCCCAACCGAGTTAGAAAAAACATTAGCAAAAGATATCGAACAACATGCCAACACCAAGCTAGTCAACTTAGTTGGCAAAACTAACCTAAAACAATTATTGGCAGTACTTGAGTCGGCAAAACTGGTTATTGCACCAGACACCGGTCCAGCTCATATGGCGACCACGGTCGGTACTCCTGTAGTTGGTTTATACGCTCATTCAAACCCGCAACGCACTGGTCCCTATAACTCTCTTGACCATGTCGTTAGTGTTTACCCACAATGCATAGCTGAGCAACAAGGAAAAGCGGTTAAAGACTTACCTTGGGGAATACGTGCCAAAGGAAATTTAATGCACTTGATCAGCACAGAAATGGTTATTGAGAAAGTAGAAAGTACTTTAATTTAGAGCTTTTCTTGCTCCTTGCTCACACTCATTTTTCAATAAAACCCAATCTTTTAACATTGATTTTACATATGTACAATTAAAATAGAATTAGATAGACTGGAAGTCTGGCAAGGGATTGATCGGATTAGCGATTAAATAAATAGCAAGGCAGCATAACAAAAATGAGAATAATAAAATTAATTAGCCTGTTTTTAGGTGTACTAATTTTAACTAGTTGTACGACACAGATTCAAAGCATTAAATTAGAAAACCAGCATATACTCGAAGAAAATTCAGGTTACTTATTACTCGCTGTCGACACCAACCGCTCACTGAAAGAAATCGTTTTTACCGGTACTAAGCGCATCGCCCTATCTCAAGAAGACCTTAAAAAGGGAAGTAATTACATTCTAATTCCTTTGCCTGCCGGTCAATATGAAATCAGCAAGGTTAAGTACAATAATTATGCTTACATAAAAAGTTTTGAAGACGATATTTGGTCATTTACGGTAGAAGCCCAAAAGGTAAATTATGCTGGTCACTTAAAGCTAAATAGTTATTTATTTTGGTATTATGTTTATTCGAAAATGTCGTTAGATAACAACTCTTCAATTGCTTTAGAGTTTATGGAAAATAACTTTTCTCCATTATTGCAAAAACACCCGATCACCTATGCCGGCCCTGGAAATGAAAACTTTTTCGAATTAATTAAACCACAAACTCCTGTTGAGGAGAGTGAATAATGAACCAACTAATTTCAAACTTTTCTCGTGTAATTTTTATCGCTCTTGCTTTACAAAGCAGCCACCTATGGGCTAAATCAT
Source organism: Thalassotalea crassostreae (assembly GCF_001831495.1). Classification (NCBI taxonomy): domain Bacteria; kingdom Pseudomonadati; phylum Pseudomonadota; class Gammaproteobacteria; order Alteromonadales; family Colwelliaceae; genus Thalassotalea; species Thalassotalea crassostreae. The sequence goes on from NZ_CP017689.1 coordinate 3,416,364, forward strand.
TAGAGTTGATCCCTGTTGAAGAGTTAATGAGATCTTCATCTGTGTATTCAATGAAGTTGAGCCCAAATGGGCAATACATATTCTCTTATGAGCACATGCAAAACTACAATATTGTAAGCTTAATCGATCCCAAAAAGCGTGTTTCTGTACCGATGTTTCGTATGGACAGAAATGGTCACTCGCGTGTTGAAGATTATCAATGGGTTGACGACAAAACCATTTATCTTGAAATGAAAGCAAAAAAAGGCTTTATCAAAATTGTCGAAGACGGCGAACAAGTATCAGGTGAATGGATGCCGCTTGGTACAAAGGGCTTTATGGTTTCAACGTTGCCAGATGAAGACAATATCGTCTTATTTGCCCGCAACGTCACCAAAAAAATCAAGTATCCTAAATTTAAGCTTTATAAAATAACCCCGGAACAATTGGCTTCGAGTAATTATGAGCAAGCAATCGAAATTGAAAACACCTTAGATGGCGCATTTTATTACATCTATAATGAACCAAACCAGAGCCTTATGGCCGCGGTTTTAGATGACGAAACGTTGGAATTCTGGTTTCAAATACCGAGCACTAAAGAATGGAAAAAATACTATGAACTTGGAAAGGAAAACCAATTTATTCCGATAGGCTTGCTAAATGAAAACACTATTGCGGTGTTAACAAATAAAAACTTAGATCGTATTTCATTGGTCGAATTTGATCTTGAATCAAAATCTCTTGGACAAGTTATTTATCAACATCCTAACTACGATTTGACTGGCGCTAAACTTAATAAGATGGGGGAAGGTGTTAATTTTGTCACCTACTTGGAGCAAGGTATACCAAATAACCATTACTTCGCTAAAGAAAAAGAAACACTGACAAACAATTTAAAACAGTCTTTTAAAACCCAGCAGGTCTCGATTATAGATTCGAGTGCTGATGAACGACAAAAACTAATTAGTGCTTTTAGTTCAACCAATCCAGGGAGCTTCTACTACTATGAAACTGACACAAATAAAGCGACGTTGATTGCTAGAAAACAAAAAAACTTATCCACTTCAATGCTAAGCCCAACCATAGTTTTTCAAGTTGAAGTAGAACCTAACGTGTATGTCGAAGCGTTGCTTACGGTGCCACTTGAGCATTCAAATGGTGTTCTTTTGGTTAATCCACATGGTGGCCCAATCGGCATTAGAGATTTAGCAACATACGACCCTACTACCCAATATTTTGCCAACCGTGGCTATGCTGTGTTGAAAGTAAACTTCAGAGGATCTTCAGGTTATGGCAAAGACTTCATGGATGAAGGAAGAGGCGAATTTGGTAAATTGATTGAACACGATATTAGTGCTGCCGTAAAGCATGTAAAAAGCAAGCACAATTTTACTAAAATGTGTTCTATTGGCAGCAGTTATGGGGGGTATTCAGCTATGATGTTGGCGATCAAGAACCCTAACGATTACGACTGTATAGTTGCTATGTATGGTATTTATGATTTACCTCATCTTTACAATGCCAATAACCGAGTCTATACCGATGAGCACCAGGAAGCACTTGATAAAGTAATTGGTGGATATAATGACTCATTAAAAGGTGTATCACCGATATATTTAGCCAATGAGATCAAGGCACCAGTATTACTAATTGCAGGTAAAAAAGACAAAGTAGCTTATTTCGAACAATCCAACCGTATGAAGTATCGTTTAAAACAATTAAACAAAGAGTTGGAAACCATTTTTTACAATAATGTTGGTCACGGTTACCACGATAAATGGGGCGGCGATCGACATCAAATTGTTTATATCGAAGATTTTATTCGCAGAAAGCTCGAGTTGCCATACCCTACTGCAAAAAACGATATGCAGATTAAAGCGCAAGAACGACGCAGAATTAGTAAAGGCTGGGATACTGACCCTATTGAAGAAAAAGCAGATCAAGAAAAACCAATAGATGAAGTGTCGTCAAATTCAAAAGAACCTGACATTGAAGAAAGCGAAGAAAGCGACATAAAAGATAATGCCGAAAGCCCGTAAACTCCTCTTATCGTTGCTAGGTAGTTAACGTTCTAGTATTGCCTACACACAAAAGCGATGTAATAGTTACTGGTATAAGTAAATTAATATTGGCATTTGTTAACAAAAATTATAGATACTTTCTATTTAGCATGTTGTTATATGCCCTAGGCTCTCAAAAAAATATAAGGGTTAATTTGTGAAAATATTTGATAAAGCAAAAGAGATTACAGATAAAGTTTCTGAATCTGTTACGTCTTTTAGTAGTGATGAAGTTATTGCCAATACGGTAATTAAAGCCGTCGAAAAACAAGAAAGAGTAAATGCAATTTTAAAAGAAAAAGGTTGCAATTATCTGGTTGCAGACATTGAACTTGGTATGGGAGTTCCACCATCAGTTACTTTTGGCGTTCGCCGGGTCGATGAGCCAAACGCTTCTACAGAAACCCGAATAGAACTAAATAACCAATTAGATAGTGTGTAAAAAGTTACTCAAGCAAGACGAATTTAAGGAGCCTCACAATTAATTTCTATACATCGATACTAATTTTCTTTTGCCCCTTATTAGTACTAAATGTATTTGCGAGTTATGTTGCTGCCACGACTTACTTTAAAGTGAAAGAGCGACGGTTTTATCAATTACTCTTTATTTGGCTAGTACCTTTAATTGGCGCATTGTTAGTTATATTTATAAATCGTGAAGAAATAAATATCAAACAGCCTAAAAAACAGGTTGGCAATAATACCTCTATTACAAATATAGATAGACGCATATAAACTTTGTACAAACTAATAATAAGGATTAATTTATGAGTCGAGTTTTTACTTACAGCATTTGTTCTATTTTCATTTTACCGTATTTACTAATGATGTTTTCTCCTCAAACAATCGAGCCTGTTTTTGATTTCTTTTCAAAAGGCTACAGAACTGAATCGCTTTATTTTATTGTGTTAGCAATCTTACTAGGTTTTCCAAGTTTTCAATTGTACAAAACACTATCTAAAGAAATAGCGAGTAAACAAATATATAAATTCGCACTTTTATTTAATTGGATAGCTTTTGTATTAGCAGCCTTTTATTTCTTTACGGTTCAGGAAATGATGTACTCATTAATGCTCGCTAGTACTTTGCCAATTTTTATAACAATTAAAGAGCATCAACATTTGAAAACAAATCAAAATTGAAGCGAGATTAGTAATTCTTAGCTCAATATTATTTTGAAACACTGTTTAGCCTCTGATGAGGCATAAATTCACTAATGGATAATAAAATGAAAAAACTTGGAATATTAACGTTATGTTTGCTTTCACCTTTTGCTCAAGCGAACACAGAAAGTGAAATTAAGTCTGTTGTAGAAGAAAATTTTCGAGCGACCCAAGCAGAAGATTTGAATGCCACGCTTAAAACCATTCATTCACAATCAGCATCTTTTGCTCCATCTCAAAATGCACTTAATCAGATTTTTTCAACGTACGATCTAAAATATAGTTTACTTGAATTTAAATTTATCGCCGAAGAAGGCGGCTATGCATATGCAAGGGTGAAGCAGTTAACCGAAAAGATAACTGGACCTGCGTTTAGCAACAATGAGCTAGAGTCTTTGCAGATATTCAAAAAAGAGAATGGTAGTTGGAAGCTTTGGACTCAAGCAAACTTGGCTGTTAACTTTAAGTAGTAAGTTAACAAAATCAAGAACAATGAGGGAGTGTTAATGTTAGAACTAAGACCTAATTGTGAAGCTTGTGATAAAAATTTGCCGCCATCGTCTGGCGAGGCATGCATTTGTACTTATGAATGCACCTTTTGTCGTGATTGCGTCGATAACTTACTGAAAAACGTCTGCCCAAATTGTGGTGGCGGTTTTTCATCTCGTCCAATTAGGCCGACAACAGCACACCGCCAAGGAGTTAGCCTATCTCACCAACCACAATCAAATAATCGAGTGAATACAAAATACAGTGTTGATGAGATTAAACAGTTTGCTGGCACACTAAAAGATACTTTGCCTGAAAACAGGTAAATAGCAGTAGCAGTACTTCTTATCAAGCTTATTGGTTAAGCAGTGCCGCTAGTTTATTAATACTTGTTTGTGTTGCACCTTGATTTTGACGCACCACGTCATAACCATTTTTACCAATGCCTTCGGCCAACTCTTTATCGGTTAATAACACATGAAGCTTCTCTGCTAAATGTATATTATCTTCTAGCTGCACGATACCATTTGCGTCTAAGAACTTGTCGTTAATATCTTTAAAGTTAGCCATATTGGTACCAACAATAATCGGTTTGGCAAACAGTGCCGCTTCTAACGGATTATGACCGCCAATATCTGAAAAGCTACCGGCAACAATACAGACATCTGCAAAAGAATAAGTAGCTAATAACTCACCTAAGGTATCAATTAACCACACATCATCAGTGCTCTCTACTGCATCGGACTGACTGCGTCTCGCGACATTAAGTTCGTGTTGAAGACAAATGTCTGCAACGCGATCGAATCGTTCTGGGTGACGAGGCACTAATACCAATAATAGGTCTGGATGTTGCGGTTTAAGTTTTTTGTATGCTTCAATTGCATGTTTTTCTTCACCTTGGTGAGTACTACCAACCACCACAACTTTGCGCCCTTCTGGCAGTTGCTGTTTCAGCTCCGCAATTTTATTTTCGACCGCTTGGGTCACATGAATATCATATTTTAAATTACCTGAATTATGAACGATGCTCTGCTCTGCGCCCATCTCCACAAAGTGATGAGCGTTATCGGCAGATTGACACAAAATCGCATCAAACTTATTTAAAGCCGGAGTGATTAATGGTGTTAGTTTTTTATAGCCTTTTAGCGATTTTGCCGATAATCGACCATTTATCAGCATGATCTTAACTTGCGATTTATGACAGCGATGAATCAACGTTGGCCATAATTCAGTTTCCATGAGTACTAATGCTTTTGGTTGCAATAAGCGAAAGAATAAATGCACACAAAATGAAATATCTAATGGTAAATAACAGTGTTGTACTTTATTTAGGAAGAAACGCTTAACCTGAGCCGAGCCTGTCGGGGTAAATGTGGTTACCGTGATTGGTAAATCAGGATACTGAATAAGTAATTGCTCAACAAAAGGTTTTACTGCAATTACTTCGCCCACACTTGCCGCATGAACAACAATACCACCGGTCCTCATTCTTGAAGGCAACCAACCAAAACGCTCAGTCATACGCTGACGATATTCTTTTTGGCTAATAGAACGGATCAAAAATACGATAACTAAGATCGGCGCTAATAATAGAATCGTTAGTTGATATAGTCGAAATGCAATGCTCTGTTTATTCAATCTTATTCTTCATTTTTTCATGTTAAGTCATAAAAAATTATAACCAACGACGGCAGATAAATGAAAGCGATTTCAACACCGAAACAAGAATAACTGCGATTACGTAATCTGCTGCTATAATTTCTTGTGAAAAATAACGCTTTTATTGTTAGTAAATTGTGACAAATATTGCTGTTCACAAAACTTGACTAAACTGTCTGTTTTATCTGCACTTTAGTACTAGGAACGATGAAAAATAAAGCGTACAATGCGGCAAAATTTTTTATGGGCCATCACGCCCAATTTAACCACAAATTACTGAGGCTGATATGTCATCAAATTTTATTAACCATCTTCAACAACAAATTGATCAAGTTAAAGAAGAAGGCCTTTATAAAGCTGAACGAGTGATCACTACCGCTCAACAAGCAGATATCGCAGTAAACACTGGCGAAGAAGTTGTAAACTTCTGTGCTAATAACTATTTAGGTTTAGCCAATCACCCACAGCTTATTGCAGCAGCAAAATCTGGTCTTGATGATCACGGTTTTGGTATGGCGTCAGTTCGTTTTATTTGTGGTACGCAAGATATTCATAAAACATTAGAAGACAAGTTAAGTAATTTCTTAGGTATGGAAGATACCATTTTATATTCTTCATGTTTTGATGCGAATGCGGGTTTATTCGAAACTATTTTAACAGCAGAAGATGCGATTATTTCGGATTCTTTAAACCACGCGTCAATTATTGATGGCGTGCGTTTATGTAAAGCTAAGCGTTTTCGTTATGCTAACAATGATATGGCTGATCTTGAAGCACAACTTATCGCTGCAACAGAGGCTGGTGCGCGTTTTAAACTGATCGCAACCGACGGCGTGTTCTCAATGGATGGCGTAATTGCTAACCTTAAAGGTGTTTGTGATTTAGCTGATAAGTACGACGCTATGGTTATGGTTGATGACTCACATGCAGTTGGTTTTGTTGGCGAAGAAGGTCGTGGTTCACATGAATACTGTGAAGTAATGGATCGCGTTGATATCATCACTGGTACTTTAGGTAAAGCTATGGGTGGCGCTTCAGGAGGTTTCACTTCAGGTAAAAAAGAAATCGTTGAATGGTTACGTCAACGCTCTCGTCCTTACCTTTTCTCAAACTCATTAGCACCTGCAATTGTTAGCGCATCAATTCGCGTTATAGATATGTTGGCTGATGGTGGTGAACTTAGAAAAACCTTAAAAGATAACGCTGCCTATTTCCGTAATAATATGGAAGCTGTTGGTTTTACTTGTGCTGGCGCAGATCACGCAATCGTACCGGTAATGTTAGGCGATGCAAAAATTGCAGCTGATATGGCCAATCGATTATTAGCGGAAGGCATTTATGTCATTGGTTTCTCTTTCCCTGTTGTGCCAAAAGGCCAAGCACGTATTCGTACGCAAATCTCGGCTGCACATACCAAGGCACAATTAGACAAAGCGATTGAAGCCTTTACCCGCATTGGTAAAGAAATGGGCGTAATTTAATTTTTAATATTGAATTAGAATTACGTTTAGAAGAAAGAATAAAGTCTAGGATATTGATATGAAATCATTAGCAAAATTAAAAGCGGAACCGGGCATTTGGATGACAGATTCACCAAAGCCAGAAGTGGGTCCGAATGATTTATTAATCAAAATTAATAAAACCGCTATTTGTGGTACCGACATGCACATTTACAACTGGGACGAATGGTCACAAAAGACTATTCCTGTACCTATGGTTGTGGGTCATGAGTATGCCGGTGTTGTTATGGGTATGGGTAGCGAAGTAAAAGGTTTTAGCGAAGGCGACCGTGTTTCTGGTGAAGGTCATATCACTTGTGGATATTGTCGTAACTGTCGTGGTGGTCGTACTCACCTATGTCGTAACACTGTTGGTGTTGGTGTTGACCGTACCGGTAGTTTTGCTGAGTATTTAGTGATCCCTGCTTACAATGCCTTCAAATTACCTGACGAAATTTCAGATGACTTAGCATCAATTTTTGACCCGTTTGGTAATGCAGTACATACCGCATTATCATTCGACTTAGTTGGTGAAGATGTACTGATCACTGGTGCGGGCCCAATTGGCATAATGGCCGCTGCTGTTGCTAAACATGTTGGTGCTCGTCACGTGGTTATTACTGACATTAATGAATATCGATTAGACTTGGCTCGTAAAATGGGGGCGACGCGCGCAGTAAACGTTGCTAATGAAAACCTAGACGACGTCATGTCAGAACTTGGCATGACCGAAGGCTTCGATGTTGGTCTTGAAATGTCTGGTGTACCAATGGCTTTCCACAGCATGCTAGATAGCATGAACAATGGCGGCAAGATTGCCATGTTAGGTATTCCTGGACAAGATATGGCTATTGACTGGTCTAAAGTTATCTTTAAAGGTCTTACCATCAAAGGTATTTACGGACGTGAAATGTTTGAAACTTGGTACAAGATGGCAAGTTTAATCCAATCAGGCCTAGATTTAAGCCCAATCATTACTCACCATTTTCACATTGATGATTTCCAACAAGGCTTTGATGCCATGCAATCAGGAAACTCAGGTAAAGTAATCTTAAGTTGGGATTAATCCTTAACTGAAAATATAAACTAGGGTCAGAGTCAAGTTATTGGAATTAAGCTAATTCAAACTAAGATAACTTGACTCTGACCCTAGTTTTTTTATTTGTTTTTTCTGGCATAATACGCTTATTAACATATCAATCAAACAAGGTCATTCAGTGCCAATAGAACAAGATACATTTATCCACATGAATGTTGTGGAACTAGAACAACAGATGGGTAATAAAGAAATTGTCGTCGTTGATATTCGTGATGCAAACTCTTTTGCATTGAATCATATCCCTGGTTCAATTCATTTAACTAACGATAATTTAGGTGACTTTCTACGTGACGCTGATTTTGACGTACCAACCGTAGTATGTTGTTACCATGGAATTTCAAGTCAACAAGCGGCTCAGTTTTTGATCAGCCAAGACTTTACCGAAGTGTATTCATTAGATGGTGGTTTTGAAGGTTGGCAGCAAGCATTTCCAACATTAATGGAACGCTAATTAATGGCAGAACTTCAGGCATTAGTAAATATTCATCAAAAGGCAGTCGCATTGCAGTTTGTCGACTATTTACGTTCGATTAAAATAAACTCTAAAGTTATTGCCGCTAAAGATGATAACGGTACAACTGACGGTTGGACAGTGCTAGTAGAAGGTGCCCATCATCATCAAGCTAAAGCTGAATTTGAACAGTTTATTAGCATGCCGAATCATCCCAAGTACCAACAATCTGCATGGCAAAGTGGCCATGGCGTTAAACTCACCAGCAATGATGAGTTCGGAAAACAATTCAAAGCAAACTTCCTTGCCCAAGCAGGGCCATTTAGCATCTTTATTTTTGCTCTGTGTTGGTTCGTTTTTGCGGCAACGTTTTTGCTTTTTGGTGATGACGTTTATCAGCTAGTTATTTTTAACCAACACGGCGATATTAGCCAAACAATGGCTCAACCTTGGCGTTTGATAACACCGGCGATATTTCATTATTCTCTATTACACATTGCTTTTAATACTATGTGGTGGTGGCAACTTGGCGGCCAAATAGAAAAACGTTTAGGATTAAATACCATTGTCTCGTTATTTTTATTGTCCGCGATTATTTCAAACAGCGCACAATATTTAGTCTCAGGTCCTGGTTTTGGCGGTTTATCTGGCGTTGTTTACGCAACATTAGGATTTGTCTGGTGGTATCAACATCTAAACCCAAATCAAGGCATTGGTGTATCTAAATCTATCGTTGGTTTCATGTTGTTTTGGTTGATATTAGGTTTTACCGAATTTATGCCAATTAATGTTGCTAATACCGCTCATTTAGTCGGTTTACTGTCTGGCATTGGCCTAGCTTTACTAGTAACTTTTAACAAAAAAAATAATCGCAAGAAAAATACCTAATGTTTGAACTTAAGCAGCATTTCCCTGTGGGCTTGAATGTAAATTGGGTTAGCGCAGAAAAAGCACCAGCAGCAGCTAGACTAAATGATTGGTTACTCGATCCTGCATCCCTTACCGCGAGACTTAAGAGTCAATGCTCTGAGTTCAAAGTAGAGGTTGTCGGTCAACACATTGAAGCATGTCAGGCTCATGAAGCAAATGATGATATTTTGCTTGATGAGCAAGTGTTAGTGCGCGAAGTATTATTGATATGTGACAACAAGCCACACGTATTTGCCCGCAGCCTACTACCATTAAAAAGTCTTACCGGTGAACAAAAAGCATTAGCTAATCTTGGTGAGCAGCCGCTAGGGCAAGTACTATTTAACAATCCCAAGTTACGCAGAAAAGTAGTGCAAGTGGCAGAAATAGAGCCGAGTTTAAGGGTCTCTGAGCTCGCTAGCACGCTCAATTTAAAGGTTGAGCATAACCTTTGGGGTAGACGCTCACTCTTCTATATTGATGATAAACCACTGATGGTAGCCGAGGTGTTTCTACCCGGTGCGAGAGCCTATCATCTTTAACTTTAGTAAGTTAAACTAAGAAAAATTTTAAACCATCCTAAGTTGATATAAAAAGAATAACGAGATGATTGAATTTAGTCACATCAGAAAACATTGGCCTGCAGTAAAACTCATCACTCGCATGGATAAGCCAATTGGCACTTACCTATTATTATGGCCAACATTTTGGGCACTATTTGTTGCTGCTCAAGGATTTCCAGGCTGGCATCTTTTCATTGTTTTTGCCGTTGGCGTATTTGTAATGCGCAGCGCCGGTTGTGTGATTAACGATATCGCCGATCGCAAAGTCGATGGCCAAGTAAAACGTACTAATCAAAGACCACTAGTCAGTGGTTTAATGACCACAAAACAAGCATTAATCTTATTTTTTGGACTTATTAGCATTGCTCTAATGTTAGTCTTTAGCTTGTCTTGGAAAAGCATCTATTTGTCCGTTGTTGCTTTGGCGCTTGCCGCTAGTTACCCGTTTATGAAGCGATTTACACACTTCCCTCAAGTTGTCTTAGGCGCGGCGTTTAGTTGGGGCATGATCATGGCATTTGCTGAAGTCCAACAACAAATTCCGCCAATTGCTTGGCTGCTGTTTTTTGCCAATTTACTTTGGACTATTGCTTACGACACTATGTATGCCATGGTCGATAAAGATGATGACATTCGAATTGGGGTAAAATCAACGGCGATTGTTTTCGGACGTTTTGACAAAGTCATTATCGGTTTTTTACAGTTAATAACGATAATGTTATTAGTAAAAGTAGGTCAGATTTCACAGTTTAATATGTTTTATTATTTCGGAATCAGTATTGCCGCAGGTTTATTCTTTTATCAGCAAGATTTAATTAAAGACCGAGAACGTGATAAATGCTTTAAAGCATTTTTAAACAACCATTACGGTTTATTAATTGTATTAATCGCTATCATCATTCAATATTATTCTTAATGAATTGAACTGAACTCAAGGAGACACAATGTACTGCATTCTTTATCAGTGGGTAATAATTCCAGGCAAGAAAACTGAGTTTGTGAAAGCATGGCATAAAATGACACGCCACTACATTGATGAATATGGCGCAATGGAATTTCGTTTACACCAAGTGAGTGAAAACCATTACGCTGCTTATGCCCAATGGGCAGATAAGAAGTCTCGAATTGAAGCCTTTGGTCGCTCTGACGAAATCAATGACATTGTGCAAGAAATGCAGCAATATATAGTACAACGTTTTGAGCCACTTGAAATGACACTAATGACCGATGAAATAGTTAAATAGTGTCCAGCAAAATACTCTATAAAGCTTTATCGGCCTAAATAACGAACGATGGCTTCCATAAATGGCTTACCGTAGCGGGATAACTTAGTATCACCAACACCGGTAATTGCTAAAAACTCAGTCGAGTTGGTCGGCTTCAAACGAGCCATTTCAATCAAACTTGCATCATTGAATACAATAAATGGTGCAATATCTTCTAAATCAGCAATTTCCTTACGCAACTCTCTAAGTTGTTTAAATAATACTTTATCGTAACCGCCTGTGGTTTTGTTTTTCTGCCAGTAACTTTGATGCTGTAATCGCGGACGAGCTATCATTAAAGGCTGTTCGCCTTTTAATGCAGATTTTGAGGCATTGGTTAAACACAACGCAGATTGCTGCTCAATATCTTGCTGTAACAGACCTAAGTGAATCAATTGGCGAATTACCGAGAACCAGTAACCACGGGTTTTGTCTTTACCAATACCAAATGTGCTGACTTGCTGATGTTGGTTTTGTTTGATTTTGTCGTTATCCAAACCTCTAAGCACATCAATCACATAATGAATATCACCCGATTGGTTAATTCTAAACACACAAGACAGAACTTTTTGTGCATCGACTGTCGCATCATAACGGCTCGGCGGGTCGAGACAGATATCGCAGTTTCCACAGCCTGAATGAGTATATTCAGCAAAGTAGTTAAGTAGCACTTGGCGACGGCAGGTTTGTGCCTCGGCAAATCCTGCCATGGCAGAGAAACGCTGTAACTCTACATTCACTCGTTGTTCATTATCATTTTGCTGAATGCGCTTTTTAATTTTATCGATATCTTGCGAATCATATAAAAACACGGCTTCAGCCTCTAAACCATCGCGCCCTGCTCGGCCTGTTTCTTGGTAAAAAGACTCCAAGGTACGCGGCATTTCATAATGGATCACAAAACGAACATTCGGTTTATTGATACCTAAACCAAAAGCGACAGTTGCCACCACCAGGCGAATATTATCTTTAGTAAAACCATCTTGAATTAGATTACGGATTTCTGGTTCTAAACCGGCATGATAGCCGGCACAATTAAAGCCTCGTTCACCCAAAAACTTAGCCAACTTATCCACTTGCCAGCGGCTGTTGCAATAGATAATCCCGCTATCATCGACGTTTTGTTTTAAGTACTCAAGCAGTTGTTTTTCACCGCTGTATTTCTCAGTTAACGTATAACGAATATTGGGGCGATCAAAACTATCAAGGTGAACAAACGGGTTATTAAGCTTTAGTTGATTTAAGATATCTTTACGAGTGGTAACATCAGCAGTGGCCGTTAACGCCATTATCGGCGTATAAGGAAAATGCTCTTTCAATGATCCTAGCTTGGTATAAGCAGGTCTAAAGTCGTGCCCCCATTGGGAAATACAATGCGCTTCATCAATGGCAAAAAAGCTGATCTTCATTTGCTGTAATGATTGTAAGAAGTAATAACTAAGCAAGCGTTCAGGAGCAACATAGAGGATCTTGATTTCGCCGGAACCAACCTTTTTCATGGTCTCATTGATGGTCTGGCTATCTAAACTTGAATTGACGAACCCAGCATTAATACCTTGCCTAACCAAGCCATCGACCTGATCTTTCATCAATGCAATCAATGGAGAGACGACAACCGTCAAACCATCCATCAAAGTTGCAGGCAATTGATAACACAAAGATTTACCACCACCGGTTGGCATCAACACTAAACTGTCACGGCCCTGCATCAGTTGTTCGATGACTTGCTTTTGACCAACACGAAATGTCTCAAAACCAAAATGATGTTTAAGAGAATGTTGTAGGTTTAGTGATTTGCTTTCGCTAATTGGGCTCAAAGGGATTCGGTACTTAATATTATTATTGCTCGCTATTTTACCGACTTTAACCGCGTTCAGGTAGACATTTATCAGTTCTTTATTAGGTAAATCCAATATTTGATATTTAAGCATTTGTTATTCTAGGGAAAAATAAGCAAAAAATGTTTTTTACCGGCACTGGCGAATTTCTTCGCCATAAAGGCCTTATTCGCAACGTGTTATGGTAGAATGCGGCGCTTACAATCTAGTTCAACAAAACTCGCTCTCTAACTATTAATAAACAGTAATATATGACTCAATCGAATGAAAACAAAAGCGGTGTAATAAACGCAATTTCGGCCTATTCAATGTGGGGGCTAGCGCCGCTATATTTCAAATTATTGGAAAATGTATCTGCGCCTGAAATCTTAGTGCATCGCATTATTTGGTCATTTATTTTATTGATTGTTGTCGTTGTCGCCATGGGTCATTGGCGCAAGGTTCAAAAAATAATTGTGCACCCTAAAACAATCGCCTGGCTATTGCTAACCTCGTTTGTTTTAGCAATTAATTGGCTGATATTTATTTGGGCAATCAATAACAATCACATTCTTGAAGCTAGTCTTGGTTATTTTATTAATCCTTTATTCTCTGTTGCGCTTGGCATGTTGTTTCTAGGAGAACGGTTGCGAAAATGGCAATTAATTGCCGTATTACTAGCATTGGTAGGCGTGATCATTCAGTTGGTAAGTCTTGGCAGCATTCCCATTATTGCACTTGGACTTGCAGGGTCGTTTGGTATCTATGGCTTGTTGCGCAAGAAGCTTATGGTTGAATCAGTACCAGGGTTACTGATTGAGTCAGCATTAATGCTACCACTTGCATTGCTTTACTGGTGGTTGTTTATGGATTCGCCAACGAGCGATATGATGGCCAACAGCAGCGAATTAAATATCACCTTGATAGCGGCTGGCATTGTCACAACTGCGCCGTTACTGTGCTTTACTGCAGCAGCAAAACGATTATCGTTGGCGACACTGGGCTTCTTTCAATACCTCGGCCCATCATTAATGTTTGTACTAGCAATCGTACTCTTCAATGAAGCGTTAATTTTTGAAAAGCTATTAACTTTTATTTTTATTTGGACAGCGATCGCTATATACAGCTGGGATTCGATTCGAAAACTTAAAAAACGTAAAGCAGACAAAGCCGCTACATAACAGCGGCTTTACCAATGACATAATGGCTACAAGCCCTGCTGGTCGCTAATCCATTGATTAACGTTTTGCTCGAGAACATTCAGTGGTATTGAACCACTGCCTAAAACCATGTCATGAAAACTTCGAATATCAAACTTCTCCCCAAGAGAATTTTCGGCTTGTTCACGTAGCTCGATAATTTTTAGCTGCCCTATCTTATAGGCTAATGCTTGACCTGGCCAAGAAATATAGCGGTCAATTTCATTGGTAATATCTTCTTCTGATTTCGCTGCATTTGCTAAGAAATAGTCGATTGCTTGTTTGCGTGTCCAGCCTTTGTGATGCATCCCAGTATCGACAACCAGGCGCACTGCGCGCCACATATCATAGGTAAGCTGACCAAAACGAGAGTATGGGTCTGTGTACAATCCCATATCGTACCCTAAACGCTCGCTGTACAAACCCCAACCTTCGGTAAACACAGTAAAATCTAAATAGCGACGAAAACTTGGTAAGTCACCCAACTCCATTTGCAACGCTACTTGTAAATGATGACCTGGAACGGCTTCATGAACACTTAAAACTTCCATTTCATACTTCGGCCTAGTTTCAGGTTGGTATAGATTTACATAGTAATGACCTGCTCGGGTGCCATCGGCAGCCGGAGGAAAATAGTACGCCGTAGTGGTATCTGGCGCTATAGAATCAGGGATTGGAATTACTCCGTATGGCATACGCGGTAACTTGCCAAATAACTTCGGCAGTTGTGGATCAAGTCGTTTACTAATGGCCTGATAACCTTCTAGCAATTCTTCCGATGTTTGATAATAAAACTGTGGGTCTGTTCGTAAGAAGTGTAAAAACTCTTCAAAGCTACCATCAAAGTTGACCTCTTGAATAACCTTTTCCATTTCAGCTCTATTTCGAGCAACTTCCTTAAGCCCGATTTCATGGATCTCGTCAGCGGTTAGCGATGTGGTCGTGTAAAATTGAATTAAATGTTGATAATAATCTTTACCATTGGTTAAGCCCCATACTCCGGCGGTATCCCGACAAGCCGGTAAATATTCATCGTTCATAAAATCATATAGCTTTTGATAGGCTGGCGTTATCTTATTGGCAATGACCTCCAAAGCCTTTTCAGATAATTGCGCTTGCTGTTGTTCAGTTAGACTGTCAGGAAATGACGTAAATTTATTATAATAAAGACTATCAGCGGGGTTGTTGACTAACAGTTGCTGAATCTGCGCAGGTATTCGCGAAATAGTAATCTTAGGTGGCAATATGCCCTGCTCTATCCCCTGCCTCATTAAACTAATGTTTTGCTCAATTAGGACGGGTAAAGCCTCTAAACGTTGCAGCCAGTCGGCAAAGTCCTGATATGTGGTTGAAGGAAAAAAGCTTGCGTATTGATAAACTGTGTGAACACCTTCTAATTGATTAATTGGCATTAAATGCGCTGAATATTTATATTTTTCAATATTCGATTGAGTTTGCCACTTAAACAGATCGTAGTTCGTTTTATCAGTGCTATTTAGCATTTTTTCGTCAATAGTCGCGAGTTTTTCTAAAACGGCCTTATCCTGTTGATGCGCCACATTCATTGCTTCAATAGACATATCAGTCCACTTTTGGTTGTAGCGTTTATCTCCTAAATAAGAAGCCATTTCTGGCACTTGCTTCATAAATCTCTGCCAATCTTCATCAATGATGCTATAAAGCTTTTCTGATTCCAGTTGAGATTCTGATGTCGACAATGATCTTTTATCCGAGTCAGGTGCCGATGAGCCATTATGCGATTGAGAACAACTAGACAAAACCACCATAGCGACGACAACTAATAGCATTGTGATAATAGATGAGATTATTTTCGGCTTGCCCTGGCTACTAATTAATAGGTTACTATTTAATTGGCCACTAAAAAGTGGCGCATTGGTATGATTTTCTTTCACTTTACTATTCTTTTTTTAAGTTCGAAGAACAAAGCATAGTCTATAAAAATAAAAGCAGCCAAAATCGACAGTGTTGATTTAGCACGTCATAAGCACCATGTTTGGCAGTTAGTTTTATCTACTTTTCAGAATGTAGAAAAAGCTGTTAATCTATTAATACAAATAACTAACTTTCGCGCTTATGCTGCAAAACACATTTCGCAATTTTTTTAATAACCATGAACAGTACCGTTGGCGTATAGCGTTGGTGCTATTTGGTACTGTGTTAGTGGGATATTTCGATCGGTTAAACATCTCTTTTGCAATCCCTTTGATGGCCAGTGAATATAACTGGAATGAACAACAAGTTCGCGATAACGGTTCGTTATTAATGGGTATTTTCTATTTAGGCTACGGCTTTTCCAATATATTTCTTACTCCCATTGCCGCTAAATTTGGCCCTAGAAAAAGCCTTATAGCAATCATGATACTTTGGTCTTTTTTTACTGCTATTGGCGCCTGGGTAAGTCAATTTATGATGATATTCATTGCCAGCCGCATATTACTTGGTGTCAGCCAAGGCGTGCACTTTCCGATGATGGCGCAATTAACTAAAAATTGGTTTCCGTTAGCCGAGCGGGCAAAAGCAAATAGCGTATGGATAAGTGGTGCTTTTGTAGCAGTTCTATGTGCGCCAATAATCCTAGTGCCAATGATGGCTTCTTACGGCTGGCGCTCAGGCTTTATTGTTCTGGCGATGTTTGGCTTATTTATTTCACTGCCTTTGGTTTATACCTTTATCCAAGATACTCCTAATCGCCACAAAGGTGTCAGTCAAAATGAAATCGAACTAATACAAAAAAGTGGTGAGCAAGAACAGCAACTGACTGGTGCCACCGATAGCTTATCACTCCTCGTGACAAGCCCAAGCTTTTTATTGCTGACTGCTATTGGTATTTTCAATAACATCGTCGCCATTGGTGTTTCCAGTTGGATCCCAACATATTTCATCACTCAAAAAAGCATTCCTTTTGCAGATATTGCTTGGTTAGTATCTTTGCCCTACGTATTTTCTTTGATTGGCATCGCCATATGGTCGTATCTAGGAGACAAGCATAATGCACGCGCCTTAATCGCTGGGCTAGGCTATTTAGCTTGTGCATTAATGCTGTATTTAGCTCTGAATGCGAATATTCTATGGATAATTGCGATTCTTTTTTCCACTGCCATACTTTTTATCGCGTCTTTTAATGCCTGTGAATATGCCATCATTCAACGTTTGTTGCCAAAGGAAAAAGTAGCGACCGGCACTGGCGTATATAATGGTATTACAACTATGGTTGGTGGAGGTTTAGGTCCACTTGTTGTATCACCTATAATAGGTGATGGTGATGGCACTTGGGTTATCTCTGCCATTTGCATCGTTAATGCATTAATGCTGTTCAGCGTTTATAGAACGGTAAAATACTAATTTGAGGTCATTGTGAAAACTTTATCTTCGATTATATTGGCAATTATTGCCGCGTTTTTCGTTGTTTTATTTTGGCTAGTATATGCTTCTCTAGCGCCGCTAGAAGGAGAAGTCGTGATTGACGATATAGATCACGATATAGAAATAGTTTACGACCAATATCAACGGCCCTTTGTCAATGCCAACTCGCTAGATGATGCGCTTTATGCGCAAGGATATTTGCATGGCAGTCACCGCTTGTGGCAAATGGAATTATTCCGCAAGGCTGCACAAGGACAGCTAAGTACAGTATTTGGCCAGTCTTTGCTTGAAACTGATAAAGAACTATGGCGAATTGGCGTTCCTACCCTTGCCAATACGTTATTCAATACAGCATCAAAGCAAAATAGACACCATATTTCTCGCTATGTATCGGGTATCAACAAAGCGATAGAAAGCTATAGCGTTGCCCCTGTTGAATTTTTGCTATTAGACAATAAAGTTGCCCCCTGGACAGCAAAAGATGTATACGCCGTTGGTGCGCTGTTAGCGTTTCAAACAGCCAACAATCACGAAAAAGAGTTAATTCGTCTTGCCTTGCAACAGCAGTTAGATGTTGAATTAGCCAAAGTTTTTCTTCCTCATGATGAACAACCGAGCGAAGAACAAAGAAGCGAAGAAGTGTTAACGGCAGTTAGCCACCGTAATGATTTAATCAAAAAGCAAAACAATAAGCAGAACAAAAGCTTATACAGCAAAGACATTGTCGCGGTAATAGACAGTCTTGAACGCACCAATTCCAGTTACAACTCAAATATGCCAAGGCTAGCTTTTGGCTCGAACAGCTTTGTTGTTAGTAGTGAAAAAAGCGCTTCTAAAAATGCTCTTTTTGCATTTGATTCGCACGATAATCTAGGATTACCAAACCTATATTATGAGCTACATATGTTCTTTGAACATGAACAAGCCCCAAGACAAATACGCGGATGGTCAATTGCCGGTATGCCGGGAGTGATTAACGGTTATAACGAGTCCATCGCCTGGGGCTTCACTAATATTGGAGACACTCAAGATCTGTTTTTAGAAACGGCTCATCCTACAGAGCCTCATACTTTTAAAGACGGTGATAATTGGTATAAAGCGACGACTACAACAGTCGATATAGCGGTTAAAGGCAGTACTAAAAAACAGCAACTCACTTTAGTTACCACTAAAAACGGCGTACTCATTTCAGAAAATCCTGCGATATCTTTACGTTGGACGATACAAGATATTGGCGACAAAAATATCGATGCAATTTTGGCATTAAACTTAGCTCGAAATTGGACCGAATTTAATCACGCAAGTAATTTAATCGCAGCGCCAACACTAAATGTAAGTTATGCAGATAACGAAGGTAATATTGGTCTAAGAACCGTTGGATTATTGCCGATCCGAGGAGTAGGTAAAGGACTAGTCCCAGTGGATGGTTCAATACAGAAAAATCGATGGAAAGGAATTGTCGCAGATAAAGATATGCCACGGTTATTTAATCCTGACTCAGGCTTTATTGCGGCTGCCAATGCTAACCAAAACGCCCCTAAAAGTGGTGTTTTGATATCCGCCGATAATGCCCCAGCATACCGTTTTAACCGCATTAGCCAAGTGTTATCGAAGCCGTCTTTGTTGACCATTGACGACCTACAAAACCTACAAAATGATTGGTACGATCAACAAGCGGCTAAGTTGCTGCCAGTCATGTTAGCAGAGCTCAACAGCAAAAATGCTGTCAGCGTAGAGGTGCAGAAAATCGTCGTCGACTGGTTGCAACAACCGATTGCTGATGAATACAGTCAAGGCGCATTAATCTATCAACTTTGGTACAAAAATTTAGCCCAAATCTTGTTTTCGAGCAAACTGGAAAAGCCATTACTAAATAAAGTCTTGTCACAAAAATATTTGGTTAATCATGCTCTCGATTATCTATTGCTAGATGATATTGAAAACCCATGGTGGCAACATCAACGGTCAAAATTTATTACTGAGGCGTTTGACTTAACCATGAAACAGTTGACTAAACTAATCTCTGAAAACACGGGCCGATGGTATTTAGCAAAACTTCATACAGTACAATTACAGCATGAAATTGCCAAAGAAATTGAAGAGTTGGAAATACTACTTAACAGTAATAAGTACGCCACTGGTGGCTCGACTAATACGGTAGGTAACACCAGTTACAAATACAACGATTCGTTAGCCGTTACACATGGTGCAACCCTGAGAGTAACGGCTGAATTAGCAAAGGAAATTTCGGTAAATTCTGTTATCTCCGGTGGGCAATCGGGACATCCATTATCGCCAAATTACGAGGACCAGTTTTCTCTTTGGCTAGATAAAGAGTTATTAAAAGTTCCGTTAAATTCTGCGAAAATAGAGAAAAGTTCGGGAAAAACAATATTAAAACGTAAAACTCCGCCAACTAATGTCATCAACTAATGCCGACGACACTAAGTGATGTTGAGTTACATTATTTGTATTTAATAACGGTTTGAAATTACTATTAAATTGCTTCGAGCCGTGCATAAGCAACAACTAACCATTTAGTGCCGTGATCTGCAAAATTCACTTGCACACGACTTTGTGCGCCCGTGCCTTCAAAGTTTAATACCACGCCATCACCAAACTTACTGTGTCGCACTTGTTGTCCTAATTTGAAGCCAGTATTTTCAAAGGTTTCCATGGTAATAGTATTGCTGAAACGTCCGGTAGTTTTCGGTTTTGATACTTGGTTGCGCATACGGATTTCATCAATGTATTGATCTGGGATTTCTTTTAAAAAGCGAGATTGACGATGATATTTCTCTTGACCATATACGCGACGTGATTCTGCATGAGTCATATATAGCTTTTGCATCGCCCTGGTCATGCCGACATAACATAAGCGGCGCTCTTCTTCTAAACGAACAATATCTTCGGCTGATTGTTGCGACGGGAACATTCCCTCTTCCATCCCCACCATAAACACTAATGGAAACTCTAAGCCTTTGGCAGAATGCAGTGTCATTAATTGCACCGCGGCTTCATATTCATCGGCCTGAGAATCACCTGACTCCAATGCCGCATGAGTCAAAAATGCCGTTAACGGCGTCAACTCTTCTTCCGCTTCAGGGTCAACTTCAAAAGTAGAACAGGCAGTAACAAGTTCGTTTAAGTTCTCTATTCGAGCCGCTGCTCGCTCACCTTTTTCTGCTTGATACATCGCTTTCAAACCAGAGTTTACAATCACATGATTGGCTTGATTATCTAAGGTTAAGTCTTTTGCATCATCTTCTAATTGATTAATTAAATTAACAAAGGTGGTAATGGTTTTAGCACTACGCCCGGTTAATTCATCATTTTTCAACATATGCACACAAGCATCCCATAACGTCGAGCCATGGCTACGAGCAGCGTCACGCACAATGCTTAATGTTTGGTTACCAATACCACGTGTCGGGGTGTTAATAATGCGCTCAAAAGATGCATCATCGTTACGGTTGTTAATAATTCTCAGATAAGCCAGGGCATCCTTGATTTCTTGGCGTTCGAAGAACTTTAAGCCGCCATAAATTCGATAAGGTAATTGTGCTTGTAGTAACGCTTCCTCTAATAAACGAGATTGCGCATTTGAACGATACAGCAAGGCAACATCATCAAGTGAGTTACCATCATCAAGCCACTGCTTAATTTTATCGCCAATAAAGCGAGCTTCATCAATTTCATTAAACGCGGTATAAACAGAAATGGTTTCGCCGGCTTTATCGTCGGTCCATAAATCTTTACCAAGACGATTATTGTTATTGCTAATCAATGAATTAGATGCGTTTAGAATATTGGATGTTGAACGATAATTTTGCTCAAGACGGATAGTTTCAGCGTCGAAGTCTTCAACAAATCGCTGAATATTTTCAATCTTTGCTCCACGCCAACCATAAATCGATTGGTCATCATCGCCAACGATCATGATGTTGCCGTGCTTTTTACCTAGCAAGTTTAACCAAGCGTACTGAATCGCATTGGTATCTTGAAATTCATCCACCAAAATACGAGAAAATCGACGTTGATAGTGTTCGAGTAACACTGGATTATTTAACCATAATTCGTGCGCTCTTAATAACAACTCGGCAAAGTCTACTAAGCCAGCTCGATCACAGGTTTCTTGATAAGTTTGATAGATTTTTACGAACGTTTGCTCGGTTGGATCGAACTGCGCATCGATATGTTTCGGACGTAAGCCTTCATCTTTTTTGCCATTGATGTACCACATCGCCTGTTTTGCTGGCCATTTTTTTTCATCGAGCTGCAAACTGCGCACAACACGCTTAACTAATCTAAGCTGATCATCAGAATCTAATACTTGGAAGGTTTGCGGTAAGTTCGCTTCTTGAAAGTGCATGCGTAACAACCGATGGGCTAACCCATGGAAAGTACCAACCCACATACCATGAACATTACTACCAACGGCTTGCTCTACTCGACCGCGCATTTCAGCGGCTGCTTTATTAGTAAACGTTACCGCTAATACGCTGTGCGCTGACACTTGCTCAACTTGCACCAGCCAAGCAATTCGGTGCACTAGAACACGTGTTTTACCCGAACCAGCACCGGCTAAGACCAACATATTTTTTGCTGGCGCCGCTACTGCATCGCGTTGTTTATCATTTAAGCCGTCGAGTAATTCTGAAACATCCATTAGCGTTATTCTTGATCTTGAAAGTTAATGATTGGCAAGTATATCAATAAAAATTAGCACTGTATGTAAAAACAGTTATATTTTGAGCCGCATTTTAAAATTTACTAAACCTTTACGCTAGGCTGACACTACTTTTCGGTAAATTAGCTAAACTTTTTAACAATACAGTTTGTCTTTTTATTACTCGAGGGAACTGCATCATGCGTCAATTAAAGAGTACCGATATTATACTTATATGTTGTCTTAGTTTTTTGCCAAGTTGTGATGAGCAAAGCAATACTGAGCAACCAGAGTTAATGATAATAAATACCGAGCAAACTGATGAAGCTAGCTCTGAAAATGGCTCAGAAAGTGACAACGATGAAGAGCAACAAATCAATTTACCTATTTCCTATTTTAACTATGCAGACATTGAATTACCCAGCTATTTAAACTTACCCTCTGGAAATAACCGATTCATCACTATTGAACATGATAATACCCCGCAGAATAATCCAATAACTAATGCAGGAGCAACGTTAGGGCGCGTACTTTTTTACGACACTCAACTCAGCCTTAATCAAACAGTTAGCTGTGCATCATGTCACCGACAAGAACACGGATTTACCGACCAGAATAGATTAAGTATTGGTTTTGAAGACGGTTTAACCCGCCGCCACTCAATGAGTTTAACCAATGCACGTTTTTATCAGTCTGGTAAGTTTTTCTGGGACGAGCGGGCAGATTCACTAGAGCAACAAGTATTAATGCCAATCCAAGATATTGTCGAAATGGGGTTAACCCTTGAACAATTGGAATTAAGGATTCAACAACAGTCGTTTTATCCTGCACTATTTAGCGACGCGTTTGGTGATAATTCGATAAACAGCGAATTAATCGCGAAGGCATTGGCTCAATTTATTCGGAGTATGGTGAGCACGGATACTAAATACGATAGAGGCAGGGCAACAGCAAACAATTCCCGCGCAGATTTCGATAACTTCAGTGTCGATGAAAACATCGGAAAATCATTGTTTTTCAATGGAAAAAATGGAGCGCGTGCTTGTTCAGGGTGTCATAATGGCGACGCATTTATCGGCAACAGTATCGCAAATGATGGCGTCCGTAGTGCAGCAACGAACAATGGCTTAGATATTGTTAGTAGTGAAGATCTAGGTATCTTTGAAAGCAGCAATTTAAATCGAGATATTGGTCGTTTTAAAGTGCCCTCTCTGAAAAATATTGCCGTTGGTGCGCCGTTTATGCATGATGGTCGTTTTAATACCTTAGAAGAAGTAGTGGAGCATTATAGTAGCGGCATAATGCCGCATATGAATTTAGACAATGGTTTGCTTGATGAGCAGGGTGAAGTGATAAATTATGACTTTACCGAGAGTGAAAAAATTAGTTTAGTGAGTTTTTTGAACACCCTAACCGATACCACCATTATTACTCATGAAAAGTACAGCAACCCCTTTCTTCAACCTTAATTCCAGATTTAGAATCTGGGCTAGAATTAGATAGTAATTTAAAAGCGAATAGAGATAAAAAAGCGACTAGGTCGCTTTTTTATCTTTAACTAATGCGATAAACAAATTTCGCATCTTAGAGTCTTTATTTAGTATTTTGCAGCTTGGTCCTTACCAACCATAGTCGCTTTAATAAATTGACGTAAATCTTCGTTTGATTGCTTTAAATCTTCATGGCGAAGATACATCATATGGCCGCTTTCATAACCTTTAAAACTCAATCGAGATTTCATTTTAGAACTTGGGTCAAGTTGCCACATTGTATATTTGGCATCAAAGTAATTTGTTGCGCCATCAAAGTAGCCTGCCTGGAACATCACATTTAAATATGGATTTTGCGCCATTGCTTGGCGTAGGTTTTCACCAGTATTATTGTTTTCGCGATCCCATGGATGAACATTACCAAACATGTTGTATTTGATGTCGGTTTTATAATTTAAATGTTCACGCATGTAGTAATTAATTGCCGGCGTAAATGAGTGCAACCAAGACGTTAGTTCCGCATAAAAATCAGGGCTATCGCCGATGTCTTGCTTATCAATGCCAAGGTAGCGTGAATCTAAACGGCCGATAGTAAATCCACGTTCACGCAATAATTCTTTCCAATAAAAGCGAGTAGGAATATCTAGGTTGGCCTTAATCACAGTATCAACGGTCAAACCCGAGTACTTTGCTACTTGCTCAGCAACCTTTTGTTTTTCTTCTGCTTCAATAAAGCCGCCCATTGCTAGCGCTGGCAGATATTTATTGATAGTGAAGGTTTCAACTTTTGCAAGTAAATCAGCAAGGCTTAACTGCTGTAATTCTTCGGTAAGCGCTTTGTGATACCAAGCAGCTGCTGCATAGTAAGGTAAACGATTAGCAACTTTTACCGGACCATCACGCTCAATACCAATGCCCGTAGGTGATACCAAAACTACGCCGTTTAAATACATCCATTGACGGTTTTGTAATTCAAGAGATAAACCTGAAACACGGGTTGTACCGTAACTCTCACCAATAAGGTATTTAGGCGACTGCCAACGTTCATTGCGAGTCACAAAAGTATTCAACCATTCGGCTAAATATTTTACATCGGCATTGACCCCAAAAAACATACTCTTTTGTTTATCTTTAGCTGGGTATTTGCCGTCTTTATCTTTGAGAATGCGTGAATAACCGGTATTTACTGGGTTTACAAATACGATATCAGCAACATCTAGTACTGAATACGGGTTTGTTTTCACACCATAAGGCTGTAACGGGTACCCTTCGTCATCGATATTAATAACCATAGGTCCGGTATAAGCAATATGCATCCACACAGAGGCTGAACCAGGACCACCATTAAAAGAAATCAGTAATGGACGTGATGCTCGGTCTTTTACATTATCTCGTTGATAGTAAGTGTAATGAAGACTGGCAATAGCGTCACCATTATCATTCCACAATGGCTGCGTACCTGCGGTAGCGGTATAGGTGAAGGTATCACCATTAACCTTAGTTTTGTGTTTGCTAACCACTTTATGGTCGGCATCAAAGCTCAGCGCATTATCGCCAGCTTGTGCAATTGAAAAGGTTGAAACTATACAGAAAAGGAAAGAACTTATTATTAAATTTTTCATTGTATTCTCTAGCTTAGAACAATCGTTGTCACCAAAGTTGGTGATTTTGTAGGTTATATTAGATGGCTAGTGCAAATTATACAAATTGATTAAACCTGATAAACAGATTGGCTTGGCTACTTTGTCTATTGCAGAATCTATTATAGGAAAATAGTCAGCTGCTCAACGAAATCAAACTCTGCATTTGGCAGCACTTTAAGAGGCTTTTTGCGAATACCAAACTCATTGTTGTTTACCCAAATCGTTTGGCAACCTGCCGACAAGGCACCATAAATATCGGCGTGAGTACAATCACCGATATGTAGCAGTTCGCTTGGTGTTATCGCAAGATCGTCGCAGGCTTTACTAAACATATCATTTTCAGGTTTTTGTAAGTTACCAGCGCCAGCAAAATAACAATGCTCAAAATATTCACTAATGCCGATTTCGTCGATGCCAACATTGCCGTTGGAAATTGCCACTAATGGGAAACGTTGTTGCAATTGTGCTAGTAATTCTTTTACGGGTTGTGGCACTTGCAGGTTATTACGATGAGATAAAAAGAAGTCTAAACCTTGTTGCGCTTTGTTCGCAGCATCAAGGCTTGAGTATCCTAGCGCTTGCATTCCTGACTGGATACAAGCGAGGCGTAAAGCAGTAACATCATGACAAAGTTCAGGTTGATTGGTTAAACAAACTTGGCGGTGTTGCCACCAATAATCACTGCCCAATGCCGAACATTCAGGTGCTGCAGACATTAAAAATTGCTGCAGCTCTAATTCCGCTTTACTGATCACAGGATGGTTATCGTAAAGCGTATCATCAAGATCAAAGCTTATGGCCTTGAATGAGGACAAGCGACGATAAAAGCGCATGTTACAGGCCTATTTTGCGCAACTGCTTTACTAACAACTTAGCAACTAGCGTGCGAAACTGATTCAACAACAAGGTGTCCATAGATGGGTTGAAGTGCTCTGCATCACTCGATGCTATGGCAATAAAACCTAAGCACTCATCTTCATGAGAAAGTTGTACTAACACCACAGAGCCAACAACGGCATCATCAAATAACTGTTGTTTTTCATCATCGGCTAATCGACCAAAATAGTATTCAGAATTAGCAAAACGTTTTTCTATAATTGAACCGCAGTCGTTTTTAACAATGGATTCATGACCTAGCTCAAATTCTTTATTCGTTAAAAATAATTTAAACGAAGATAAGTTTAACAATTGAGTCGTGGTGTTGGTTAAGTAATCAAGAAATTCGCTTGGATTATTGCTATCAATAAGATTTAAATACAGATCATTATAAACCGTGAACAATTGTTCATTGTAATTAGCCACCGTTAATAACGAGGTAATTTCTTCTTCTAATAAATGAATCTTTTGACGTTGGATTTGTTGCTGACGCTCGACTAACGACACCACACCTCGACTGCTGTCAGAAAACCTAAGGTTGGCCACGACATTAGGGTTACGAGCGAAAAAATCTGGATTGTCTTGTAGGTAAGTACTTACCATCTCATCAGTAATCGCCAACGTTTCTACATCTAAATCATCGGCATTGATTGGTGCATTATTTTTATTATTCACTGCGTTTGAGTCGCTCATAGTTGTAGTTGTCCATCAAATACATGTTCAGTTGGACCGGTCATTTTCACTGGATTTCCAGGACCTTTCCAATAAATTTTTAGTTTTCCACCTGGTAATTCTACGGTTACATTGTTTGCCAATTTACCCTGAGTAATACCAACAACCACAGCAGCACAAGCGCCACTGCCACAGGCTAATGTTTCCGCTGCGCCGCGTTCATATACGCGAAGCTTAACGTACTTAGGGCTAACTACTTCCATAAAACCAACATTCGCACCTTCAGGAAAACGTTCATGTTCAGCTAATGATTTACCTAAAGTATTTACTGGTGCTTCTAACACATTATCAACGGTCACAACACAGTGCGGGTTGCCCATAGATACTGTGCCGCAAAAAACCGTTTGGTCATCGGCACGTAAAATATAAGTGCCTTCTTCTTTTTGCGCCGTAAATGGTACTTTCGCCGGATCAAATTTAGGGATCGGCATGGTTACTGTCACTTGGTTATCGCGCTCAATATGTAAAGTCATACGACCGGAAGCGGTGGTCACTTTCACTTTGTTTTTATTGATCAAGCCTTTCATCAAGACAAAACGAGCAAAACATCGAGCACCATTACCGCATTGACTTACTTCACTGCCATCGGCATTAAAAATTCGATAATGAAAATCCAAATCAGGATCATAAGGTGGCTCGACAATTAATAACTGGTCAAAGCCTATACCAAAATTACGATCAGATAATTTTTTGATCTGCTCATTTGACAAATATACGCTTTGCGTAACATTGTCCAGCACCATAAAGTCATTACCTAGACCATGCATTTTGGAAAAATTAACTAACATAGTAACGTCTAAATTCCGTAGTTTGAATGCAACCTAAAAGGTTACGGTAACAAGGCTTCGCCTTGCCATAAAGATTTGATAGTTTCGCGCTCACGGATTACATAAGCGTTTTCACCATCAACCATTACTTCGCACGCTCGTGGACGTGAATTATAATTTGAGCTCATGGTAAACCCATAGGCACCAGCACTTCTAACGGCAAGTAAGTCACCAGCTTCAATTGCCAGTTCACGTTCTTTACCTAAAAAGTCTCCGGTTTCACATACCGGACCAACCACATCGTATTCACGAGAAGTGGCGCTTTCATTAATGGTAACAGGTACAATTTCTTGCCATGCTTGATATAAAGCCGGACGAATTAAATCGTTCATGGCCCCATCAACAATGGCAAAATGCTTATCTTCGTTGGTTTTTAAAAACTCAACTTCAGTTACTAAAATGCCAGCGTTTGCCATAATTGCTCGACCTGGTTCGTAGATAAGCTCTAGATCGTAACCCTGCATTTTATCCGCTATTGCTTTTGCATATTCACTCGGGTGCGGTGGTGTTTCACCTTGATAAGGTACACCTAAACCTCCGCCAACATCTAAGTGACTTAACTTAATGCCGTTTTCAGCAAGACTGTCTACAAGCATCAATACTCTATCAAGGGCATCTAAAAATGGTTGTACTTCGGTTAACTGTGAACCGATATGGCAATCAACGCCTCGTACATCTAAATTAGACATCGCCGCTGCTTTCTTATAAATGCTTACTGCTTGGTCAATTGGAATACCAAACTTATTATCTTTTAATCCGGTCGATATATATGGATGTGTACCAGCATCTACATCTGGATTTACTCGCATCGAAATAGGCGCACGCATATTTTTAGCTACAGCAACTTCATTTATACGGCTAAGCTCGGCTTCGGATTCAACATTAAAGCAATGAATACCTTTGTCTAAAGCATAGGCTATTTCGTCAGCCTTTTTACCAACACCCGAGAACACAACTTTAGCCGGATCACCACCCGCTTCAATAACACGAGCCAACTCACCCTTTGATACGATATCAAAGCCACTACCCAATCTCGCCATTACATTTAGAATTGCTAAATTTGAACTCGCTTTCACTGCGTAACAAATCAAATGTTTCATACCTTTGGCAGCATCATTAAATGCGTGCCAATGACGCTCAATTGTCGCGCGAGAATACACGTATAAAGGCGTGCCATGAGTTTTTGCAAGTTCGCTTACTGAACATTGTTCTGCATATAAGCTATTATTTTGACGGTTAAAAAAATCCACTAGTTGTTCCTGGAATTGTCCATTAAAAAAACATTTATTTATGTTCTTTCATTAAAATCAGTTATTGTTTTGTTGTTCGTTATTTTTAGTTTGTTCTACTGTCTTTTCA
Source organism: Thalassotalea crassostreae (assembly GCF_001831495.1). Taxonomy (NCBI): domain Bacteria; kingdom Pseudomonadati; phylum Pseudomonadota; class Gammaproteobacteria; order Alteromonadales; family Colwelliaceae; genus Thalassotalea; species Thalassotalea crassostreae. Next base: position 3,445,496 of record NZ_CP017689.1, read on the forward strand.
GTTTCAGACTCAGTTTCGTACAACGGCCCTTTTAAGCCGCAGCCTGCAAGCGTAAAAATAAGTATGGATAATACAACATTTAGTCGGGTTTTATTAATCATTTTATTTTCCATTAACAAGATATCGTTTTATAATCGCATGCAGCGTTGAAAAATTTAAGTAAAATAACAACTTTTAGCATAAATAGTATCAATACCGAACTTTATTACTTACCAAAGCATTGGAAAAAAATATGAACGATAGTCAATACAACATCCTCGCCGAAGACTTATTACTCGCCCTTGAAGAGGCAATTGAAGACTGCGGTGAAGATATTGATTATGAAAGCGTTGGCGGATTATTAACGTTAACTTTTGTAAATGGAACAAAAATCATTATTAATAAGCAAGCTCCACTGCATCAAGTTTGGGTGGCAACAAAATTCAACGGCCACCACTTTGATTATATCGATGGCAAATGGATTGATAAACGCGAAGGCGGTGAATTTTGGCAATTTATGTCAAACGCCGTAAGCGTACAAGCAGACGCACAAGTTTTACTTAGCGCAGAATAATTGCATTCAAATTAATCGCTAAACTTCTAACATTTAACTAATGGTCAATACCGTTAGTAAGCAAGAGAATTTAAAATGACCCAACAAACGCTAAAAATAGCGACTCGAAAAAGTGCATTGGCTTTATGGCAGGCTGAATTTGTTAAAGCTCGACTGGAGCACTTTCATCCTGAACTCACCGTAGAATTAGTGCCAATGGTAACTAAAGGCGATATTATCCTTGATTCACCATTGTCAAAAGTGGGCGGTAAAGGCTTGTTCGTCAAAGAACTTGAAGTTGCTATGTTAGAAGGCCGCGCCGATATCGCTGTGCATTCAATGAAAGATGTTCCTGTTGAGTTTCCAGAAGGTTTAGGTTTGGAAATTATCTGTGAACGTGAAGACCCGCGTGACGCTTTTGTTTCTAACACTATAAATAGTTTGGCCGAACTGCCACAAGGCGCGATTGTTGGTACATCGAGTTTACGCCGTCAATGTCAAATAAAGGCGTTACGTCCTGATCTAGATATCAGAGATTTACGCGGCAACGTTAACACCCGCTTAGCGAAATTAGACGATGGTCAGTACGATGCCATTATTCTCGCGGCAGCGGGATTGATTCGTTTAGAAATGCCTGCGCGTATTCGTGAATTTATCGAGCCAGAAGTCATGTTACCAGCGAATGGTCAAGGTGCTGTTGGTATTGAGTGTCGTGTTGATGATGAACGAGTTAAATCGTTACTTGCGCCACTTGAGCATACAGAAACTCGTCATCGTGTATTGGCGGAACGAGCAATGAACAGAGCACTTGAAGGTGGTTGTCAGGTACCAATTGGCAGTTATGCCACTATCACTGGTAATGAAGTTTTCCTTCGTGGCTTAGTGGGCGCAATTGATGGCAGCACAATTTTACACAGTGAAGTAAGCGGTAACGTTAACGACGGTGAGCAGTTAGGCAACCAGCTAGCTGAGCAGTTACTTAAACTTGGTGCCGATGTGATTTTAAAGCAGGTATATGAGCAAAAATAATCGTAATATTCTGCTAACCCGGCCTAAAGACAAATCCGATGAATTGGCTAAGGTGCTTGCACCTATAGCCGATCATATCGACATTACGCCGTTATTTAATTATCGCCAAGGTCCGCAATTTTCAATATTAAGCGACCAGCTAAGACAACTCTCTCCAGATTTTGTTATTTTTATTAGTCCTGCTGCGGTGCGTTTTGCATCTCAGCATTTTGATTCTAATGAAGAAATGCAACGCTGTTTTTCAAAGTGCAAAATCATTACCGTTGGTAGCGCAACCAAACTGGTACTGCAGGAATATTTATCGCAACCAATCACAGTGCCGACAACCCATAACAGTGAAGGCATTTTGGCGTTGCCAGAATTTCAACAAGTCGAACAAAAGTCTATCCTCATCATTCGAGGTAATGGTGGTAGAGAACTTCTAAAACAAGAGTTACAGCACCGAGGTGCAATTGTTGCCTATAATGAAGTGTATGAACGTAATTGGTTGTCACTAAACAAAAGCCAAACTATTGAAAAATGGCGAAAAGATAATATTAATTTTATTGTAATTACTTCTGGCGAGTTGTTCGATAAAACCTTATCTTATATAGATGATATGAATTGGGCGAATCGCTGCACTTGGATTGTGGCGAGCAAGCGAATTGCCGAACAGGCAAAAGCGTATGGTTTGACTAAGGTCATTAACGCCGAAGGTGCGTCCCATCAACAAATTTTAAAGGCTATAGATTAACATCCTTTATCTTTAGCGCAGATGCTGTACATCAAGGCTGCAGGAACGGCCAGGAATATAAATATGACTGATAAAGACAACAACAAAGAAAATGAAAGTAAAAAGCCTGCAGACAATAAAGCGGCTGACACTTCAGCAGCATCTAAAGAAGCAGCCAGCTCTGCGTCTAAACCTGTCGTTAATGCGACAAAATTAGCGGCGCAAGCAAAATCAGCCAGTCAACAAAAAAGCACCAGCTCAAAGGTAAAGTCGTCAACGAGCAGCTCAGCTAAAACGACCTCAACAAGCAAGCCAGTTTCTAAATCAACGGCTAAACCGCTATCTAAATCTCAGTCATCATCGAGATCATTACCGGCTAAACAAAAGATATCTAAAACAGCGATATTAGCGCTACTTGTGGCGATTACTGCCGGTGGTGGTGTCGGAGCCCATTACTGGTGGCAGGAGCAACAAAGTCAATTATTAGAAAGCCGAGTAACAGAAAAAAGTGCAGTTGCCGTTGAGCGACTTGACCAACATTTACAGCAACAAATAAGCAAACTTCAAACACAATCGAGACAACAAATATCGGCATTAATTAAAGAAGTTGAAGAAAAAAGTGGTAGTCGTATAAAAGAGCTTGAAAACCAAATTCAAGAGCTTATCGATAGTCAGCCTGCAAACTGGCAAATTGTTGAAGCTGAATATTTAGTGCGTATGGCTGGTCGGGTATTATGGTTACAAAAAGATGCGCAAACAGCGATATCGTTAATCGAAGATGCCGACGCTCGCTTGAAAGGTTTACGTGACCCGAGACTATTAGAAATCCGCGAATTGTTACATCAGGATATTGAGAAGCTACAAGTACTACCAAAACTTGAGCGTGACGACATCGTTCTGTCTTTAATGGGACTATCAAAACAGGTTGATGACTTGCCATTGGCCTCGGTGGAATTGCCTGACGTTACTGAAATACAAGAAAGTACCGCATTATCCGAAGATATAAGTGATTGGCGTGAAAACCTATCGAAATCGTGGCAACAATTTAAAGATGAATTTATTACCATTCGACGTCGTAAGGGCGATGTTGAGCCATTGATGGAACCAAAATTTGAGCAAAATTTATATCATAATTTTGAGCTGAAATTTCAGCAAGCTCAGTGGGCAGTAACCCAAGGAAATACCATTTTATTCCGTAAAACAGTCACCGATATGCAGTTATGGTTATCAAAATATTTTGATATGACCAAAGCGACGACTCAGCAGTTTAATGCTCGCCTTGGTGAAGTTAAAAACATGGAAGTGAATATTGAATACCCTAAAAACTTGCAATCTGCAGTGGCATTACAAAAGCTATTAAAAGCGAATAAGAACGCTAATAAAAAATCAGCTCCAATCATAAGTTCAGCAGAATCTGTTGAGGAGAACAACTTATGATACGTAACATTATTAAGTTTGTTCTAGTCATTGCATTGATCGCATTGGCGCCGATGCTGATTGATGAGAAAGGTTATATTTTGATCGCCATGGGCGATCTGACTTATGAATTAACAGTCGTAAGCGCCTTAGTATTATTAACCCTATTAGCCTTTGTCTTAATGTTCTTATTTTGGGGGACGCGTATTGGCTTTAAGTTTGGCTCAACTACGATAAAGCGCTTCGCATTTGGCAATAAAACCAAAGCCAAACGCAGTTTTCAACAAGGTATTGGCGCTTACTTAGTTGGTGACTATAAGCATTCGCAAGATTTAATGTCTAAATGTGCTGAGCAATCGGAAATGGCCAATAGTGCTTGGTTAGTTGCCGCTAAATCTGCAGATGAATTGGCAGATACTGCACAAGCTCAAAACTTTCTACAGTTGATCAATGAACATCCTAAAGCTCAAGAGAATTTTAGCTTTGAAACTCTATTAGTCGCTGGTCGTATCTATTTAAAGCAACAACAGTTTGCCAAACTTAGAGCATTACTCGACAGCAATCATCGTTTTATCAATCATGATTGGCGACTACTCGGTCTAGAAGTTGAGCTTTTAGTTAGTGAGCAGAGCTATGACAAAGCCTTCGATAATTTAAAAGCGATCCGCAAAGACAAACAGCACCAAGCAGAGCAATTAAGTGCTTGGGAGCATTTAGCGTTTACTGCGTATTATCAACAATTAATCACTGCTGAAAGCGTTGAATCGGTTGCCAAGCATTATAAAGGTTTAGGTCGTAAGGAAAGGCAAAGTGAAGGTATTACGCTAGCTTATGCAAAAGTCTTGGCAAACAATGGCTTACAAAATCAGTTAGAAGATTTAGTGCTGCCGTTAGTGAAAAAAGGCGCGTCAGCAAGTTTCATTAATAAAATAAAAACTCTGCCTTACGTTAAAAGCCAACATATCATCCAAGTAGTTCAAAAACTATTACAAAAAGATCAAGAAAACACATTGTGGTTAAGTGCACTTGCGCACTTATGTGCTGGTAATAATGAGCTTGAAAAAGCGCAAAAAGCCTTTGTATCACTGTTAAAACTAGAGCAAAACAAAGAAGATCTAGAAGTTTACGCCAATGTACTGGTTTTGATGAATGAAGATCAGCAGGCAATTCGTGTTTACCAAGAAATTATGGCCAACCATTAGTGCCCTATGTCGATATACGCCTTCGATAGTCAGTATTTAACAACATCAAGAATTAAGATAGCCAGTCAATGAAATTATTACCGCTTATCACTATCGTATGCATTGCCTGTAGCGCGATAAGTGATCACGCTGCAGCCAATGCACAATCAACCCCAAATGATGCTATTAACGAAAGCATAAATGAAAATAAAAGTGGCCAGTTTGTATTAGAGCAAAACCCTGACATTGGTCAAATGAAGATCGCCAAAACCAGTGAGCTCTGCTCAGTGGCTAGCAATACTTTAGATTACCTTATGCTGGTCGATGATAACGATGCGATTCACCCTGGCAGCGTGGTAAATGAGCAAATAAGCTTGAAAGATGTTGGCCTGACATTAGCCTTTATATGTGAAACCTACCGCCAAGATGTTAAAAACAAACACCCTGGAAGAATGCATGATAGCGAGTTTTTAAAGGCTAATTTTGACTTTTACCGTTGGTACCCTGATAAAGACTACGCTGACAAAATACGCGAAAAGAGCACGAACGACGTCAAAAACAGGCTATTAAACAACATTCCTGAAGATAAGCTGTTCATCACCAAGTACTACACCAAAAAGTTAAAAGCCAGTAATGTAAAAACTGAACTTTATAACCAAGCACTGTATGCACTGCCTTATGATGAACAAGGCATGACTAAAGTAGAGGCTGAAAATCACAAAGCGACCCTAACTCGATTCAAATATACCCGTGCACAAATCATCGATGGAGCGCTGGAAAATAATAATCTAGCGAAACCACTCATTTGGATAACTGAAGACGGTTTACATGACGTATTATTACAAGGCACTGGGGTGTTGGATGTTGACGGTAAAACCCGCTACTTCAACGTACATCGTAATAATGGCATTAGTTATGATTATGCCATCGGTAAAAACCAACAAGGCCGTTATTGGTACTTTGCCGAGGTGCCGTCAATTATGGGTTACGGCAATAGCATGGAAACTAAGATTGCGATCAAAGCCCACGCTACATTTGCCGGTAACATTAAACAATTAGGTCTGGGCAAGTTGGTGATGATTAATTATCCCCAAGGCCAGCAGTCAATTAGCCAGCTAGGCGTATTAGCAGACACCGGCGGCGCGTTCGATAACAATCTATTTCAACTCGACTTTCTTGTAGACAGTTACTATGGCTGGAGCGATTACCATCAGGCAAATAAGCACTTGCCTGACTACGCTAATACTTGGATTTTAATTAAGAAAAAAACAACAGAATAAAAAACGACCTAGCAAAGCGGCTATTCGTCTTTTGCGCGGGTAACCTTACCAAATTCAACGGTAAACATTTTATCTTTTCCATCGGATACAATCACCATGAGCTCAGTTGGCGTTGGTGATAAATAATGGATTTTCTTGGGAAAGTCGTGTTCTGGATTTTCAAATGTAACAGAATTCTCAGAACAATTAGTCAGTTCAAATGGCACTGGCTCTTCATTATTTGGCACCTTCGCAAAATAATAAACTTTGTCATCAATAACACCAATACGTAATTGTTCAGACCAACTCACTTTGCCTTCTTTAATTGTTTGGCCAATACCATTAAATATACTACTCCCCTGCGCTCGCCATTGCTCCGTAACAATAATATTATTATTACTAGGTGACTGCCAATCACCTAACAGCCAGCTGATTTTTGAAAGCTCATTACAGGCGCTAGCAAGGCTAGAAAAAGGCAACAATAACAAACAAAAGCTTAAAATTTTAATCATCTAATAATTTCCGTTTTTTATCGTCTTCTTCTTCATAAACAGGGTCTTTTTGTAGCATACTCCAATCCCACAACCAACTACCTTGCTGTTTGATACGGCTAACATCTCGCGCTAATATCCAACCTTCAGCTAAGCTTTTTAAAATCATCTTATTTAGATGTGTCATGTAGGCACGTTTATTTGCATAACGAGAAAGAATACGCTTTTTCTTCCATTGTTTTATAGCACCACGAAAGTCTTCAATCTCATTGCTTGAAAACTTATCATAGCGTAAGACCCACGGCATAAAAGTAGCGATTGGAGCCTTTAGTAAAGGATGTGAAATGCCGCCGAGTTCGTGGCCATTGTTATCGAGTTTGGGTACCGGCGGTAGTATTTCTGCAAGCAATACTGGAGGATGATTATCTATCACCCCTTTGTGCCAATTCTTACCGTAATCAATCTCATAAGCGGTATGCGGTTTAAATGGTTTTTCAACACCAAGCCAATTCGGAAGTTGAAAGTGAGCATAGTTTGTTAGGGTTTGATCAGCAAACCTAGGATACTTACTTTTCGGAGGCTTACGGTCAGCGATAACCCACTCACTCAGATGCGATAACAGCGAGCGTAAATGAGGTTTAAAATTAAGATTATTACCGCGAAAAATTAGATTGTCTTTATCAACTAATTTTATATTGTTGGTGCTTTCAACAAAGTGTTGAGCTGAAGCTAAGTGAAAGATTCTCTCATTTTCTAATGGCGCCATATCAAATACTTTATGGCTATGGGTAAGACCTGCAGCACGTCCCCAATATTCATATCCCGTATTGGTATAGAAAATTTTAGGATAAAATGGTTCATGATTACGTTTTAACAAACCAATTTTTTGATTGGTTATGTCAGATCGAATACGTTGAGAGGTAAACGGAAAAACATCGGTTGGATAGAAAAATGCAGACATGCGATGAGCATCACGAGACGGCTGCGCAAATCGATGATTGAAACTGCCGCGACCTGCGCCAGCAGTATGAATAAACATCCCATCGTAGGCAATTATCCCATCTTCAGTTTCATTAAATCCTTGATGTAGGAAATGACGTAAAAATCGACCAGTTTGTGACACCCCATAGGCAATTGCTTTGGGTACGTAAAACGGATTGCTTTCTTCTTTAATATACGCGGCTGTATCACGTATTATCGCTAAGCCAATGCCAGCAACTTGAGGGTCTCTCGCAGGGTACACTAATTCATATATGCCAGGACTGAAATCACCAACGATCGATTTACCGTCGGAGCTAAATTGCCATTGATTACGAGGCACAATTGCTCGCAAACTATCACGTCCCATTCGCTTGGTAAGCCAGGCTTCATCTTGAGTAGCAAAGTCTACGGGGTAAATTGTTTCTATATTATCGCGGTGCGCTAATGTTAATAATGATTTGTTATTATCAACGGTCCAATCACTTCTAACCCATCCTTCGAGATCAATAATACGTGGTAATTCTGCGTACATTAAATCGTCTTTATGGGGCACATCGCCTTGCCAACCTACCCAGACAAGTGACAAACCTAATTCTTGGATCAAGCCATCGCCAAGTGCGGCGCTTTTATCTGGCATTGCCACTCTAGGAGCTAGATTAAAATATGAAAGAGCCGATTTGCCACCACGATTGCTTACTTCGACAATTGCGCCGCGTCGATCTTTTGGATTCTTTGGTTGGATAATAAAATAATTAGCTTTTGCGCTTACCATGCCTTCAGCATTAGGTATCGCTAACTCAATATCGACAATCTCTTTGTTTACCGCATTGTTAGGATCAAACTCAAAATAAAATTCACCGCTAAAAACTTGCAGTGTCATATCTTTCATATGAATAGTTTTACTACTGTTTACCGTATGCTTGACTATGGCAGCTTGGCTAGACAGCGAAACCCCTGCTAATATAAGCAACAATACCTGAACAAATTTCATTACTAATTCCATTATTTTTAATTATCTAAGCGCGTGTAGAAAGCCATTTCTACTTAGATAGATTGTCAAAACTTAAATTCTATTTACTTAGCTACAGCTTAACCTTGTTGAAATCAATTGCAAGTGATTGAATCTATTCGTTGAGAATGGCATAGCGTGACAAGTTACTCTGTAACGTCAATTGGCAGGTTTAGTATTTGCTCGATTGATTGCAGATTTTATTAAAGACGTGCCTATGCCCCACAGAATATGAGGCATATTAACAACACAGTGTGTTTCAAAAATAGCAGTAATGGTTTACTCGTTGTTGTTAATCTTAGTCATAAAGTAATAAACGTAGTACGCTATAATTACCAACACAGTTAATAGTCCGCCCGCTGAAAATAGTACGATCGGGTCCGATAATAAGAAAGCTAAGTTATCCATAAAAATTCTCCATAAAAGTTATTCAACTATGTGTTTCCTATAGAATAAAACAGTGCATAAAGACCACTCTGATCTAGATCAACAATTGATTAACTTACGTTACTTTTTGTAACTAGAACGCCGGAATGTTTGTGTGCATTAATGAAGTACAATGTTACTTGTAGATTAAGCAGCTAAATTGACTCGTTAATTTGGCCTGTAAAATTGAGTTAACTCATTCATTCAAATAATTTCAAACCTTTTACGCCTTTTACGCGACTAACTAATTAAGAGAACAACAAATAAAAAGCTCTAATCAATGATTAGATCCACATCTTTGAATAAAAGTTTAAAAAATTAATTAAGGATTAACACAATGAATTTAGTTCAAAAAACCACAACAGCAGTAGCTGCATTATTAGTATCAGCGGTACTTAGTAGCAGTTACGCAGACGCTTTAAAGGACGGTGAATACACAATCACTTTGATGAATAATTGTAAAGTTGTTAGTGAATATGCGATGAACAGTACTCAGTTTCAGGCATACAAAGAGCTGCAAAATGCGGAGCAAGAAATGCAAGATTTAGAGCAACCTATTGAAGAGATCCAGCATCAAATAGAGCAATACAGCGATGAAATAGAACGCTTATCAGAAAAAATTGAACAGCAAACTGAAGCTGGTAATTTTCACAATACCGCCGAAGTAAAAGAACTAAATAAACTCTCTTCAAAGTTGAGTACGTTAATGAAAAAGCATCAACCATCATTCGATAAACTCAATAAACAAGGCCGAAAAATTGGTGATGTAGCAATGGTTTTTGAACAAGCAATTCAAGCCAATGTTCCCGATATAAAATATGATCAAATGCGCATTTCTTCAGCTGAAAACAAACAACAAAACATTAACTGCTATGCAGCTAATTAATCCGTTAACTATCAGATTGATTATAAAGTGAGGCTTCAATTATAGGCTTTCAACTTCTAATTACTAAATGGCAGGCGTTGGCCTGCTTTTTCATTTACCTTCAGAGCAAGCATTTATTGCCTATTTATCGCTATCGATGGCTGTTAACCCTTTACAGTTAATCAACTACCTTTATCTTTTTGATATCCACTTCTATAGTTAACATGTTTAAAAAAACAATAAATAAAAGAAGGGACTATGAGAATTTCAACACGATTAGCTGCACCTTTATTACTGCTTGCAGCAGCTTTTAACGCTACCGCAACAACGGTGATGAAGCCGACTCCCCTAGCTGAGGCAAAATATCCAAATATTTTAACCGGAACTTATGATACAAAAATAACCTCACCCAAGGATTTCCTCGGATTTGAAGTTGGTGAAAAAACGGCTACACCGGAACAAATTAATACCTTAGTGAATATTTGGGCTGAGCAAAGTGAACGTGCCAATATTGTTGAGTATGCGCGTACCTATGAAAATAGACCACTGCACTATCTTACGATTTCTAGCGCCAAAAACATTAATGACTTAGATACTATCAAAGCCAATATTACTGCGCTAAGCACACCGGATGACTTATCCAAAGGCGACATTGTCAAGTTAATCGAGCAGACCCCTGCTACGGCGTGGATGGCTTATTCTATTCACGGTAATGAATCCTCAGGCGCAGACTCTTCGCTAGCCCTAATTTACCATTTAATTGCAAGTGAAGATGAAGAGGTCAACAACTTACTTGATAACCTTGTTGTACTCGTCGATCCTATGATGAACCCTGACGGTCGCGCCAGATTTACTAAGCAATTAGAGCAAAACAGAAGTGCTACACCAAATTTTGATGTCCAGTCTTTATTGCACAATGGTGTTTGGCCCTTCGGCCGAACTAACCATTACCACTTTGATTTGAATAGAGATTTTTATTTTGCGGAAAACCCTGAATCAATAGGCCGTATCAAAGCCATTAATCAATGGTTGCCACTACTGATGATTGATGGTCATGAAATGGGGGCATTAGATACTTTCTTATTTGGACCTCCGCGTCAGCCTATAAATGAACATATTGCCCCAAGTATCAATCAATGGAGTAAAGTTTTCGCAAAAGAGCAAGCCGAAGCCTTTGATAAAAAGGCTTGGCCTTACTACACCGGTGAATGGTTTGAAAACCTATACCCTGGATATTCCAATTATTCTGAGTACAAAGGCTCGATACATATTTTATACGAACAAGCTCGCACTGCAGAAGACGGCGTAAGACTAGAGAACGGTCAGATCCGTAGCTATAAAAAATCTGTCGATCATCAATTTTATAGCTCAATGACTAACCTCAAAACATTAAGTAATAATCGACAAAAGATTTTTTCAGACTTCGTTGAAAACCGAAAAAGTCACGTCGCAAGCTCAGGTATATACGCCGACAAGAGTTTCGTTGTTTTGCCAACTGAAAACCATAGCCGATTGAATAAATTCTTAGACTTACTCGATCTACAAGGAATTGACTACTTTGAATTAACGCGTAAAACGAAAGTACAAAACGCAATAAATCAACTCGGTCAAAAGCTTTACTCCACAGAATTGCCTGTTGGCTCAATCATCATTCCAAATAGGCAATATGATGCGCCACTTATTGCGGCAATCTTGGAGTTCGACGCCAGAATAAATGATGCGGTACTGCTAGAGGAGCGACAAAAGACATTACGTGACGGTAGTTCAGTAATGTATGACTCGACAGCTTGGAATTTAACCATGCTGTATGGCCTACAAGCATTTGAAATTGGTTATCACTTTGAAGATAACCTTAAACCTTTGACCCGCCAAGTCTCTACTGATTTTGCGAGTACAGAATATACGATTGCTTACCTAGTAGATGGCGCTAATGACGGCTCCGTGGGCTTTGCAGCAAGATTGTTAGAACAAGGCGTTAATGTTCGAGCTCTAGATAAAGAAGGCATATTTAACGAATTATCATTTAATCGAGGTTCAATTGCTGTTACTACTCACGATAATAAACATATTGCGAATGTGACAGAACTTGTTGCGCAAGCAGCCAAAGACAAGAACGTTAATGTTCATGCGATTAATCAAGGCTTAGGTGATGAAGATCTACCTGATATTGGTGGTGATCACTTTAAGTTGTTAAAGCGCCCACAAATCGCCATGCTTACACAAAGTGGCATCAGCCCTTATGACTATGGTCATATTTGGCATATGTTAGATACTGAATTAGGTGTGCGTCATTCGCACTTAAGCCAAGAGCTAATTAGCTCAATGGATTTACGTCAATACAACGTACTTATCATTCCGGGTCGTTGGTATGGCGAATTAACTAGTGGCAATATCGCAGCAATAGATACTTGGGTGAAAGCGGGTGGAACCTTAATCGTTACGAGCAACTCGACAGTACAATTTGCGAAGACTGATAAATTTGTTGAAACCACAGTGTTATCGGATTCATTCGAAAAGATAGAAGACTATAATATTGCTCTATACAAAGAATGGCTTGCACAGCAAACAACGATATCGAATCAAAAGCTAATCACTGATCACACGGTATCTGATTCAATATGGTACCCATGGCAAAATCACCAGGATTTAAAGCCTATGAGTAAAGAGCAATTAATTCGCTGGGATAATTGGACCGCGCAATTTATGCCATCCGGTGCTTTACTTGCGACGCGTACCGATCAAAAAAGCTGGTTAACTTTCGGAGTCGATGAAACCTTACCGGTACTCACTGACAATACGCCATTGTTAATGACCAAAAGCCCAACAAGCGCGGTAGTTCGATTTGGTGTGTTAGTCGATAACGGCAAAGCTAAAGAGCGTTTAATCGGTTGGTCAACAATTCCTGACGGTAAAGATCTATACCTTAGAATGAGTGGCTTAGTATGGCCTGAAGCAGCGCAACGAATTAGTAACGCCGCCTACCTGACTCGTGATAGAAAAGGCAATGGTCAAGTTATCATGTTTGCAAATTCACCTAACTTTAGAGGGGCAACAAAAGGCACAGCAAGACTGTTACTTAATGCCATTGTTTATGGGCCTGGTTTAGGTACAAATCAGCCTTTAAATCTATAGAGAGTTTAGTTTAAATCTGGACCATTACAGGTTTCAGATATAAAAGAGCTAGAAATGATATTTTTCTAGCTCTTTTTTTATATTTGAATACATAGCAAATATCTTTAGGATGGAGTTAAGTAAGTGGTTGATAGTCCCCAGCCTGTCGAGCGGTCATATATCTCTCAACTAATGAAATATCTGTACTTTTATCAGAACTCACCAAAAGAAACGTAAAGCTTATTATTATGCATCTATAATCGAATTAAAGTTTAGAAATTATATTCATTACTGCTTGCATCGCAGGATCATCTCCTGAGAAATACTGTTTGGAAGATAAACTTACAGGAACGTGGGGTGGTACCCAAATTCGATGATCTTCGGCCTTCGACGCTTGGTGGAATTGTGATGAAATAATGCCCCAAGTACCACTGTATGGCAGTTTAAACCAGCCAGCTTCACCTAGCGCGTTAGGTCTAGAGCCACTTGGTTCACCAACTAAAATAGGGTTAGTAAATCGGTTAATATCCAGTAATAAGTTATGCGCTGCTGAAAAAGTATTCCGGCCAATAAGAACAAATATTTTCCCATCTGGCCTTAACGCTTCAAATTGAATAAGTGTTTTTAATAAAGGAGGGTAAGTACTGCCATTCCCACCAGCATTATGTCTTAGATCTAAAACAAGATTTTCAGCTTTAAACTGTGAAATTTTTTCTCTAAGCTCACTATTAAACTCTTCAAAAGACTGCGAAGCTGCGTTATGAACATAGTTGTATTGAATGTAAATTGCTGCCTGCTCTGGAATATGCTGATACCAATACGATTCTTTGATTCGTAGGTTATAGATTGCATCACTATTAGCTAATGCTGGTAACTTAGGAAAGCCATTGAACCCCATTGTCTTTATTTTTGGATTTATCACCCGTTGCTTTCCCTTAATATCCACAATAGTAAGAGAAATATCTTGGGCGTCATTAACTATGTTTAACCCTTTAAGTACTTCAGGTAATCCTAAGTAGTGAGGCCCCAACCAAAGGTGTTGCATCTCATTATCTCTTGCATTAACCATTTTAGTTCTTTCTAATGCTTCTTTTACCTCAGTGTTTCCGATAGAGACAACTTTACTGCCCACTAACTGTTGATACCCTTTATCAGCTCTTACGATGAAAAGACCATCGCTAAATTGATAAAATTGTAACGGCAATTGATTGAAAGAACCTTTGTCAGCGTACGCTGGAACAATAAAGTTGTGCCCATTATCCATAGCCGCAACCAATTTCATAAATTCAAACACTATCGCCTGATCTGAAAGAGAAGGTATTTTCTTGCTAATGCTAGCTACCATTTGTTCAAACTTCTCTTGATTGACGGAATGATAGATATTGACATGAAGTCGCTTTATTTCAGCAACAAGAAATTCTAGGTCAAATTGCCATGACTGAATTCGGGTTAAATTATTAGGAAGAAAACTGCCTGAGACTTTTTGAAATGCTTTAGAGTCACTAATTCGTTTAAAATGAGCATTACCAATCAAATCTTTTCTGCCATCGTAACGTGCTTGCAAGGATTTATTGATCCACGCAATCGCATTAGACTCTTCTCCAAGCTCAGAATATGCTTCAGCAATATTAATCATAATGTCATTCGAAGGTGCTGAGCCTGTAGGAATATTCGAAATGATTGTGCCTAAGGCCAACGTTTTTTTAAACGCACTAACTGACTCTTCCCATTGCTCCAATTGAAAATAGGTAAGCCCTAATATGTACCATGTATCCCCATCATCGGGATATTGGCTAGTTAAAGATTCAATAACTGGCTTGGCAGCTTGCCAGTTTTCTTGTCGTACCAGCTCAAGTGCTCTAACTCTATTTGCATAATAAACGGCTGGAACTTCTACTTCACTAATGGTAGGAGGTTGACCGATAGCATTGTTTGTCATTTTGCTGGCTTTATTCGTTTCAAAAGCTTGGGTTGAAAACGTAAAGAACAAGGTGATGATGAAACAATAAATAAAGCGATTGGAATGCATTACACTTCCTTTTTTGGAATTTTAAAATATATGAGAATAATAGTAATTTATGAGAAAATGTCGTCCGAAATCAGGATTTCGGACTTAAAAATGCCTTTTTGTACTAATTTACGACTCAACCGTGGGCTTTAAATTCTCACGAAGAAACTGAGAAGGGGTTTTACCTTGCTCTTTTTTAAATACCGCATTAAAGGTAGATTTTGAATTAAAACCTGAGGCCAAAGCAATTTCTAACAGAGATGCTGAGTCACTATTGCCTGCTAAGAGCTTTTTCTTTACCTCTGCTATTCTCAAGCTATTTATATAGTCACAAAAATTTCGATTACTGCCTAAGTTGATTGCCCAAGAGATATCTTTCACATTAACACCCGTGCTTTGTGCTATATCCGTCACAGTTAACCTTGGTTTTTTAAACATTTCATTTTGTAAAATTAGACTTTCAATATTGGTAAATATGCTTTTTGCTAAAGCTTTCTCTGCTTGTTTATCGTCCGTAATCTTATGCTCATTTAAGCTTTCATAAAACGTCATTCCATCAAACAATAATGGTTGCCGGATAACTTTAAATGCTAGATAGCAATAAAGACTAAAAAAGATAACTTCATTTACTAAATACCAAAGTCCCTTGACATGGTCAGAGGTGATAGTTTGCAGATTCATCCTGACAAGATCGATAACAGTCGCTACAGCAAAAACAGTTAAGGCTTTTACCAACCACGTCAATTTATAGCTGTCTGCATCAGAACTTACAGCTTTCGAAGTCGCATGGTAGCGAGAAATAAGACGAAATGACAACAACAGATATATAACTTGGCTTAACGTACCGAAGGCAATAATAAGCTGAGTGTATTGAGTAAAAGGGAGAGCAATAATAGACAAAATAAAATGCATCGCTTTTTCTTGTCTTTTGAGAGTAACATCATTCACAAGTGAACGAATAAAAAAGTAAAGTATAGGTCCAATGACCAATGTAAATGCAGGTGTGATTAGATAATGTTGATTATTTGTATTGGTTCCTTCAAGTGCATTCATTGCACTGAGAATGGCTTGAAAAATAAAAAATACCGCTAAGCTGCGATAACGTTCTTGATTCCATATAAGTAATGCAATAAAGCTCATTTGGAATGCAAAAACAATTTGCAAAATATTGACTGGAAGTAATTCTATATTTTGTAGAAACATAAAGGGGTAAACACTATCAGAAAAAGAAACAGGCTTAGTATAATCTAATTGCTAAAGTATGTTGTGAACTTATTGATTTTTCTTGCGCACAACCTCTACTCATTGACATTAATAATATACATTCGTTGCCGCTTAGCGAATGAGAATATGAGCAAACTTAATACAGCTGAAGGTGAGCGACAGCAGTGAACTTGAAGCAGACGGTCAGATTACTCACCTTTTAACTTCCGCTTATCGCTCTTAACGGTCGGTCACGACCATCAAAAACCTTGTTTTTGTACAATAACATCATGTATTGTGTATTTACAATTTTTAAACATCGCCAACGGCGGGTTTGAGCGTTCAAGAGACGGTCATGCATCTTCTGATTGGGATTACTTTTTCCCTAAAGCTGACGTTCGTACTTGCTTCTCTAATGTTAACTATTAGCCAAGATTTTATACTCGACTGTAGACGGGTTTAAGCTCCATTGCAGCCGTTGATATTACAACACCTGATATTCACTCTGTGAGTCTTTAACAGACATTAGAAGTGTGTCAAATACAGGTTGAAGGAGGAAACTTTCATCATCAATAAAGCGACTTGGTTGAACATAATTGAGCTACATGAAATATTCTGTAACAAAAGATAAAGACAACAATGTTGCCCAAGATGTACTAAACGAGTTAACTTCTTCTGAATTCTAGTCACTTAATGAATATAGAAACCTAATATGTATAACCTAAAATATGTATAACCTAAATGTAAGAATAAAAATTATATTCCTATTTATCTATTTTCTGTTGCAAGCAAGCATAGTGCAGGCAAGTTCAGTACAGGAAATAGGCAAAGAATATGAAATAACGGCCAATAAAATTACTGATCAAGTTTTCGTACTATCAGTAGCCTGGAGTAAAACTTCATTTATCAATAGTGCAATTGTTGTTGGCGACAAAGGAGTCATGTTAATTACTGCACAAATGGAGCCTGTTGCTCCGAGTTTAGAAGCAAAAATTAAGAAATTAACTGGTAAGCCTGTAACCCATGTTTTGAATGTGGCCTCTGATACGTTTCATTATCATGCAAATGATTATTTTAAAGAACGTGGCGCGGAACTTATCAGTCATAGTGAACTTCAATATACCCAAGCAAGCACTCAAATTTTGTTTGATCGAAAATTTTCTATGCAATTTGGCAGTGAATTAGTAACAGCAACTTACACACGAGCGCATTCGAAAGGCCAAACAATTGTTTACTTAGAAAACAGTAATGTGATGTTGCTTGGAGATGCCTTTCGTACTGACAAATTGGTGTATACCGGTTATCACGGTGTAGAAGGTCAGCTAAGTGGTTTCGCTCAAGCTTATGAAATAGCGAATGACCAAACATTAATTGTTTCAGGACATAAAGGAGAGCGATTATTTAGCAAACGTGATGCTTTAAAACAAGCCAGCGCTACGTTAAGTACATTCTCGGAATTGGTTGGTAAAAAGCACAAAGCGGGAATGACTCTTGAACAAATGATAAGTGATAAGGATCTACAAAGTGCTGTTAATATTTATCCAATTTATAAAGAGAAACCTAGTTTAATTCAATATAATATTAAGCAGTTGATCGGAACCGAGTTTACAGAATCTAACTCTATTAGTGATTCAGCCCTAAAGACCTACGTAGGGACTTACCAAAGTGATAAAGGTAGTCTTTTTAAGGTGGATTTGGTTAATGGACATTTGTTTATTAAGGAAAAAGGAAAATTTCTATTTAAATTAACTTACATGTCTGAAAACAAGTTTTATGTTTGGAAGTCAAGTACAGAGTCCTTTTATATGCAGTTTCATTTTTCTTCTGACGGAAAGGTTATTGGCGTTTCTCCAAAAATTCCTGAAGGGAGTTATTGGGCTCCAATTATCGCTACAGGTATACGCCAAAAGCTTTAAACAGATAGAGTAGTTATCTGATGATGCTTATTTAAATAATAAATTAAGCATCTAATCAATCATATGGTTGTGAACGCAGTGTATTACTCTCATGTTTTAAATCGGAAAATATGCTGCTTTGCTTTAAAGGCTCAATGACTGCTGTGGTGGCTTTGTTCACACTAATACTGAAAGACTTACTGCCAAAAAGCTATCATCAAAAGTCTTAGGTACTTATCTATGGCTAACTTCTTCTTTCGTATCTTTGTTATAGTTATGTTCGCTTAGTTCAACGTCTGCTTTTTGCTATAATTAAAAATAAAGCCAACTAGTCGTATAGCCGAGTTTGGCACAAACTTGCCGTTCGTAGTTACATTAAAACCGGGGGCACTTCATAGCATAGTGGTCAATATATGGCGTAGCTAGTTGAGAGTGATCGCTATGTTAATATCGACAAATAGCCTAAAAGTACCCATATTAAAGTTTACCCTGCATGAACTTGTATATCATCACTGATGATATCGACGTATGTGTTTAATTAATCCATTATCGTCGAACTCCAATAATAAGAATGTCTTTCATTTTTGATATGGTTGATAGGCTTCATTATATGCCTCGATGAATAACTCAAGGTTTAGTTCTTTAGCATTTGTTTTAAAGGATGACAGTGTGGCTACCAGTAGCAATGTTATATAAGTTTTCATGGGGGTCCTCCTTTGTTATATACAGTATTGTTTTCAACGTTTATTGCGTAATTGCGAACTTTTATAGGGAATTTTTTGACTGTTAATGAGGTTTCGAGGTCAATAAGTTCAGTTCATTTTTAATAGTCGAGTATACTTAATGGTTAATGATTACGTTGCCTTTCCATGTTTATAATTCTTCCTGTATTAAACAATCTATTAATACTTTTAACTTCACTTTCTTCTATATAGAATTCAAGTTTAAAGTTATTGTTTTCTGGAATAATAAAACGAGAATCAGTTATCGCTTTTAATAAGGTAAGCTCTTTTTCATTAGAATATTTTTTGAAACTTACGAATGCAAAATACTCTGTAAAACATCTTCATCCAATAAATGCACTAAGATATCATTCAATTCTGCCAGTTGTTCATTAGCAACAAAACACCCCTGTTCATCGGATTTAATATAACCCCATTCACGTAAGGCATTGACGATGGCCGCTTGTGCTTTTCGATCAATAAACTCAGGTGCATTGATGTTATGTAACGTCGACATGCGTTTTGCAAGAGTAGTTGCACTTGATTCTAAATCAGAACGGTTAATTGGTGCCGCTTGATTAATGATTTTAATCACAATGCTATAACGCTGAACAGTCTCATTGATACACGATGATAGCAAGTTTAGTAAGTAGGTTTTATTGCAATCATTATTGCGCGACCAGTAACCTGCTTTACTTTGTTTGATCATATCTTTAGACGCTAAGAAATCCAATATTTCAGCAACTTGTTCAGCTATCACATCTTTGTTTTGCCATAGATACAATTCCGCTCTCATCAAGCGCGCCATTTGAATCACTTTGTCGCTAATTTCATCAAAGTTAAGTTTGTCGTAGCTTTTTAATAGACGACAAACAAGCGCCGGCAACATAAAGGCATGGATGATGTTATTTTTGTAATAACTCATCTCTAATGCGCCTTGCTTACTAAGGGAAATAATTTGTCCCATTTCGTCGTCGGTAATCTCGACCTTATTCAACTTAATGACAGCATCAACCAACTCTTTACCTGACTCTTCAGGAATGATGATGTCTGCACTAAATGGCGCTTTTCGTTGCAAGTCTAAAAAGAAATCTAATTGTTGCTCTAACTCTTTGCGAGTTAATGCTTGGTTTTCTGACGCTAGTAAAATTAATGCCGTTAACGTCACTGAGTTTAACGCTACCGCTTTATTAATTTCGGTCATCACTTCATTGGCCATGACATTAACAGCTGGAGTTAACCATTGCGGTTTAGGCGGGTCAATTGGATCAATGCTATCTTTCCAATCAGGCACTTGCTTATTTAGAAATTCATTGATGTTAATCGGCTCACCAAAGTTAACGAAACCTTTACCGTAATTACGCAGTTTACGAATGGCTTTAATAATGCCAAAGGCAGACTCTTTTTGTTTTGAGCTACCTTTTAATTCTTTATGGTAACTGGCTACTTCCATAACATGCTCATAACCAATATAAACAGGTACAAGCGTTAGTGGGCGATCAATACCTTTAAGCATGCTTTGTATAGTCATTGCTAACATACCGGTTTTCGGTTGCAGCAAACGTCCGGTGCGGCTGCGGCCGCCTTCAGTATAGTATTTCACTGAATAGCCACGATTGAATAGCAAGCCTAAATATTCACGAAAAATTGTAGAATATAAGCGATTACCAGCAAAACTTCGGCGAATAAAGAATGCCCCTGCCTTTCTGAAAATTGGCCCTGCTGGCCAGAAGTTTAAGTTAATACCTGCAGCGATCCTTGGCGTCACTAGACCTTGATGATAAATAACATAGGTTAGTAATAAATAGTCCATGTGCGAACGATGACAAGGCACATAAATAATTTCATGACCTTCTTCTGAAAGTTTACGTAAGCGCTCACCATTGCGAACTTCAATACCATCGTATAAACGATTCCATAACCAACCTAAAATTCGCTCACCTAAGCGAATCGTGGTTTGACGATAATCAGCGGCGATTTCTTTCATCATACCGAGCGCTTGTTTTCTAACTTCAGCTTCAGACAAGCCTTTTGATTTTGCTTCGTCTTTGATAAGTCGTTTAATCGCAGGAGTGGCAAACAGCGCGGTAAATTTTTGCTGGCGGTCCATCAAACGTGGACCTTTAGCGGCAATAGTTTGACGATGAAAATGAAAGCGTGTGATGCGAATTAATTTATGTGCCGCTTTCTCGTCCGTTCCGTGATCATCAGCCATTTGTCTAAAGGATACAGCATCACTAAACTTGGCTAATGTTTCACGCCCTAAGAACAATACGATCCAAAATTTACGCATAAAGTTAGGTGAAACTTCATCGGCGAGTACGTCACCAACATCTGCTTTTTGTTTGGTTGGCGCGCGCCCCCAAAGTAAATTCACAGGAATTAACTGGGCATCAGCTTGTGGATTTTTTTGATGATGTTGCAGTAAATCTAAGCCTTGTTGAACGGCATTCGTTGGTTGACTTGTCACCCATGGGAAAATAGAACTTGGTCTGGCAAGACAAATACAACGATTCATCGACTTACCATTTATTTCGACAATTTCGAGCGGATCAGGAAGTTGTAATTTTTTACAGGCTACTTGCAGAGCAATTAGATCACTCGCCGATTGATGACGAACAACGTAAAACACAGACTTACCGTCACCTATATCAAGTGATTCGATAGATTCTGGAATTACCTTACATCGCACCAATAACTTCACTGGCCAAGATAGTAAAAAATAGAACAAAGCTCTCATTGTTTAAATTACTCAAAATGAATGATAAAAATTTGCTTAATAATAACATTATTAAGCACTTGTGTGCTATAGCCCTGATATTACCAAGTTGTTACCGAGTGTGAATATGATGTTGCCTTACATCTTGATAATCTATTGAGAAAACAAGACTTTTTCTCAATTCAAGTATAAGATTAGTACAGAAAACAAACAACAGATACTAAAACCAATCATCACTACAGGGGTTATCCACATGAAGTTATTTAAGCAAACGCTTTGTCTGCTGTCATTGCTCAGCATAACAGTGTCAGCAACTGCTGCCGATATTAGCCAACAAGTGAACAAAGATTACCAACAACATCTTGGTAAATTATGGGATCATTTTCATCAAAATCCTGAATTATCATTAATGGAAACGAAAACGGCGAAACGTTTAGCAGAAGAAATCCGCTCACAAGGTTATGAAGTAACAGAAGGTGTTGGTGGTACTGGTATTGTCGCAATATTGAAAAACGGCAAAGGACCAATGGTAATGGTACGAGCTGACATGGATGGCTTACCTGTTGTTGAACAATCAGGGCTTAAAAATGCCTCGAAAGTTAAGATGACCGACTGGGATGGTAATGAAGTTGGAGTAATGCATGCCTGTGGTCACGATGTACATATCACAAGTTTAGTCGGTACCGCGCGCTATATGGCGGCGAATAAGGACCAATGGTCTGGCACATTAATGTTAATTGGCCAACCAGCGGAAGAACGAGGCCCGGGTGCATCAGCAATGATGGACGACAATATTTGGAAAACATTTGGCCAGCCTGATTTTGCCTTAGCGTTCCATGTAGATGCTGGCGCTGTTGCCGGTAAGATCACTATAGACGAAGGCTCACCTTATGCCGGAGCAGACACCGTTGATATCATTGTTCATGGTATAGGTGCTCACGGTGCATATCCACACCAAGGCAAAGACCCGATCATGATTGGTGCGCAAATCGTTACCAACTTACAAACCATCATTAGCCGTGAATTAGCACCAAGAGATGCTGGCGTGATAACCGTTGGTGCGTTCCACTCTGGCACAAAGCACAACATCATTTCTGATCAAGCACATCTGCAAATCACGGTTCGTAGTCTGAATCCAAGAGTGAGAACACAATTATTAGAGGCAATTGAACGTGTCGCTACCGGTACGGCTCGCACTGCAGGAATGCCAGAAGATAAACTGCCGACCGTAACAGTCAGCGAATTTTCATTTCCACCGACCTATAATGACAAAGCACTAGCGCAGCGATTAAAAGGTGTTATTGCTGATAAGATGGGCGAAGACAGCATGGTACCACCTGCTGAAAGTGGCATGGGCGCTGAAGATTTTGGCTTCTTTACTACTGACCCGTATATTCCAAGCGTATACTTTTCAGTCGGTGGTACGCCGCAAGAAGATTTTGATAATGAAAAGAATGGTGGTCCGCAAGTGCCAAGCCATCACAGCCCATTATTTAAAATTACGCCTGAACCATCGGTTAAATCTGGCGTAGAAGCAACGGTTCACTCGCTTTTGGAGTTGATGCCAAAAACGTAAGCTAAACTGTTTCAAAATCTGAGTTAAACATTTGCATATAAAGGAGATAGCAATGACACAACAAATAACGGAAAATACTAAAGGCGGCTGTGCATGTGGTTACGTGCGCTACAAACTGACCGCGCAGCCATGCGTTGTTCATTGTTGTCATTGCTTATTGTGTCAGCGGCAAACCGGCAGTGCATTTGCCGTAAATGCATTGTTTTGGGCCGACGATGTTATTGTAGAAACAGGTAGCGTCAATGAAATAGAAATGGAATCTCCAAGTGGTAAAGGGCAAACTATCGCTCGTTGCCCAAAATGCGAAGTCGCGGTTTGGAGCAACTATTTTATGGGCGGAATAAAGCAAGGCATTCGCTTTATACGCGTTGGCACATTAGATAATCCAGAGTTATTGCCACCTGATGTGCATATTTTTACTACAACGAAACAACCCTGGGTAAACTTATCACAAGAAAAACAAGTGGTTGATGTATTTTATGATTTTAATGTCGTCTGGTCTCTAGAAAATAACAACAAACGAAAAGATCTATTAGCTAAATTGTAATTTTCTGACATTGGATAAAAATCAGTAAATTAAATTAGTTAATATAAAAGCAAAGGTTAAAGCTAAGTAGGAATTTAAGGATGAAAATGAACAAGTTCGCATTACTCACAACTATCATTGTCGTTAATACGTTAATGCTACAAGGCTGCGGCGGTAGCGATTCTAATGTTGTTGAAGACAACGCAAAATTAAAAAATATTGAAGGTGTTGATGAAATATCTCCTATCTATAAAAATGCTATTGTTCGTTCACTTAGCTACCGAAATGATGAAATAGCTAATAACCCTGTTGCTGATGCCGAAGCGGTGAGTGACGGTACTGATAGCAATCAGTTCTCCGAAACAAATACACAAGAATCCGGCGTTGATGAAGCCGACCGAGTTGAATTTAACGGTGAACACCTTTTTCTCTTAACATCACCGCAGTATAAATCTAAGCCGACAATTAAAGCATTCGAAAAATCCGCTTCAAAGCTTAGTTATAGAAACACCGTAATGTTATCAGAAAATAGCCATTACCAAGGCTTATACCTATTCGGTAATACTTTAACAGCGATAGGCGAATCTTATAACCATTACTATTCCGAACCATTGGTTTCTGATCAACAATCTGGCATTGGCCAATACCAGTATCAACCGCCGATTGTGATGATCGATATTATCGACGATCAGAGCGCTGTTGTTTCAAACCAAGAGTTTGATAAACACCAATTTAAGATCAGCGGTTCACTAGTAAATAGTCGCCGTGTTGATAATGAGCTTTACGTTGTTACTCGCTTTTCGCCAAACTTTACTCAATATGATGATATTTATTACGGGCAAACGCCTGAAGAACTCAAAGACGCCGTCGAGCAAATTGACGCTCAAGACTTATTAGCCACCTACCAATATGGCAATGAAGAGGCGCAGTTATTAACGAGTAATTGTTATCTTGAAGATATTGCTGATAATGACGAGTCACT
This sequence comes from Thalassotalea crassostreae, assembly GCF_001831495.1. NCBI lineage: Bacteria > Pseudomonadati > Pseudomonadota > Gammaproteobacteria > Alteromonadales > Colwelliaceae > Thalassotalea > Thalassotalea crassostreae. The sequence continues at coordinate 3,470,139 of NZ_CP017689.1, forward strand.
GGGGTATCAAGCGTTAATATATGTTGTCAAAATAAACTTAGAACAGCCCGAACAAATACAATCTGTATGTATCGGCGCAGAAAGTCAGCAAATATATTCATCGACCAACTCGCTAGTGTTGTTCAACGATATTTATCAATATACAGACAACAGCGAACAATCATTCACGCAAATGCATAAGTTTAATTTAACAACCCTTAACTACCAATCGTCGGGGCAAGTACCTGGGGCAGTTGGCTGGAACAACGCAAGTTATCGCTTTAGTGAACAAGATGATTACTTAAGAGTTATTACAACAGAGCGTAATTGGCGAGAAAATACTATAGAACACAAGTTATTTGTACTCGATACTAGTAATTTCGAAATGAGTGAAGTTGCTCGTTTACCAGAAGATGGCAGTGAGCAAACCATCGGCAAACCTGGTGAAGATATTTACGCTGTGCGTTATCGCGACAACAAAGCTTACGTTGTAACATTTAGAAGAACCGACCCCTTGTATGTAATTGATTTAAGCGAACCTGCAAATCCGACAATCGAAGGGCAATTGGAAATACCGGGGTATTCAGCTTACTTGCATCCTGTTGATGAAAATCTACTTATCGGCATTGGTCGACAAACCGATGGTTTATTTTGGGGCTTTGCCGAAGTTATCGATACCAGAGCCGATGGCGATAAAGAGCAAGAACAATGGCAATTTCCGCAAGCATTAATTAATGATGAAACCTTGGCCCATGGCGCAAAAATATCTCTATTTGATATCAGCGATCCAACCTCACCAAGCGAACTCATAACCTACACATACCCTGGGACGCAAACCGAAGTAGAATATGATTTCCATGCTTTCACTAGCTTAAATCACTCTGATGGCTCAATGTCATTTACGGTGCCTTTGTATGTTCATCAATACATAGAAACATTCGATGAGATGACAAATCAATGGGATTATCGTCATCAATACAAGTCGTCGTTAGAGTTGTTTGAAGTTGATAACTCGATGCTTGATAGAGTCGGCGCGGTGCAACCCGAATATGAAGAAGACCTGCAAAGCCGATACGGTCATCGCAGTATTATTGATGGTGATAATGTCTATTTTGTTGATGGAAATGACCTTTGGCAAGCAAGTTGGTCAAATCCTAGCGATGCTGTAAAAGTACAATAACAACAAAAACAATTAAAAAAACATGTAAAAATCAAAATTAAAACATCAATGATTTTATGTACTTAGCTATAGTGCAACCGTGAGTTGACAAAATAACAACCTAGCTTGCTAGTCTGCAACCAACCGACTTTCTATGCTAGGCGCTCAATTACGAGTGAAGGAACAAACTTTATGATATTAGCAGAAAAGATCGTTAAATTAAGAAAACAACTTGGTTGGTCGCAAGAAGAATTAGCAGAGAAACTTAATGTTTCCAGGCAGTCAGTATCAAAATGGGAAAGTACAAATAGTATCCCTGATTTAAATCGCATCATTATGCTGGCTGAGCTTTTTGATGTGTCTACTGATTTTTTATTGAAAGATGAAAATGAAGTGTTCGAATCGAGCCAAGGCAGCAAAAGTTCCGACACAATTCAGGTAAGCCTAGAACAAGCAACGAAATACATTGATAGCACGATGGAAGCGACCGCTTTAAATGTTAAAGGGGTTCTATTGTGCGTCTGCTCAGTAATACCGTTACTGTTTCTGCTGGCAATGGCCGATAGCAATAAACTCAACTTAACAAGTGATATTGCAGCACCAATCGGCGTTGTATTTATCTTAATTATGGTTTCGATAGCCGTAAGCTTCTTTCTCAAAACCAATCAATATGACGACGATACCACGGTAATAGATGATGAACGCTTTGAGTTAGCATACGGTGTACACGGTGTGTTTAGCGAGAAGATGAAAAAGTTCAGACCGACATACAATAGACGGTTATCGATTGGCATCTTTCTATTTATTGTCAGCTTTGTACCTTTGATGTTCGCAGCAATGTCTGCTGCTGGCACCGATTTAATCTTAATGATGTTAATTGTACTGCTATTGATCATATCGGCAGGACTATATCTAGTGATCCCAGTATCGACAAAATATGATGCCCTTAATAATGTGTTAAGGGATAGCGACTTTAACAGCGTAAAAAGCAAACGTGCAAAACGTGCAGAAAAGCTTGCTGCATTTTACTGGCCACTATTAATCGCAATATTTCTTGGCTGGAGTTTGTGGACAATGGCTTGGGGTATCACTTGGATTATCTGGCCAGTTGGCGCAGTACTTTTCGCCGCACTTATTGGCTTAATGGAATTGTTTGCTAAGGATGAAGAGGAATAAGCTTTAGACGACAATTAGTTTTTAATTTACCAATCAAAATAATAGGTTGCGTTTATCACCTAGCTGTATATACTAACAGTTACTGTACAGATAAACAGGCTTAATGATATGCGCGCCCTTACTGCAAGACAAGAACAAATATTTGGCTTTATTAAAGAAAAGCTAGGCGAAACAGGTATGCCACCTACTCGTGCTGAAATTGCTAATTTCTTTGGTTTTAAATCAGCAAACGCAGCTGAAGAACATTTAAAAGCACTCGCGAAAAAAGGCTTTATCGAAATGTTACCGGGTACTTCTCGCGGTATTAGATTGGCTGAAGAGCATATTGAAGAAGAAGGTTTACCGTTGATTGGCCGTGTTGCCGCTGGTGAGCCTATTTTAGCGCAAGAGCATGTTGAAGATAATTACAAAATTGATGGTAATTTATTCCACCCTGCCGCCGATTACTTGTTACGAGTTAATGGCGAGAGTATGAAAGATATCGGCATCTTAGATGGTGATTTATTAGCGGTTCATCAAACGACTGATATCAATAATGGTCAGGTTGTTGTTGCTCGTGTTGAAGATGATGTTACGGTGAAACGTTATAAGCGTGAAGGCAATGTCGTTTACTTGCATGCTGAGAATGAAGATTTCTCACCAATAGTTGTCGATTTAGCATCTACACCATTTAATATCGAAGGCATTGCCGTTGGTGTTATTCGTAACGCCGATTGGATGTAGTGTTCTTTCAGCTTTTAGCTTTTAAGAAGAACAAGAAAAAGGCAGTATTAATATTCATTAATACTGCCTTTTTTATTTCTATCGACGCCTAAAGTGGCCTTTATTAGCTATTGCTCCACTGTGACATCAATACTATTAAGTAAGTGTGGCATCGAATGATGATCACTTAAATTGTATATCAACGCTTCTTCGTCACAATTATCTTGTTTCGGACATAAGTCACAATCTTTCATTACTTTTTCAGGCAAGGTGTCTTTGTCACCTGGCAAGAAGTCTAGCATTTCAAAGAACTTAGGCTTACGAGTTAATACGAATACCTTGATCAATGATAACGCTTTGGCTCTATCAAGTAAGAACTGACAAAGTTTTTGGCCATAACCTTTACCTTGGTGATTTATCGTTACTCCTAATGAACGAATTTCCGCAAGTCCAGTACTGTAGATATACAATGCCGCACATGCACACACTTGTCCGTTTACCTCGATTACAGCGAAATCTCGAATTGATTTGATTAAATCGTCTTCACTGCGTGGTAAATTCTCTTCTCTTGATGACCAGTAATTTACCAGCTTCACAATCGCGCGAATATCGGTAAGCTTAGCGTCACGAACAACATAATTTGCGCTACCAAGTTGCAAGCGGCTTTGTTCGATAACTTTAGTAACAGGTTCAATACCTGTGCCACCAAGGATGTTTCGTTTATCTACTAAGTATTCTAATTCAAGTACAGGGTAAACATCGGCCTCTATTAATGAACTGAACTGTTTAAATTCATCTAAGCGCAGACTCTCAAGCGGTTCGCCTTGGCTAATCGCATATAACACTACTGCACCAGTGATATCGTGCGCAGTTCTAAATGGAACACCTTTGCCAACCAGATAATCGGCAAGCTCAGTGGCATTGGCGTAACCACCACGTGCCGCTTTAGCACATTCGGCAGAATTCAACTCAATCGAGTTAATCACTTCGCCAGCCATATCAAGACATGATACCCATTGCTCTAGTGCATCGAATAAGCCTTGTTTGTCTTCTTGCATATCTTTGTTATAGGCAAGTGGTAAGCCTTTTAATGTTACTAACAATGCCTGTAATGAACCATAAACACGGCCACATTTACCGCGAATTAGCTCAAGTGCATCAGGGTTCTTTTTCTGCGGCATTAATGAACTACCACTAGTAACCGCATCACCTAAAGTAATAAAGTTAGCTTCACCAGAGTTGAAGAAAATTAAATCTTCAGCGAAACGTGATAAATGCATCATGCCAGTACTTGCTGCAAATAATAATTCCAGTACGTAATCACGATCACTAACCGCATCAAGCGAGTTTAAACATGGGCCATCAAAGCCTAGAGAATTGGCTAAGTCATAACGGTTAATTTCATACGTAGTACCAGCAAGGGCGCCACAACCTAATGGTGATTGATTCAGACGAACGCGAGCATCTTGTAATCTTGAAATATCCCGTTTAAGCATTTCAACATAAGCCATACACCAATGAGCAAAACGGATCGGTTGAGCACGTTGTAAATGTGTATAACCCGGTAATATGTGTTGCTTGTTGTTGTCGGCAAGATTGATTAACTCAACTACAACCGCATTGAGGGTTTCGATGATCACGTCAACTTGTTCACGAGACCAAAGGCGTAAATCTGTACTAACTTGGTCATTACGACTTCTGCCAGTATGTAGTTTGCGTGCGATATCACCAATCACTTCGATTAGTTCACCCTCAACCCAACTGTGAATATCTTCAGCAGCAGAATCGGTGAAATCAATTTCACCGCTTTCTACCTTCGCACTCAAATCAACAAGAGCTTGTTCCATCTTTTGTTGTTCATCTAGCGTTAGCACACCAGCCTTATGAATGGCCTTTGACCAGCCAATAGAACCTTGAATATCTTGTTGTACAAGAATTTGATCAAATGGCAGTGAATCATTAAATGCTTTAAATTTATCACTACTTCCGCCTTTGAAACGGCCACCCCATAACGCCATGTTACTTCTCCTGTCCTTTCAGTGCCGCAATACGTGACGACAAGCTGAATAAACGAATAAACCCTTCGGCATGCTTTTGGTCATAAACGTCATCTTCACCAAACGTTGCAAACTCTTCTGAGTATAAACTGTTTGGCGAGCGACGTTGTGTTACCGTTGCTTGGCCTTTGTATAGTTTCACTACGATATCACCAGTTACTTGCTCTGCAAATGATGCACAAGCTGCCATTTGCGCGGCAGCTAATGGGTTAAACCAGCGACCATCGTAAATTACGTGACTAAACTCTAGACCAACAGACTCTCTAAACTTTAAAGATTCTTTATCAAGAATTAATGACTCTAGCCCTTTGTATGCCGCCATTAATACAGTGCCACCTGGGGTTTCATAACAACCACGAGACTTCATACCAACTAAACGGTTTTCTACGATATCAATACGACCAACACCATGTGCGCCAGCTTTTTCATTAAGGTCAACTAAACATTGATAAGGTGACATGGCTTTGCCATCTACGGCAACCAATTCACCTTTTTCAAAACTAAGCATGACTGAACCTGGTTTATTTGGCGCATCTTCTGGATCGGTAGTCATCGTCCAAACTTCTTTAGACGGCTCACACCAAGGGTCTTCTAATTCACCACCTTCGTGTGAGATATGCCATGCGTTTGCATCACGACTGTATATTTTAGTTAGTGATGCACTACAAGGGACGTTACGCTCTGCCAGGTAATCAAGTAAATCTTCACGAGAAACCATGTCCCATTCACGCCATGGCGCAATAACAGTTAGTTGCGGAGCAAGGGCAGCAAAACAAGACTCAAAACGCACTTGGTCATTACCTTTACCAGTACAGCCATGACATACCGCATCAGCACCAACTTTCAAAGCGACTTCGACGTGCGCCTTAGCAATTACTGGACGAGCCATTGATGTACCTAACAAGTACTGACCTTCATATACCGCACCAGTTTTAATGATTGGATAAATGTAGTCTTTAACAAACTCTTCTTTCAAGTCAACAACATGACATTCAGATGCACCACTAGCAATGGCTTTTTCTACAATGCCATCAAGCTCTTCTTCGCCTTGACCAACATCGGCGCAGAAGGCAACAACTTCACAACCGTCATAGTTCTCTTTCAACCATGGGATGATCGCCGATGTGTCCAATCCGCCAGAATAGGCTAATACTACTTTTTTAATTCCAGTTTTCTTAATGCTCATAACGTTCTCTAATGCTTTCAATATTTAAATTTAAGTTGTTTTGTGTATTGACTGTTAGGTTAACTACTTACCGTTAACTAAGGTCAATAACACAGAATTTTGTGCCCACATGCGATTTTCCGCTTGTAAAAATGCGAGTGACTTATCTGAGTCAAAAACGCTAGTGGTAATTTCTTGTTCAAGGTGTGCTGGTTGGCAGTGCATCACAGCAGATGCGCCCGCTTTATCCATTAATTCATCGTTTATTTGATACGGCATAAACTTAGCTAGGATGTCAGCAACTTTAGTATCATCACCCATTGAAATCCAAGTATCAGTATAGATAACCTGTTGGTTTTCAGCATCCTTAATGTCAGTACTTATTGTCAACGTTGAGCCACTTTGCGCTGCCAACTGTTGCGCTTTGCTAATCATATCGGCGGTTGGTTCATGACCTTCAGGCGTGATCACAGTGACATTAACACCAAGTACACTGCCCATAAGCATCAATGAATTAGATACATTGTTGCCATCGCCAATATAGGCAAGGTTTAATCCTTCCAACGAACCAAAGGTTTCAGTTAATGCCATATAATCAGCAAGTGCCTGACAAGGATGGTATAAATCACTCAATGCATTGATCACAGGAATGCCACCGTGCTCTGCCATTTCATCAAGGACGCTTTGTTTGAATACACGGGCAACAACGATATCAGCCCAACAAGCTAAGTTTTTCGCCACATCTTTAACTCGCTCACGTTCGCCAAGTTGACCGTTTTGCTGACCAATGTATAGACTATGACCGCCTAGCTTATTGATACCAATATCAAAACTGATGTGAGTACGCAGAGATGGTTTTTCAAAAATGGTCACTACAGATTTACCGGCTAAGGCATTGCTGTACTTCGCTGGGTTGGCTTTTATTTCTAAGCCTTGTGCGATAAGTGCCAATAACTGTTGTTTGCTTAGTAAGTCATCAGCTAAAAAATGATTTAACGACATAAAGTATCCTAATAATTTCTTTTGTTTAATTTGATATAAGTAAAATATGAATTAAGGGTTAATGCGGGTGCCGATAACCTGCCCATTTTGCAACAATAATAGTTGCTCGGGAGTTTTCCAACTGGCCACCGCGATACTTCGTCGCAATTGCGTTGCTGCGGCAAACGCCGCTCTTACTTTAGCAATCATGCCGCCGTTAATAATGCCTTCATCAATCAATTGTTGTGCCTGCTCATTATTTAATTCTGCTAAATATTCATCGTCTTTGCCTTTCACACCGGCAACATCAGTAAGTAACACTAACTCAGCGTCTATCAACTCGCTTATCGCGACTGCGGCATCATCTGCATTAACATTGACTAATTGACCGTTCGCTAAACTGCCAATTGATGAGATAAATACCAAGTTTCCTGCTTGCATCAGCGCTTCTAACGTTGTGTGATCATTAGTTTGTGGAATACCGACACAACCTAACTTGGCATCGGCAGCAACACATTTAATCATGTTGCCATCATGCAAGGCCAAGCCAATCGACGAAATACCACAACTACTGGCCATTGAAACTAGGTTTTTATTTACCGAGCCCGAAAGTGCGCCAACAATAATATCCATGTGCTCAGGACTACTTACTCTTAATCCATCAATTTTGTCACTGACAAAACCGGCTGCCGCCAATTGTTGGTCAACAACACAGCCGCCACCATGAACAATGACGACATTACGGTTTTGCTTTTGTAATTTTTTAATCGTATTAAATAGGCTTATTTGCGCATCGGTAGACTCCATGATTGCGCCGCCAATTTTTATTACTAAAGGACTTTGTGACATGCCCTGATTGCTCACTTGGTTATGCTCTTGATTAGTCATTTGCGCCACCAATTTTGTTGTCATTGATTAATGCATATTGGCTATCAAGTCCCAAAGTAATATTGAAACACTGCACCGCTTGGCTTGCCGCACCTTTTAATAAATTATCAATGGCACAACTCGCCACTAAGGTGTGAGTGTCTTGGTCGTACTTGAAAAATACATTAGCGAATGGCGTATTTGCTACATCGTCAATTTGTGGCCAGCTTTTAGAAATACGAACTAAAGGCTTATCTTGGTATGCGCTTTGGTAGGCATTAACCACTTGTTCTTCGGTTACATCATCATTGAGCTGTAATGTAACCGTCGAAAGTAAGCCTTGTTTGAATGGCGCGATGTGCGGGTTAAAAATAACCTGGCTACCACAATGTTGACTAATTTCTGGCTGATGACGGTGCGCTAAAATATTGTATGCCTTAAGGCTTAACTCATTAAAACTAGTTGCTAAACTTGCCTTTCTTCCGGCACCGCTTACGCCGCTAATGCCATTAACAACTATCAATCCATTTTCTTTATGCATGTTGGCATCAGTCACAGGTTTAAGAGCAATTAGACTTGCTGTTGGGTAACAACCAGGCACGGCTATCAGATCAGCACCGGCAATTTCATTACTGTTGTATTCAGCTAAACCATAAATAGCGTTATCAAGTAATGACTGATGATGATGTTCGAAACCGTAATATTTAGGATAATCTTGTGCATTCGGTAAACGAAATGCACCGGACAAATCAAATACTTTGGTACCTTGCTCTACAAAAGCATTAGCCCAAAGCTGAGAATATTCATGAGGAGTGGCAAAAAACACCGCATCAAGATCGCTGTTAGCGGTCAACCAATTTTTTGAAAACGGTTGTAACGGAAAATCACAGACACCTTGCAAGCGCGGATATAGTTCTGAAAACAATGCACCACTTGATTCACTATTTTCTGACACAAGTAGTTGCAGATCACTGACCTTGCTATGACGGTTTAGTATCTCAACCAACTGAGCGCCGGCGTAACCACTTGCCCCTATTACTGCTACTTTCACTTACTTTCCTTACTGCATTTGTATGCGATATTGTTACTTTACGTTTGTTGCTTTTTAATGATGGTCAATTCAATGGTTAGACCACATTAAAATAATATATAAACAATTAATTTATCGTGTTTTAATTTAATACTAGCCTGATTTATTAGACTTGATTACACTGGTTTTAGCACAATAACAACAGTTAACTATTTATGCAATAAAATAGCATAATTATTTTAAAGGAATCACATCTTGTTACCAAACTTTCAACAGGCGTTAACAGAACTTATCGCGAGCCCGTCTATAAGTGCATGCGACACAGTTCTCGATCACAGCAATAAAGACGTAATCAACCTATTGGCAAGCTGGTTTGAAGATTTAGGTTTTAGCATTAATATTCATCCAGTGCCAAATAGTCGGGGTAAATTTAACCTTTTAGCTAAACTAGGTAGTGGTGATGGTGGCTTATTACTGTCAGGCCACAGTGATACTGTACCTTTTGATGAACAAGGTTGGAATTCTGATCCGTTTATCATCACCGCTAAAGACGATAAGTTTTTTGGTTTGGGTACCTGTGATATGAAAGGCTTTTTTGCATTCATATTACAAGCCTGTAAACACATCGATGTGAAACAACTGAAGAAACCTTTATATATATTGGCGACTGCCGACGAAGAAACGACAATGTCTGGAGCTCGCTTTTTTGTCGAGCAACAATTGGCAAAACCGGATGTTGCTATCATCGGTGAGCCAACAAGCCTTAATCCGGTGATTATGCATAAAGGTCACATGTCGCATCGTATTTCTGTTGTTGGTAAATCAGGACATTCAAGTTTACCGGCTAAAGGCGTGAATGCTATCGAGATCATGTATCACGTGATCCAACGCTTAATGCAACTGCAACAAGATCTTGCTGCAAATTATCAAAACGAAGCTTTTTGTGTCAGTGAGCCAACATTAAATTTTGGTGCGATTAAAGGTGGCGATAGTGCCAATCGAATTTGTGGTGATTGTTTCCTAGATATCGATTTACGCTCTATACCTGGATTAAGTGATGAAGAGCTTACTCACTGGTTAAGCGAAGCATTAAAACATGTCGCGGAAAAATACCCTGGCCGAGTAACCATGAACGAATTACACCCAAGCTCTCCAGCATTTGGCGAATCTGAAGATAGTGAATTGGTTAAGCTTGCCGAAAAATTCTCAGGTCATTGCTGTAAAGCAGTAAACTATGCAACCGAAGCACCGTTTATTCAACAACTTGGTTGTCAGACCATCGTACTTGGCCCAGGCTCCATTGAACAAGCCCATCAAATCGATGAATATATCGCGTTTGATCAAATCAAGCCAACTGAGAAAATTCTACTCGACTTTATTCAACATTATTGTATGTAAAGCAGCGGGCAAAAATAAGTAGGGTCAGATCCTACTTTAATACGTTTGCACTATAATTGATTTTTTAGTTACGCAATCAGAGGTTTTATGAAAATATTTGGATTAAAAAATTCACGATCATTTCGCGCCACGTGGGCCGCATGTGAAGCTGGAGTTGATGTCAAATTTATCCATGTTAATTTTGGCAGTGACGGTGAAAACGGTACGCTTAGCGATGACTATAAAAACTTAAATTGGCAAGGCAAAGTGCCAACATTAGTTGATGATGCTGACGATAATTTTGTATTAACGGAAAGTGCGGCCATCGTGAATTACATCGCCGCGAAAGGTAACAATAAAGACTTATTACCAACGGGTGTAAAAGAGCGCGCTAAATATGATGAAATTTGTTTCTTTGTATTAGCTGAGTTAGAACAGCCACTATGGACCAAAGGTAAACATAAATTTGCCTTACCAGCGCCATACCGCGTGCCCGATATTATTGACACTACTACGCCATTTGAATGGGGTAAGGCGCAAACCGCATTACTAAAATTAGTGGCTGGAAGTAAATACGCTGCCGGCGATAAGTTTACCATGGCAGATATTTTGTTATCACAAACCATTATGTGGGCGAAAAAGTTTGAATATGACGTTGATGACAGCTTAGTTCAATACAGCAAAGAGATGTGTCAGCGCCCAGCATTTGCGCAAGCGTTAGCAATCGAAAGTAAATAGTAAAAAAAGATTACGCATATAAGTAGGGTCAGATCATACTTTTATAAAAAGTATGATCTGACCCTACTTATTTAATTTTACGTGCTGAGGTTATGGGCGAACGCCTAAGGTATGGCAAATCGCATAGGTTAATTCACTTCGGTTCAGCGTATAGAAATGGAAATCATCTACACCTTCACTGCGCAGTATCTTCACTTGTTCCATCGCAATATTTGCACCAACCAGATTACGTGTTGTTGGATCATCATCTAAGCCTTCATACATTTTACCCATCCATTCTGGTACATGAACATTAGTCATGCCGGCAAAACGTTTTAATGTGGCGAAATTTGATACTGGTAATATGCCTGGAATAATATCAACTTCAATGCCAACACCAACGCAACGATCGCGAAAGCGTAAGTATGAATCAATATCGAAGAAAAACTGGGTGATAGCGCGGTTGGCGCCAGCGTCAATTTTCTTTTTCAAGTTAACCAAATCTGATTGAGCATTTGGCGATTCAGGGTGTGCTTCAGGGTATGCTGCAACTGAAATATCAAAATCGGCTACGCCTTTTAATAACTCCACTAAATCGTTAGCATACATATCTGGTTTTTTACCACTTTGCGGTAAATCACCACGCAAGGCAACGATATGACGTATGCCACTTTGCCAATAGTCTTTGGCTATATCGATTAACTCGTCACGACTCGCATCAATACAAGTAAGATGCGGCGCTGCAATTAAGCCAGTATCTTTTTGGATGCGTTTAATCACGCCATGGGTACGGTCACGAGTACCTGAACCGGCACCATAAGTTACCGATACAAATTTAGGTTTAAGTGGCGCTAAACGCTCAATCGAATTCCATAGTGTGGTTTCCATTGATTCAGAATTTGGCGGAAAAAATTCAAATGATACATTTAAATCTCTGTCTAAATCTCTCATCGTTCGATTGAGTAAATCTAATTGCCTAGCTTTTTCGTTCATTAGTTAATCCCCTTTAATTCTACTTGTTTTTTTTGTACTGCTAACTCTTTACAAAGGTTAACTAAATCTGAATGTAAACCACCAGCGGTAACATCTCTGCCGGCACCAGGTCCTCTAATAATGAGCGGATTATCCTGATACCAATCACTGGTAATTGAAAATATATTGTCGCATGGTGTTAAATTAGCGAACGGATGAGTTTCCGATAAAGTTTCTAACGAAACCACTGCTTTATATTTATCACCATCTTTACTAAAACGAGCTACGTATCGTAAACAACTGCTTTGTTGCTGTGCCGCTTCTAACTTATCCGCAAAATATTGATCAAGTAAAGCTGCATTTACCAAAAACTCTTGCTTTGAGACATTTCTTAATTGCTCAGGCACTAAGTTTTGGCATTCGATATCTTCAAGCTCTAGCTTAAAGCCCGCTAAGCGAGCGAGAATAAGCAGTTTTCGTTGAACATCTAAACCAGACAAATCATCTCGAGGATCCGGCTCGGTATAGCCTTGCTCTAATGCGCTAGTTAACAGTTTTGAAAATGATTGGCTGCCGTCAAAATTAGCAAATAACCAAGATAGTGTACCTGAAAATATCCCTGAAATTTCATTTATTGAATCACCACTTTGCAATAAATCATTTATTGCATAGTTAATTGGCAAGCCTGCACCGACTGTTGTATTAACTAACCATCGACAGCTGAACTGTCGCTGTAAGTCTAATAACTGTTGGTAGTTATCACTAGAACTTGATCCCGCACATTTATTGGCACTCACAACATGGATGCCTTGCTTAAATAAGTCTTGATATAGAGCGCTGAAATCTTCACTCGGAGTAATATCTACCAGCACCAATTCATCATATGGATGATGCGATAACCAGCTCACAAGTTGTTGGTTATCATAATCTACGCTTTGCTCCGTAAATAAATCTAATGCATTGCTTGCAACGATGCCATCGGTATCGATCAGCGCTCGTTTTGAGGTTGCTAAACCAACTAAGTGAGCATTTTCTAATGCTAGTACTCGGGCAAGTTGCGTAGGTAACATTTCTAAAAAGCGTTGGCCGATATTGCCAAGGCCGGCAATGACTAAGCCGATAGTTTTGCTATCTTGAGTCACCTGGCTATGCACTTTGTTCACTAGCTCAACTGAACACTGTTGTGCAAAGAACGCTAAGAAACTGTGACCTTCATCACTTTGTGTGATCACTAGCGGTTGTGCTTTGTCTAATACGCGATTAAACCGCGCTTTAATATCACCTCGCTCCGCAATTTTATGGCCAACGACGGCAAGTAATGATACTTGTTCAGTTTTATATTTCAGGTTTTGTCCCTGTAAATATTGCTCTGCGATATCGGTAAATTGTGGAGTGATCACAACACAACTTTTATCTTGGCAAATATACAAAGGCGCAAAACGATTTTTAATCACCTGCAATTCAACATCGTTAAATTGTTCACAGGAAATTTTTACTAATTCATTATTATGGGTAACCGATATTTCACCTTTAGCAATCTCGCCAAAATGACCGATTTCACTACCGTTTTGATCCGGTTGATAGCTACTTGCTACCTTAAGATGAATACTATTTGATGCTAACGGCTTTAATGTATTGGCATGCAAAATCGGATTGCCTAATCGACCAAGCTCTTTAGCAACATCACTTTCAATACGGTGAAGTTTTCGGGCTGTCGTCACAATGCGCGGATCAGCACTATAAACACCATCAACATCGGTCCATAAAGTGACGTTCTCTGCATTCAGTAAATGCGCCGCAATCGTAGCTGAATAGTCACTGCCATTACGTCCAAGGGTTTGTGTCTTGCCTTCAGTATCAGTAGCAATGAAACCCGTTAAGATATTCAAAGCACCCTGACGTCGTTCTTGCAATAACTGCGTGCGACTTTGTTGTTCGGCTACTGCAAAGTTATTATTGGTTTCGAGTAATAATACATTTCGCGCATCAATCGCGTTCGCCGGACATACCTGCTGTTCTAATAATGCAGCAAGTAATTTCGCCGACCAAACTTCACCTAAAGCCAAGACGTCGTTGCGATTTAGCTCTAACGATTGCTGCTGAAATTGTTGACGAATAAACTGCAAGTTTTGGTCGAGGTAATTCACTAATAGATCGGCGCTATCGCCCTCTATTAGTTCTTTAATAAGTTGTTGCTGAGTATTTCGCAATGTACTTAGTGCTTGTTCAAACGAATCGTTATCGGTGCATGCAAATAATGCATACAAACAATCGGTAGTATTACCATTTGCTGACACAACAATAAGATCATCTAAACTTGCGTGTTGCTTAATGATACTAACGACACGTTTTACGCATTCAGCATTTGCTAATGAACTGCCGCCAAATTTATGTACATTAATTTTGGCTTGTGGTTTTAATTTTGAATTTAACATTTACAGCTACTCGTTTATTCTGCGCTTAACGTGGCATTTAAAGCCTGTTCTAAATCTTCAATGATGTCTTTGCTATCTTCAATACCAACAGACACTCTAATCAAGGTTTGACTTATCCCAGCTACTTTTTGTGCTTCAAGGTCCATACCGGCATGGGTCATAGTCGACGGGTGAGAAATAAGACTTTCAACACCACCTAATGATTGCGCCAAAGTGAATAGTTTAACCTTGGCAAATAACGTTTTAACCTGTTCAACGCCACCTTTGATTTCAAAAGACAGCATGCTGCCAAAGCCTTTTTGTTGGGCTTTAGCAAGTTCATGCCCTGGATGGTCAGTTAGGCCTGGATAATGAATTCTTTCAATGGCAGGATGATTTTGTAAAAACGCAATCAAGTCATCAGTGTTTTGCTGATGTTGCTTTAAGCGAACCGGCAAAGTTTTCAAACCACGTAAGGTTAAGTAGCTATCAAACGGCGAACCCGTAATACCGATACAATTCGCCCACCATGTTAAAGTCTCGCCTAGTTCGGCATCTTTAGTCACTACCGCACCGCCAACAATATCAGAATGACCATTGATAAATTTGGTGGTTGAATGGATAACAATGTCGGCGCCCAAATCGAGTGGGTTTTGCAACAGTGGTGATAAAAAGGTGTTGTCGACTGCCACTAAAGCACCAACGTCTTTCGCCGCTTTACAGATAGCGGCAATATCAACAACACGCAGTAATGGGTTACTTGGTGTTTCGATTAATACAATTTTTGGTTTTTCAGATAACGCTTGTTGCAGTGCGTTCGCGTCGGTTTGATCGACAACTAATAATTTGAATAAGCCACGATCAGCTAAATGAGTAAATAAACGATAACTGCCGCCATAACAGTCATGAGGAATAAGTAAGGTGTCGTCAGCCGAAAGTAATTGGCAAACTAAATGAATTGCTGACATACCAGTACCAGTGATAATGCCAGTGCTGCCATGCTCTAATTCAGCAATGACATCACCTAATGAAGTTCGAGTTGGGTTACCCGAACGAGAATAATCATATTCTCTTTTTTCATTAAAGCCCTTTAAGCTATAAGTACTTGATAAGTGCATTGCAGGTACAACACTGCCATAGTGTTTATCTGAATTGATACCGGCCTGTACGGCGATAGTGTTTGCTTTACCTTTACTCATAACGGACTCTTTTCTTTGTTTAATTTTTTGCTTAATCGCTAATCAATTGACGACAGATGTATAGACGTCTATAAATCTAAACGTTTGATTGCCGAAGGTCAAGAACTTTTAGACGTCTAAACATCTTTATTGATAGATGTTGACTCAATTGTCATACCTAGTACAATTTACTCAATTGAATAAAAAAGAGTTTCGGAGAGAATTCATGGCAGAATGGAATGGCGAATATATTAACCCTTACGCCCCACACGGTCAGAAAAGTGAAAAAGTAAAAAAGATCACTGTATCAATTCCATTGCGAGTATTAAAAGTACTTACCGATGAACGCACACGCAGACAAGTCAACAACTTGCGCCACGCTACAAACAGCGAATTATTATGTGAAGCATTCTTACATGCTTTCACCGGTCAACCATTACCAGATGATGGCGACTTAGCAAAAGATAATGAGCAGCAACTTCCCGAGAGTGTGCGTAAGCATCTAGAAACCCTTGGTATAACTGACTTTTCAGAATACGAAGACCAAGAATAAAAGCAAAAACTATAATAATAAATAGTCATACAGGGAATGTATGAATCAGCTCGAAGCGTTAGGTGTAGGCATCAGATTACTTGGAATTTTTCTTTTAGCATTCTTGATCAGAGATATTCCTATAGCCTTTGAAACCTTATCTCAATACAAAAAATTTAATTCAAGCGGCAGTAACGGCATGACCTTTTATGCAGCAATGTCGATCTTCGGTGTTCTCATTTCGTTGTTGATGATTAAATTCCCTACCTTTATTGCACAAATGCTTGTCGCCAAATCTTCGGCTAAATCAGCCGAGTTAAAAGGCGACATAGAAACTTTTCAAACCACAGGAATTATCATACTCGGTATTTATATCTTATCCTGGGCAATTCCAGATCTTATCCACAATATAATCAGTCTTTGGCAGTCTAAAGAATACAGACCTAATGATGCAGAAAATTTCATGCAATAAAAAAAGTGAAGTGTTACTAAAACACTTCACTTTTTTTGTTTTGGTGATTAAAAGCTTAAATTATTTAGCTTTAACAAAAGGTAATATACGGTAACCTTGGTTAGTCACTTTATCTGTTGGCATGTAATGACGAATACCTAAGTTAAATACGCCACTGTCATTCTTTGTTTTAATGTTGTTTGGCGCATCATCTCCACAACCAAAACTTACAGTGTACGTGCCATCTTTGTTTAAAGTCGCTGTATTTGAGCTTACATGAGCAACATCGTTGAACATGAAACCTTTTTTGTCATATACAGTGATAGACCAAAACGCTTGGTTTTCAGGGTCAGCAAACGTTGCTTGATGACACTTATCCATAGGGTAGTTTCCTGACACTTCATAAACGTTATCTTTATATTGTGCACCGCCCCAACCAATAGCGGTACCTACTTGGTATTTCTCTTTTGTAAATAGCTCTTTTGAGTTGTCTCGAGGATCGGTAAACATACCTGTTAATGCATCACTACCATCTCGCTTAGCGATAGCGCCCATTTTAGCTTTTAGCTCATTTTCTACTTTAAGAAATGATTCTTGGTTTACAGGTTTCGCTGAAAACTTCTTATTTGATTTAGCTGAAATGAACATTTGATCTTGATACATTTTAGCTTCGGCTTCGGTAAAAGTTGAATCTAAGCGAACAACTACATAAACATGTGTGCCAGTATGCGTAGTTAAGTTAAACGTACCAGAGCCATAGCTCATTGCTTGAATACGATGGTCTTCTGTCACTGGTTGAACAGACATGTATTTACCTTCAGGGATTTCAGGCATAGTGATTGTCGCACCTTTTGAAACATCAACTACAGCCATTGAATAATAAGTGTCTCGGTTCATACGAACCACTGGCTGATTATCTGTAGGAGTTAATTGACGTTTGTGTAAAAGCGTATTTATACCCGCCAAGTCTTGGTTCTTAAGAAGTTGGTGAGAGGTTTCAGCTACTGGGTATGAATCAGCTGTTACGGTAACGCCAGAATCGGAGAAAAAACCGTCTAATGTTGTTACCTGATTTACTGAGCTATTTGCTAAAGCAGGAGTAGCTGATATTGCTGCAACAAGTGATAAAGCGATTAGTGAATGTGTGAATTTCATTTTGGTTTCCTTATTAAATTTTACTTTAATGTTAAGTGGGAGTAGTTTTTAAGTTAAGTAAAGTATACACTGATATTTTATCAAGCATAGTTAAGAGTGACTTGACCAAATGGAAAGAAAGGTCGATTACAATTTATTTAAAACCTTTTTGGCAGTTTATGAACTTGGCAGCCTTAAGCGTGCTGGTGCGAAGCTTGGGATCTCTGAAAGTGCAACGAGTAAGCAAATTACTAAACTATCTGAACAATTAGGTGAAGCGCTATTTATAAGAACTGCCAAGGGGTTGGAGCCTACTTTTGCAGCTCAACATAGAGTCGAGATGATACGTGGCGCGATAGAACAGTTTAATTTAGCGATACCACCATTATCTTTTGACGCAGAAACCTATACAGGTAAAGTAAGAATTGCCTTATTCAATAGCTATATGCAAACCTTTGGCGGTCGGTTATTTGATTTACTATCGAAAGAATTCCCTAAAGCATATATAGAACTTGTTACTTGGGGACCAGAAACCAACAACGACATTATAAAAACGGATATTCAACTTGGAGTACATTTTTATAATGAGGATCGGCCCAATACTATTTATCAAATTCCCATCGCTGATGATCCTATGGTCGCACTGATCGGACATCAACACGAAGTGCCGAATTGGGAAGAGCTTATTCGATGGCCTTTTCTCCATGTTAAGGCTGCTGGTTGGAGCGAGGAGCGTTATCCTTTTCTTGAATTTTTAAGAGCAAAAGGCATTGAGTTAGATATTCAAGGCGCAGTTGATGATGCATCAATTTGTGAAAAAATATTGACCACTAGTAAGCTGGCGACCTTTATGCACCGCAGCTATAAAACCGATAAAGTTACAGACGTATTACCATCAAAAGAATATCAATACTCACTTAAAACCGCTTGCTGTATTAGCTTAATGCAAAGACAAGCGCCATTACAAAAATGTTTGGTTGATATCGTCAAGTCAATTATTAAGTAACAGCTTATAGGGATAGGCCAAATTTCCTCCGTCCCGGAGGCTAAATGGTTTTACCCGTATCTTGAAGACACTATCGCCCCCACATTCTTTTAGAAAATTTCATGCAATAAAAAAGCAGCCTATTGGCTGCTTATTTGCCTCACCCGAGGTGAGGCAAACCGAAGCACCATGGAAGGTAAAGCTTCGGTAGTTAATTTGTTTTCAACGATTATTCGTCGAATGGGTTAACTAAAACCATAGTTTCAACACGATCAGGACCAGTTGAAATGATATCTACTGGCACACCAGTAATTTCTTCGATGCGTTTGATGTAAGCAATCGCATTAGCTGGAAGTGCATCAACAGATGTTGCACCAACTGTGTTTTCAGACCAACCAGGCATAGTTTCGTATACCGGAGTAATGTTCTCGTAACCTTCAGCTGCCATTGGTGGTACTGTGATTTCTTCGCCAGATTCAGTTTTGTAAGCAACACAAATCTTAAGTTCTTTTAAACCATCTAATACATCAAGCTTGGTTAAACAGAAACCTGAGATACTATTAACTTGAACAGCACGGTGCATAGCAACGGCATCAAACCAACCACAACGACGTTCACGACCAGTAGTTGCGCCAAATTCGTGACCTACTGTACCTAAGTGATGACCAATTTCATCGTCAAGCTCGGTCGGGAATGGGCCTGAACCAACACGAGTAGTGTATGCTTTAGTAATACCTAATACGTAATCTAAGTAACGAGGACCGAAACCACAACCAGTTGCAACACCACCTACAGTAGTATTTGATGACGTTACGTAAGGGTAAGTACCGTGATCGATATCTAAAAGTGTACCTTGTGCACCTTCAAACATGATTGACTCACCTTCTTTGCGAGCAACATCTAACATTTCGCTGATATCAGCAGTCATGTCTTTAATGATATCAGCAACAGCTAGTGCGTCTGCTAATACAGTATCGTAATCTACAGCGTCAACTTTGTAGTAGTTAGTTAAGGTGAAGTTATGGTATTCCATAATCTCTTTTAACTTCGCTGCGAATGCTTCTTTGTCGAATAAATCGCTAACACGTAAACCACGACGAGCAACTTTATCTTCGTATGATGGACCAATACCACGACCGGTAGTACCGATTTTCTTGTTACCACGAGCGGCTTCACGCGCTGCATCTAGTGCATTGTGGTATGGCAAGATTAAAGGACATGCATCAGAGATTAGTAAGCGCTCACGTACTGGAACACCTTTAGCTTCTAACATGCCAATTTCGGTCATTAGTGCTTTAGGACATAAAACTACGCCATTACCAATCAAACATTTTACGTTATCACGTAAAACACCAGATGGTATTAAATGTAATACGGTTTTCTCACCGTTAATTACTAATGTGTGGCCTGCGTTGTGACCGCCTTGATAGCGAACAACATATTTTGCTTTATCGGTAAGTAAGTCTACAACTTTACCCTTACCTTCATCACCCCATTGGGTGCCTAGAACGACGACGTTTTTGCCCATGATATTGTTTCAATTCCCAAAGAAAATTAGGCGGAGATTCTACCAAAGTACGGCAAGGTGATCACCACTTTTGTTAAGTTTTTTGTAGTTAAATTGTTAACCAGCTAAATTAAGGTGTTAATAGGCTGTTTGCATCTCACTATTTTCTCTATGAGTAAGCCAAATTAACTATAGCTCAAAACCCTATTTAAGCCGCATTAAAATAAAATTTTAGGGTCGCTCTAATTCAGGATAATTAGCAAAAGACTACCAACGACGAGCAATGAGAGTCCTATTTGGCGAATGGTATTCGGTTTTTCTTCTGCAAGTTTTAGGATAAAACTGCGCCAGCGTTTGGGAAATAAAAACGGTCCTATGCCTTCAAAAATTAGCATTAACGCAAATGCGCTCATCATTAATGTAAAGTCCATAATCCCTCTTTGATAAAAAGTAAAGCTGTAGAAACAAGAAACCCACCAATAGGTGGGCTTCTAATCAATGTTTGACTACTTAGACTTGACGTCTTTCAGATAGTGGAAAAAGTCACTATCTGGTTTCACAATCAATACATCGCTTTTTGAATTAAAACTATTTTCGTAAGCTTCTAACGAACGAACAAAGCCAAAGAACTCAGCATCTTTACTGTAAGCATCGGCATAAACCTTAGCAGCGAGTGCGTCACCTTCACCACGAATGGTAAATGCATTTTTCTTCGCTGTTGCTTTCATTACCGTTACCTTAGCATTTACTGTTGCTTCGATAACCTGTGCTTTTTCCATACCTTGCGAACGATGCTCTTTAGCAACCGCATGACGATCAGCACGCATACGTTTAAATATTGAGTCACTTACCTCTGTTGGTAAGTTGATACGTTTAACACGTACGTCAACTACTTCAATACCTAAATCAGCTTTACTTGATTGAGCACTTATCATTGCTTCTTCCATCAATGAATCACGATCACCCGATACGATTTGTTGAATCGTACGACGACCAAATTCAGTACGAAGACCGTTGTTTACTTTTTGCGTTAATAGTGCACGGGCGTTGTTAATATCACCACCGGCAGTACGAACGTAGAAAGTAGAGAAATCAACAATTTTCCACTTAACGTAAGAATCAACTAATACGTCTTTTTTCTCAGCAGTTACGAATCGTGCAGCAGCACCATCTAATGTTTGAATACGTGCATCAATTTTCTTAATGCGCTCAATCATTGGAATTTTAAAGTGCAGACCTGGTTCATAAATACGCATTTCGCCGTCAGAATCACGTTTGATTTTCGAGAATTGGAACACGATACCGCGCTCACCTTCGTTAATCACAAATACCGATGAAATGGTTAATAGACCAAGTACGACTAGAATAATAATTGAAAAGTTTTTCATGATTAATTGCCCCCTCGACCATATCTATCAGTGCGGCCTGTCGTTGAATTCACAGTAGAATTAGGGCTCGTTTCAGTCGAGCTTTGTTTTACTGGAGTTAAATCTCTTGAATTCTGCTGAACAGCTTTCGATTGATTTTGCATAATTTTATCTAATGGGATGTACATCATGTTATTGCCGCCATCTACATCGACCATAACTTTAGAAGTATTACTATATACGTTTTCCATCGTGCTTAGGTATAAACGCTGACGCGTTACTTCTGGTGCCGCTTGATATTCTGGTAACAGTTTTTCAAACTTAGCAACTTGACCTTCCGCATCTAAAACAATTTGCTCTTTATAAGCAATTGCTTCTTGTTCAATAGCTTTAGCGATACCACGCGCTTTTGGTTCTTCAGATAACGCATAACCTTGCGCTTCTAAGACAAAGCGTTCTTCATCTTCTTTTGCAGCAATTGCATCATCGAATGCATCTTTAACTTGCTCAGGAGGACGAGCATCTTTAAAGTTGACATCAGCAATAATAATACCCAACTTGTATGACTCGATTACTTTCTCAAGCTCTGCCCATACAGATTGACGTACTTGCTCACGACCTGACGTTAACACTTCATCCATTTTTGAATGACCAACAACGTAACGAATTGCACTATCGAATGCTTGCTCAAGACTTTGATCAGCGTTAGTTACACTAAACAAGTACTCACGTGCATTAACGATACGGTATTGAACCTGCATTTCGACAAGAACTAAGTTCTCATCCTGCGTTAACATGTCACCACGACGCGCTAAATCTCGCGTTGTTTGTACATCAACTGGAATCACGTTTTCGATAAACGTTGGTTGCCAATGAATACCCGGCTCTACCATGCCATTAAATTCACCAAACTGTAGTACGACACCACGTTGTGCTTCTTTAATGGTATAGAAACCGCTTACTGCCCAGACAACCACTGCGATAACGACAATAATACCTGCACCTATGCTGCTAAAATTACTGCCGCCAGATTTACCAGATTTCTTACCACCGAAAATCCCGCCAAATTTATTGCCTAGATCTTTTAAAAACTCATCTAAGTCAGGTGGTCCTTGATCACGACCGCCTTTATTTTTCCAGGGATCATTATCGTTTTTCCCCGGTTCATTCCAAGCCATTCTGCTCTCCATTTACTTGAATATTAAATACAATTCGATTACTTGCTACTAATACTATCAGTAGCTTAATGCTGGATAAAGGTTTCTATGTCGCTTTTACCAGCTTTCAACAATTTATTCCATTCGCGCAATGGTAACGTTACATCAAGTAAACAATTACCATCGTCATCGTAACTCTCACTATTAATACAGTTTAGTTCGTATAACGTACCGCGCAATTTCCCAGCTATCGGAGGGATTTTTAATGTATGTTTTACTACTTCCGTTGCCAGCAACTCGGTTAGTGCTTGCGACAATAATTCAATACCAATATTCGCTCGCGCCGATAACCAAACTCTGATGGGTTTACCATTTTCATCACGATCGATTCGCGGCGCAACATCTGCCAAGCTATCAATTTTATTACAGACTAACAGTTGTGGTATATCGTTCGCTTCAATTTCTTCTAATACGGCATCAACAGACGCAATGTTTTCACTGCGACGCTCGTCGGCGATATCAACAACGTGCAATTGTAAATCAGCTTCTCGAGTTTCAGTTAACGTCGCCTTAAACGCAGCAACTAAATCATGTGGCAAGTGCCTAATAAAACCTACGGTGTCGGCTAAAATAACTCGACCAACATCCTTAATATGAATTTTTCTTAGCGTTGGGTCGAGTGTCGCAAACAACTGATCCGCGGCGTAAACGCTGGCATTAGTAATGCGGTTAAACAGTGTAGATTTACCCGCATTAGTATAACCAACTAAAGAAACCGTTGGTATTTCTGCTCGTGAACGAGCACGTCGACCTTGAAAACGTTGTTTTTCAACCTTCTCTAGACGACCACGAATACTATGCATACGTTCGCGTAGTAATCGTCTATCTGTTTCTAACTGAGTTTCACCCGGACCTCGCAGACCGATACCACCTTTTTGACGTTCAAGGTGAGTCCAACCTCGAATAAGTCGGGTGCTCATATGCTTTAATTGAGCAAGCTCAACCTGCATTTTACCTTCGTGAGTTCGAGCTCTTTGAGCAAAAATATCGAGAATTAGAGTGGTACGATCGAGTACTCGACATTCACATAATGCTTCAAGATTTTTTTCTTGTGACGGTGACAAGATATGATTAAACAAAATCACATCAGCGTCATATAACTTAACAGCGTCTGCAATTTCTTCAGCTTTACCACTACCAACAAAGAATTTTGAATGCGGGGTGTCACGTTTACCCGTTACTACGGTTAAACAATTAACGCCAGCAGAAGAAACTAACATTTCGAATTCTTGTAGGTCTTCGCGGGCGTTTTCTTGTGGAAAGTCTATGTGAACAAGTACTGCTTGCTCACCTGCTTGATGTCTATCAAACAAATGAGCAACTCCAATTCATTTTCATTAACGCTTATTCCATCGGTTGATTAAATTCAGCCGGAGTTGTATTTACTGCGCGAGACGGCACTACCGTTGAGATAGCGTGCTTGTAAACCATCTGGCTCACTGTATTTTTAAGTAAAATTACGAACTGATCAAATGATTCAACTTGACCTTGTAACTTTATACCGTTGACAAGATATATTGCCACAGGAATGCGATCACGACGTAACGCATTCAAAAATGGGTCTTGTAAAGATTGCCCTTTTGCCATTAGATAGGCTCCTTATTGTTATTGTTTATCCTATTTACATATCGACATATCTTTGTCTTTTTAGGGGGAACAAAGAAGTTCGATTTAGCAAATCTAGGTACCAACTGACTTAACATTTGGTAATTTCAAATTTTGCTTGTTATACCAAATGCTTAAGCTTAACTTTACAGAGGTATTAACAACGAGCTTTTTAAGTATACACTATGATTTTAACTTTGCTAATGAATAAGCATTTGAGCAAAATAAAATCGATTTATTTTAAGTATTTATCTTAGTTTTTCTCAATTTCAGCGACTTGAGATAAAATTTTCGACAAATTGCTGTCATCGCCAGTCGTTAACCAATTAAGGTTTGGCCAACTGCGTAACCAGGTTAATTGCCTTTTCGCCAATTGCCTTGTCGCACAAACGCCACGAAATACCATTTCATCCCAATCAAATTCGCCACTTAAATGTTGCCACATTTGACGATAACCTACGCAACGAATCGATGGTAAATTTTCATGTAAATCGTCACGTTGCATTAATTGCTCGACCTCATTTTTAAAGCCTTGTTCGAGCATTATGTTGTAACGTAACTCAATACGGTCATGCAATTCGCTGCGTTTTTTGGTGGTAATCGCAAACTGCAAAATATCACCAGTTAAGTGTTCGCCTTTAATTGCTTGCAACTCAGTTAGCGTTTTACCACTAACTCGATATACCTCTAATGCTCGAGTTAATCGCTGAGAATCGTTTTCATTAATACGCTGAGCTGAAGTTGGATCAACGTCGGCTAACAACTGGTGAATATAATGCCACCCATGTTGTTCTGCGTCTTGTTCAATCACCGCACGTATATCACCATCTGCCGCGGGTAAAGGAGAAATACCTTCGATGAGACTCTTAAAGTACATCATGGTTCCGCCAACGAGCACAGGAATTCGACCTTTTTTGCGACTTTCGTTAATTAAAGCCATGGCATCACGGCAAAAATCGGCAGCTGAATAGCTTTCAACAGGATCGATTATATCAACTAACGCATGGGGATATTTGCTTAACTCTGCTTTTGTTGGCTTAGCTGAGCCAATATCCATGGTTTTATAAATCAGCGCTGAATCAACACTAATAATGTCACAGGGCAAATGTTCACTTAAACCAAAAGCCAGATCAGTTTTACCTGAGGCAGTTGGCCCCATAATGCAAATCACTGGTGGTTGCTGGTTAGTATTGCCCATTAATGTAATTTATTTGCCGTTTTCTAGTTGCTTGATACATGATGTGAGGTCCACATGCAGACAATTCAAGCGTAGATACTCAGAAAAATCAAAATTATTCAGTTGATTGGCATTAATTAGTAGTTGTGCGGCTTGATGCAACTCTAGCTTGCTTGGCAATTTCATCACCGCAAATGCTTCAATCCAGTTCTGCTCAGTAACTTCTTTGGCTTTCATCAACAAGGTTAAAAGTAAGTAAAAGCTTTCAGTTAAGTTTTGCTCTCGTAGTTGCGCAGGATATTGGCGAATAACACAACTGGTTGTACTGGTAAGCTCTAGCGAAATTCCGGCATGATTAAATTGAC